>NZ_CP100470.1:1005000-1340000 GCF_030323145.1 Mesorhizobium sp. C432A | reverse complement strand
TCTCGCGCTTGCGGGCAAACAGCCAGCCGAGCGCGCTCGACTTGTGCGCCAGCCGCTTGACCGAGATCTCGTCGGTCAGCCGGTCGAGCGCGGCGGCGATGCGCTCCTGCGCAGGATCGCGCTCGATGGCGCCGGTTGCGACCAGATGGTCGTAGCGCTGCCTGACGGTCGCATGGGTCTGGAGGCCGTCACGCAGATGCATCGGTCACGTCGCTTACTTTGAGCGGATTGCTCCAGGAAAGATCAGGGTGTGTTGAGGTTCAGGTCAGGCCGAGCCGAGAATGGTGGCTCCTGAGAACCGGAGCGGAGCGTACTTAAGTACGCACCGGAAGCGCAGGAAGCCGCCGTTCGCAGGCCGGCCTCACCTGAATATCAGCATACCCTGCCTACCTTGTAAGCGATATCGGCAAGCCGTTGGTAGTCTGGCCGTCGAATTTCGAACCGCCCGAGGAATAGAGCCGCGCCAGCGTGCCGCCATTCTCGTCATAGAGCGTCAGCTGCTTGCCGGCGACGTTCCACGATTTGATGCCGTCGATGGGCGGCGGGCAATGCAGCGGCCCGGCGCGGAAGCCGGCGCCGAATTTGGTCTGCGGCGTCGCCACCTTGCAGCTCTGTCCGGACACGCTGGCGTTCCAGACGCCGGCAACGCTCGCAGCGGTAAGGTCGGAGGCTCCGGCCGGCGCCGATCCGTCCGGCGGCAGCGAGGCGACCTGCGCGCCTGCCGGCGCGGTCGGGAATTGCGATGGGTCGGTGGTGCCCGGCGCTGCCGGGGGCGGCAGTTGGCTTCCGCTCACCGTGCCGGCGGGCGCGGGCTGCAGCGGGGCGGGCTGCTGGTCATCCATCGATGAAAAACGCGAGGTCGAACAGCCGCTCGCAACGAGCGCTGCCAGCGATACGGCCATCAGCCCGCTTCTCGAAAAAATCATTCAAACCTCCGTCGGATCCGGCTGGGGGGGAAGCCGTCCGCACAATCTCACCCCTCACCAAGATGGAGAAGGTGGCGAAATTTCAACCCGATATGGTTAAAATAGGGTTTGCACCACGAATTGTTGTAAATTTGTCGCAAAATGGCTGGCGGACAAAAGGCATGTCTTCGCTCTAGCGCGCTTCCAACCAGTACATTGGTTGCGAAAGCGGCACCGGAGCCCGCAGCAGGTCGGCGCATCGGCGGTCGAGCGCAACTGCCGGCGCAAAACTGACTGAAGCGCTTGAGGCGCAAGGCCTGGCGCGTGAGCGGTTTCGCGCCTTGTGTCCGGGCGAGGTTTGGGACGTTCCCGAGATCGAGCGCGGCTGGAGTCTGCATTTGGCCGTTTACGGCACTGCCATTTTAGCCGATGGTCTATCGCAACAGGGGGAACAGATGAAATCAATCTTGGCAGTTTTGATCGCGCTGGTAATTTCGACGCCGGCCGCTTTCGCGGGTGAAATCACCGATCGCGCCGCTGAAGCCGAAAAGGCACTGCAGGCGGGTGATGGCGCCGGCGCGCTGGACAAATTCCGCAGCGCCGAGGACGCTCTGTGGCAAGCGATGCCGCTTGGCGTGCAAAATGTGAAGCATATCCTGTCGGCCAGCGGGTTCGGCGCCTACGCCGAGCGCCCGAACCATGTCTACAAGCCGGGCGAAGAGATTGTGCTTTATATGGAGCCGGTCGGTTACGGCTACGGCTCGGATGGGCTCGGCAACAACCAGATCGCGCTTTACGTTGACCTTACCGTGCTTTCCCAGTCGGGCGAGAAGCTGGGAACCGTCGAAAAGCTTGGCCGGGTCCAGCTCGCCTCGCGCTCGCATAACCGAGAGATGTTCTTCAAATTAAACGTCTCCCTGGATGGCGTTCCCCCCGGCAAATACCGAGCGGATTTCCTCATGCATGACGAGAACTCGCAAAAGACGGCGCCTTTCACGACCGACTTCGAGATTGCCGAATAGCGCGCCCAGTCGGAGAGAGCCTCGCGGCAAGAGGGAACCAGAGCGCGGCAGATGCGTTCTTAGGCCGCTGCAGTCAATTTGCGAGGCATTGTCCATGATCAAATGGATCATCATTCTTCTCATCGTTGCTGCCGCCGCCAGCCTGCTCGGCATGCCGGCGCTGGCCGGTGCCGCCGCCACCGGCGCGCGCGTGCTGATCGGCATCGTTCTCGTCATCTTCCTGCTGATCGTGCTCGGCGTTTTCGCGGTAACCTAAACGCAGCCCACACTGGTAATTCCCGCCCGTTTCCGCCATATAGCGGCGAAACGTACAGGAATTACCTCAGATCATGGCAGGCACTGCCCCCTTCGCCAAGATGAACGGCATCGGCAACGAAATCATCGTCGCCGACATGCGTGGCCGTGCCGATAGGGTCACGGCGGCGTCGGCTGTCGCGCTGAACGCCGATGCGGCGACTAGGTTCGACCAGATCATGGCGATCCACGATTCGCGCACGCCGGGCACCGCCTTTTACATCGACATCTTGAATTCCGACGGCTCGGGCGCGCAGGCCTGCGGCAACGGCATGCGCTGTGTCGTCCAGGCGCTGGCCGCCGAAACCGGCCAGAAGACTTTCACCTTTGAGACCCGCGCCGGCATCCTCAACGCCGTCGAACATGCCGACGGCACCATCTCGGTCGACATGGGCACGCCGCGCTTCGGCTGGCAGGATATCCCGCTGGCTGAGGAATTCCGCGACACCCGCATGATCGAGTTGCAGATCGGCCCCATCGACGCGCCGGTGCTGCATTCGCCTTCGGCTCTCTCGATGGGCAACCCGCACGCCATCTTCTGGGTCGAAAACGATGTCTGGTCCTACGAACTCGAGCGTTTCGGCCCGCTGCTCGAAAACCATCCGATCTTCCCCGAGCGCGCCAACATCACTATCGCCCAGGTAACGTCGCCGGAGACGATGATCATCCGCACCTGGGAACGCGGCGCCGGCCTGACCAAGGCCTGCGGCTCGGCCGCTTGCGCTTCCGTCGTCGCCGCTGCCCGCACCCGGCGCACCGGCCGCAGCGTTACGCTGATGACGCCCGGCGGCGGCTCGCTGCATGTGGAATGGCGCGACGACGACCACGTCATCCTGACCGGTGCCGCTGAATGGGAATTTTCCGGCAGTTTCGATCCGTCGACCGGCACCTGGGCCCGCGACACCGAAAGCGCGGCCTGATGTCTGCACTTGCCGATACCAAGGGCCTCAACTCCCAAGGCATAGACGTCGTCACCTTCGGCTGCCGTCTCAACACCTATGAATCCGAGGTGATGCGGCGCGAGGCCGAAAGTGCCGGCCTCGGCGCGCTCAAAGGCGGGGCTATCATCTTCAACACCTGCGCCGTCACTTCGGAAGCGGTGCGCCAGGCCAGGCAGTCGATCCGCAAAGCCCGCCGCGAAAACCCGGCGGCGCGCATCATCGTCACCGGCTGCGCCGCGCAGACCGAACCGCAGAATTTTGCCGCCATGGACGAGGTCGACCTCGTGCTCGGCAATGAGGAGAAGCTGAAGGCGAACTCCTATCGCGCGCTGCCGGATTTCGGCGTCAACGACACCGAAAAGGCGCGCGTCAACGACATTTTCTCGGTGCGCGAGACCGCCGGCCACATGGTCGACGCCATTGAGGGCCGGGCGCGTGCTTTCGTCCAGGTGCAGAACGGCTGCGACCATCGCTGCACCTTCTGCATCATCCCCTATGGCCGCGGCAACTCACGCT
This sequence comes from Mesorhizobium sp. C432A, assembly GCF_030323145.1. Classification (NCBI taxonomy): domain Bacteria; kingdom Pseudomonadati; phylum Pseudomonadota; class Alphaproteobacteria; order Hyphomicrobiales; family Phyllobacteriaceae; genus Mesorhizobium; species Mesorhizobium sp. C432A. The sequence goes on along the minus strand of NZ_CP100470.1, from coordinate 1,336,322 downwards.
CGGTGCCGATGGGCGCGGTTGTCGAGCAGGTCAAGCGTCTGGCCGGCAACGGCTACGCCGAGATCGTGCTGACCGGCGTCGACATGACCAGCTTCGGCGCCGACCTGCCGGGCGCGCCGAAGCTGGGAAAGCTGGTGAAGACCATCCTGAAGCAGGTGCCTGATGTGAGGCGGCTGCGGCTGTCCTCAATCGATTCGATCGAGGCGGATGATGATCTGCTCGACGCCATCGCCACCGAACCCAGGCTGATGCCGCATCTGCATCTGTCGCTGCAATCAGGTGACGACATGATCCTGAAGCGCATGAAGCGCAGGCATTTGCGTGACCAGTCGATCCGCTTCTGCGAGGATGTGCGCAAGCTGCGCCCCGAAATCGTCTTCGGCGCCGACATCATCGCCGGCTTCCCGACCGAGACCGAGGAAATGTTCGAGAATTCGACAAATATTGTCGAGGAATGTGGGCTGACGCACCTGCATGTCTTCCCGTTTTCGCCGCGCGAAGGCACGCCCGCCGCGCGCATGCCGCAGGTCCGCCGCGAATTGGTCAAGCAGCGCGCGGCCCAGCTGCGCGCCGCTGGTGAGGCTGCGTATCGCCGCCATCTGTCATCCCTCCCGGGAACGCGCCAAACGATCCTTATCGAGCGCGACGGCCTCGGCCGCACCGAAGGGTTCACGCTTGCCGCGCTCGGCACAGGCGCGCCGGGCGAGATCGTCGAGGCAGACATCACCGGCCATGACGGCGCGCGCCTGATAGCAGCCCCGCTCACTGCCCGCGCCCCCTGAGACGATTGAAGCATGGCCGGTTTTTTCAAGAACATATTTTCGTTCGGCAAGAAGGAAGTCGTCGAGGAGCGCATCGACGAAACCGCTCCCCTGCCGCCGATCAAATGGGATGCGCTTGAGGCGCTGAAGCCGGCGGCCGAGCAGGTCGTTCCGGAGTTCTTGAAGCGCGAGGAGCCCGAGCCGCCGACGCCCCACCCTCCCCTCGATGGGGAGGGTCGCCACGAAGTGGCGGGGAGGGGTGAGAGCGCCGACGCCGGCGCCACTCACCCCCACCCCCAAGCTTCGCTTGGGACCTCCCCCATCGAGGGGGAGGTAAAGCCTGCGCCGCAGTCGGCGCCAGAAGAACCGAAGCCCAAACCCGCGCCGACCATCCCGCCCGCGCCGGAACCGGTCGTCCCATCCGAGCCGGAACCGTTGCCGGAGCCCGCGCCGGTAGAAGAACCGCAGCCTGAGCCGGAGATACCCGAGCCGCCTGCACCGGAAGAAGTTCCTGCGCCGCCAGCGGTTCCGGAGCCGGCTCCCGAGCCGCAGCCCCAAGAAGTGCCGCCGGCGCCGGCCGAGCCGGAGATCGAACCATCGCGTCCGGAACCGCAGCTGGAGCCCGCTCCCGTCGAAGCGCCGACGCCTGCCGAGACTCCAGCAGAACCGGCCGCCCCGATCGAAGTGCCGCAACCGTCCGCGCCTCCCGCACAGCCTACCTCAGAGGTCAGCGCCGCCCCTCATCCGCCTGCCGGCACCTTCTCCCCGTATAGCCACGGGGAGAAGGACGAGGCGCCCCACCCTCCCCTCGGTGGGGAGGGTCGACGCGAAGCGGCGGGGGGGGGTGATGGCGCCGACGCCAGCGCAAATCACCCCCACCCCCAAGCTTCGCTTGGGACCTCCCCCATCAAGGGGGAGGTAAAGCGCACGTCGGTTGAAGCTGTACCCGCGCCGGTCGAAGCCAAGACCATCGTTGCCGAGCTAGCGCCCGCGCCGGCCCCGCAACCTTCGCCACAGTCAAAACCAGCTCCCGGCAAAGTCACCGTCACCAAAAAGGTCGAGCAGAAAGCCGAGCCGCAAAAGGCGCCCGAACCGGCGCCGCGACGCTCCTGGTTCCAGCGCATGCGCGACGGGCTTGCCCGCTCCTCGAAAGAACTCACCGGCAACATCGCCGGCGTCTTCACCAAGCGCAAGCTCGACGAGGAGACGCTGCAGGATCTGGAGGACGTGCTGATCCGTGCCGATCTGGGCATGGAAACAGCCTTGCGCGTCACCGATGCCCTCGCTGCCAGCCGCTACGGCAAGGATGTCTCCGACGCGGATGTCCGCACCATCATGGCGGCCGAGGTGGAGAAGGTGCTGGCCCATGTCGCCATGCCGCTGGAGCTCGACCTGTCGCACAAGCCGCATGTCATTCTGGTGGTCGGCGTCAACGGCACCGGCAAGACCACGACCATCGGCAAGCTCGCCGCCAAACTGACCGATGGTGGCCTGTCGGTGATGCTGGCCGCCGGCGATACCTTTCGCGCTGCAGCCATCGAGCAGCTGAAGATCTGGGGCGAGAGGACGAAGTCTCCGGTCATCGCCTCGAAGATCGGCGCGGATGCCGCCGGCCTTGCCTACGACGCTTTCGAACGCGCCAAGGAGGCCGGCTCCGACGTACTGATCATCGACACCGCCGGCCGGCTGCAAAACAAGACCGAACTGATGGCGGAGCTGGAAAAGATCGTGCGCGTGCTGGGCAAGCTCGATCCGGAAGCGCCGCATACCGTGCTGCAGACGGTCGACGCCACCACCGGCCAGAATGCGCTCAATCAGGTCGAGATCTTCCGCAATGTCGCCGGCGTCAACGGCCTGGTGATGACCAAGCTGGACGGCACGGCGCGCGGCGGTATTCTGGTCGCGATCGCGGCAAAGCACAAACTGCCGGTCTACTTCATCGGCGTCGGCGAACAGGTCGACGACCTCGAACCATTCTCGGCCGGCGAATTCGCCAGGGCGATCGCCGGCGTAGCGTAACAGGCAATGATCCCGAAGAGCTGACGGCTTTTTGGACAAGATCATGCGTCAGAAGGAAGTCATGAACCCACCCATCCTCGAACGCGACCCGTCCGACCCGCGAAAGAAGAAAGAAAGCGTCAATCCGCTGCTCAAGCTGGTGCTGGAACTCGGGCCGCTGATGGTGTTCTTCTTCGCCAATGCACGCGGCGCCTGGCTGGTGCAGAAATTTCCTGTCCTGGCCGAATTCGGCGGGCCGATCTTCGTCGCCACCGGCCTTTTCATGGCGGCGACGGCGATCGCGCTGATCGCCTCCTGGCTGCTGCTGCGCACCTTGCCGATCATGCCGATGGTCTCGGGCGTCGTCGTCTTCATCTTCGGCGCGCTGACGCTCTATCTGCAGGACGACGTGTTCATCAAGATGAAGCCGACCATCGTCAACACCCTGTTCGGCGGCGTGCTGCTCGGCGGTCTGTATTTCGGCCGATCGCTGCTCGGCTATGTCTTCGATTCGGCCTTTCGCCTCGATGCCGAAGGCTGGCGCAAGCTGACTTTCCGCTGGGGCCTGTTCTTCCTGTTCCTGGCTCTTGCCAATGAAGTGGTGTGGCGGAATTTTTCCACCGACTTCTGGGTTACCTTCAAGGTCTGGGGCATCATGCCGATCACCCTGTTGTTCACCTTCAGCCAGATGCCGCTGATCCTGCACCATTCGATCGAGGATAAGGCCGAGAAGGTGGAAGAAGCCGGCAAGTAGAGCAATTCCAGGAAAAGTGTGAAGCCGTCCGGAATTGCGTCAGAATAAACGGAGACGGCCATGGAATTCGTCACCACGCGCGATGAACTGAGGACGATCTACAAGACCCCGCGGCCGACCGACACCTCGATGCGCAAGGAACTCAGGGCGCTCGACGGCCACTGCCGCTCTTTCATCGGCAAGAGCCCTTTCGTGCTGATCGGTTCTTCCGACGGCGCCGGCAATGCCGACGTGACGCCGAAAGGCGACAGACCGGGCTTTGCCCTTGTCCTCGACGACACGACCATCGCCATTCCCGACCGGCCCGGCAACAACCGGCTGGACACGCTGGAAAACATCCTGCTCAACCCTTCGGTCGGGCTGCTTTTTCTCATCCCCGGCATGAACGAGACGCTGCGCATCAATGGCGACGCCCGCATAACCGTCGATGCCGGTTTGCGCGAGCGCCTCACCGTCGACGGCAAGCAACCGCAAAGCGTCGTCGTGGTGAGCGTCAAGGCCGCTTACATGCACTGCGCCAAGGCCTTCATGCGCTCCGAATTGTGGAAGCCGGACAGCTGGCACGACCGCGCGACATTGCCGACGCTCGGTCAGATCCTGTCCGATCAGATGGCGCATGCCGAAACTGCCGACGATTTCGACCGCTCGCTGGACGAAGCCTACAGCAAGACCCTGTGGTAGATTTCGGGTACGATTCGCCATTGCGGTCCTTTGCCGGTTTCCCTAGCCCTGTTTCCCCGTGATCGAACTCCTCGCCATCTCCGGCAGCCTGCGCGCCGCCTCGACCAATTCGGCGCTGCTGGCGGCGCTGTCCGCGAACGCGCCTTCGGATTGCCGCGTAACTGTCTATGACGGGCTCGGCCTGCTGCCGATCTTCAACCCGGATGACGAAGGCGAGCGCACACCGGCCGAGGCCATGCGGCTGATCGAGGCCGTCACCAGCGCCGACGGCATCATCGTCTCCTGCCCCGAATATGCCCATGGCGTGCCCGGCGGCATGAAAAACGCGCTCGACTGGCTGGTCTCGCGCGACGCCGCCGTCGGCAAGCCCGCCATGCTGGCCCACGCCTCCGCGCGCTCGCTCTATGCCCGCGCCGCGCTGGCCGAGATCATGCGCACCATGTCGTTCGCGCTTTGTGAGAATGCGGTTCTGGAGATTGCCTTGCTCGGCAAGAAACCGCCGGAGCTAGAAGCGATCCTGGGAGAGGACGAGAACCTGCGGGCCATGCGCGAAGCGGTGCAGGTTTTCGCGAGTTTTATACGCGCAAACGTTGCCTCGTCATCCTAGGGCGGAGCAAGGAGCGAAGCGACGCGGCGCAGACCCTAGGATGACGAACGAAAGGGTGCGGCGCACCCCAACGTGCCGCAGTGCTACCCCTTCCGCAACGTCTCGACATCGGTCACACCGACATACCAGTCGCGCGCGTTGACCTCTTCGAACACCACCCAGACGTCGTCATTGCTAAGCCCGGTGGCGTCCATGATGGCCGCCGTGACCTTTTTGGCAATGTCGGCCTTCTTGCCAGCGGGATCAGCGGCGATCACTTCCTTGACGATGCGGATGTTGACGAATGGCATGATGTCCTCCCCTTGAATTGTGTCTGATAGCGCCGCGCCGCGGCTCCGAAATCCGCTCCGGCGAATCGCTTGTCGGTCGTTCCGGCGGCCGCCGCGCAACAGGCGCCGCGGACATGCGCAGAAACGCCATCAAGGGCCGCCAGAGAAGCGTTTCCAGCAACCTCAATACGTCTTCGCCCCGTTCACCATCAGCCGCACCATGTAGAGCGACGTGGTGCCGGCGATGTAGAGGCAGTTCAGCTTGTTGCCGCCGAACACGCAATTGGCGGTCACTTCCGGCACCTTGACCTTGCCGATCAGCGTGCCGTCGGGATCGTAGCAATGGATGCCGTCGGCGGCACTGGTCCAGATGCGGCCGGCCTCGTCGAGCCGAAAGCCGTCGAACAGGCCGGCCGTGCAGTCGGCGAACACCTTGCCGCCCGACACCTTCTTGCCGTGCTTGCCGACGTTGAAGACCCGCATATGCGCGGGGTTCTGCGCGCCATGGGTGCGGCCGGTGTCGACGACATAGAGCTGGCTTTCATCCAGTGAAAAGGCAAGCCCGTTCGGCCGGACCATGTCGGTGATGACGGCCTCGACCTCGCCCGTATCCGGATCGACCCGGTAGACATTGCAAGCGCCGATCTCGCTTTCGGCCTTGTCGCCCTCATAGTCGGTGTCGATGCCGTAGCTCGGATCGGTGAACCAGATCGAGCCGTCGGATTTCACGACCGCGTCATTGGGCGAATTCAGCCGCTTGCCTTTCCATTCGGCCGCGATGGTGGTGATCGAGCCGTCATGCTCGGTGCGGCTGACGCGGCGGCCGGAATGCTCGCACGTCACCAGTCGGCCCTGGCGGTCGACGGTGTTGCCGTTGGAATTGCCGGAGGGCTGACGGAAGACGCTGACATTGCCGTCGGTCTCGTCATAGCGCAGCATACGGTTGTTGGGGATGTCGGACCAGACGACATAGCGGCCGGCGGCGAACCAGGCCGGCCCTTCCGCCCACTGACATCCGGTAAACAGCTTTTCCACCTGGGCGTTGCCGTTGAACAGCCGCGCGAAACGCGGATCGAGAATTTCGTAATAGTCTGCGGTCGCCATGCATTTCCTCCGGCATCACGTGACGCGCGGATCAAGCCAGCCTGCGGGCGCGATGGCAAGGTGGCGCAGGCGCAATTGTAAGACAAAAGGTGCCCGGCCGGCATGGCCCGCCAGCCTGTCCGGCCGTTTATGGTGCTGTAGCGCTGTATTAACCCGCTATGCGCCCTGTGCAATGGTGCATTGCAACATCTTCTTTTTGCATCGCACCATTCCTATGTCATGTTGCGAACGACCAAGGGAGGAACAAATTCACCGCTGATATGCGGCACGAAAGGACCCTTGCTATGGCTTTTGACAACCTCTTCTCCCGCGCGCGCTCCTCGATGGCCAAGCGCCGCCACTACAACCGCCTCGTCGCGGAAATCGAAAACCTGACGAGCCGCGATCTGGCCGACCTGCGCGCCGACCGCTCGGAAATGCTCTACCAGGTCCACAGGCAGATCTACGGCTGAGCATTTCAGACCTCAGCGGGGCACCGCCCCCTCACCCGGATTGCCAAACCGAATTGCATGAGCAATTCGGGCAATCCGACCTCTCCCCCCGGGGAGAGGAGCTAGCCTGTGCCGATGCTTCCCTCTTCTCCCCCACGGGGAGGAGGGGGCCGCGTAGCGGCCCGATGAGGGGCATGGCGCCAACGTCAGCCCGGTGCCGCGAGCGCCTTTTCAATCTGCGGCAACAGAACATCCCTCGCCGACTCCCGTGTCAGCGGCCCGACATGCTTGTAGGCAATCTTGCCGTCCTTGCCGATGACGAAGGTTTCCGGCACGCCGTAGACGCCCCAGTCGATGGCCGTGCGGCCGGCCTCGTCGACACCTATCGCCTGGAACGGATTGCCGAGATCACCAAGGAACCGGCGCGCGTTTTGCGCTTGGTCCTTGTAGTTTAGCGCGGCCATGACCAAGCGCTTGTCCTGCGACAGCTGCAAGAGCACCGGATGCTCTTCCCGGCACGGCGCGCACCACGATGCAAAGACGTTGACCAGCGTTACCTTGCCGGCGAAGGCTTTCGAATCCAGCCCGGGCAGGTTTGACCCTTCCAGCGCCGGCAGGTTGGTCTGCGGCGCCGGCAGGCCGATCAGCGCCGACGGCACTGCCGCCTCATCGCGTCCCGACAAAAGCTGCGACAGGAACAATCCGGCGAGGCCGAGAAAAACCAGCAGCGGCAACAGCACGATCAGGCGGCGGCGCGGCGACGCCGGCGTTTCGGTTTCCGTGCTCATGGCTTGCTGGCCCCAGTGCTGGCCCCAGTACCGGCTTTGTCCGAGCGACGCCGCACGCCGGCCGCTTCGAGGTCTGCCAGTTCGCGCTTGCGGGTCCGCTGGTCGAGCAGGATCCAGCCGATCAGCCCGGCCAGCACGATCACCGTGATGCCATAGGCGGCCGCGACATAGAGTGCGTGTGCACTCATGCGCTTCGCTCCCCTTCCACCGTCACTTCGTCGTGCTCGATCATGGCCTTCCCATAGCTTTGCGGCTTTCTTAGCTTTGCGGCTGGGGCTTCGCAATTGATCGTCGCGCCGCAGCGGTCATATCAGTCCGTTCCATGCCGCAGCGCCAGTGCTGCTGCCACCGGACCCAGCACGGCAAGAAACAGCGTCAGCGCGGCAAGAATGAGGAAGGGCTGCAGGAACGGATCAGGGTCGGCCACCGCGCCGTAGCTCGCCGACACCCCGAAGATCAGCACCGGGATGGTCAGCGGCAACACCAGCACCGAGATCAGCAGCCCGCCGCGCGGCAGCGCCACCGCCACCGCCGCCCCGACCGCGCCGATGAAAGTGATCGCCGGCGTGCCGACCAGCAGCGTGAGCGCGGTGGCGCCGATGCTGAGCGGCTCCATGTTCATGAACAGGCTCAGCAGAGGTGCCGCAACCACCAGCGGCAGAACGCTGCCCGCCCAATGCGCCAGGCACTTCACCAGTACCGTCAACGCCAGCATGTGGCGGTCATTGCCCAGCACCAGAAGATCGAGCGACCCGTCTTCGCGATCGGCCTGAAACAGCCGGTCGAGGCCGAGCAGGCAGGCGAGCAGAGCGCCGATCCAAAGGATCGCCGGACCGATGCGGGCGAGCAGCTTCAGGTCCGGTCCGACACCGAAGGGGATGGTGGCGATGACGGCGAGGAAGAAGATGACGCCGGTGAGCGCTCCGCCGCCGGCGCGGACGGAGAGGCGGATGTCGCGCAGGAAGAGGGCTAGCATTGCCAAGCCGCGCCTGCGGTTTGATCGCCATCTTGCCGAAGGTGGCGTTCCTTCACACCCCCCTCTGTCCTCCCGGACATCTCCCCCGCAAGGGGGGAGATTGGCAGTTCCACTGCTGACGCCTCTTTTTCAATGCCGGTGATTGGCGAAAGCCGGCATGACATCTGATCTCCCCCCCTGCGGGGGAGATGCCCGGCAGGGCAGAGGGGGGTGGGCGGGAATGCCGACATCACCCTGTTGCTCCCATCCTCAATGCCTGTGCTACATCCAATCCCAGTGGCAAATGCGTCGCCGCGACAATGATTCCACCTTCTGCGCAATGCCTCGTCATCAGCCCCGCAAACCGCGCCTCCGAGGCCTTGTCCAGCCCAGCCGTCGGCTCATCCAGCAGCCACAGCGGCTTATGACTGACCAGCAATTTCGCAATCGCCGCCCGCCGCCTTTGCCCGGTCGACAAATATCCGAAAGGCAGATGGCCGATGCCGCCGAGACCAACCGTCTCCAGCGCCTCTCCGACACCCAACTGCCCATCGCCGTTGAAATCGCGCCAGAAGCGCAGATTCTCCGCCACGCTGAGCGCCGTCTTCAGTGCATTGAGGTGGCCGAGATAGTGGACCGCCGAAGCGATCGTCGGAAACCTTTCGCCGCCCTCGATGCGCACATCGCCTTGCGCCTTCGGTAGCAGCCCGGCGATGACCCTGAGCAGCGTCGATTTGCCCGAGCCGTTCGGCCCGGTGACGACCAGCACCTGGCCCTTGTCGAGCGCAAAACCGATGCCGGAAAAGACCGTCTCGCCGCCGCGTTCGCCGCCCAGATTTTCGGCAATCAGCCGCATGCCTGCCCGTCCCGAAAACTTTACCGCGCGATAGCTGCCGCATCGCACAAATTTGCTCCGCAACTGTCTAGAACTATTCCAGAAAATTCTCTATATGCGGGACATCCGTGCCAGCGGTCGGCACGGGAACAGAATTTGCGCCGAACCAGCGCACGCGCCGCCTTGAACGGCTCGGGTTGGCTGGGAACGGACAGCGGAAATGGCCGTACCCGCACCTTTGCGCGTGATTGCATGCCCATCGGCGTCCGTTCCCTTTCAGGCTGAACAGACAAGGACGGACCGCACGTGTCAAAATCCCTCGACAGTTTCAATTGCCGCCGCACCCTCACCGTGGGTGGCGCGGGCTATGTCTATTACAATCTGGTCGAGGCCGAGAAGAACGGCCTCACCGGCATTGCCCAGCTGCCTTATTCGATGAAGGTGCTGCTGGAAAACCTTTTGCGCAATGAAGACGGCCGCTCCGTCACCAAGGACTCTATCCAGGCTGTGGCCGGCTGGCTGACGGACAAGGGCACCGCTGGCGTCGAGATCGCCTATCGCCCGGCGCGTGTCCTGATGCAGGATTTCACCGGCGTCCCGGCGGTGGTCGACCTTGCCGCCATGCGCGACGGCCTCAAGGCGCTCGGCGGGGATCCGCAGAAGATCAATCCGCTGGTGCCGGTCGACCTCGTCATCGACCACTCCGTCATCGTCGACGAATTCGGCACGCCACTGGCCTTTGCCAGGAATGTCGAGCTCGAATATGAGCGCAACGAAGAGCGCTATAAATTCCTGAAATGGGGCCAGCAGGCGTTCCACAATTTTCGCGTCGTGCCGCCCGGCACCGGCATCTGCCATCAGGTCAACCTCGAATATCTCGGTCAGGTCGTCTGGACCAACACGGAAGACGGCGAAACCACCGCTTATCCCGACACCTGCGTCGGCACCGATTCGCACACCACCATGATCAACGGCCTTGGCGTGCTCGGCTGGGGCGTCGGCGGCATCGAGGCCGAGGCGGCGATGCTCGGCCAGCCGGTTTCCATGCTGTTGCCCGAAGTCATCGGCTTCCGCCTCACCGGCAAGCTCAGGGAAGGCATCACCGCCACTGACCTGGTGCTGACCGTCACCCAGATGCTGCGCAAGAAGGGCGTCGTCGGCAAGTTCGTCGAGTTCTTCGGCCCGGGCCTGTCCAACATGACGCTGGCCGACCGCGCCACCATCGGCAACATGGCGCCCGAATATGGCGCCACCTGCGGCTTCTTCCCGGTCGATGGCGAGACCATCCGCTACCTCACAATGTCGGGCCGCGAGGAAAGCCGCATCGCCCTGGTCGAAGCCTATTCCAAGGCGCAAGGCATGTGGCGTGACGCCGGCTCGGCCGACCCTGTCTTCACCGACCTGCTCGAACTCGAGCTCGACAGCGTCGTGCCGTCGATGGCAGGTCCCAAGCGTCCCGAAGGCCGCGTTCCGCTCGAAGGCATTCCGGCCGGCTTCGCCAAGGCGATGGAGACCGAGTACAAGAAGGCTGCCGAAATCCACAAGCGCTATGCCGTCGGAGGCACCGACCATGATCTCGGCCATGGCGATGTCGTGATTGCCGCCATCACGTCCTGCACCAACACCTCCAACCCGAGCGTGCTGATCGGCGCCGGCCTCTTGGCGCGCAACGCCAACCGGCTCGGCCTCAAGCAGAAGCCGTGGGTGAAGACCTCGCTGGCGCCGGGCAGCCAGGTGGTCGCCGAATATCTGGAAAAGTCCGGCCTGCAGAAGGAGCTCGACCAGATCGGCTTCAACCTGGTTGGTTTCGGCTGCACCACCTGCATCGGCAATTCCGGCCCGCTGCCGGCGCCGATCTCCAAGACCATCAACGATAAGGGCCTGATCGCCGCCGCAGTGCTCTCCGGCAACCGCAACTTCGAAGGCCGTGTTTCACCTGACGTGCAGGCGAACTATCTGGCGTCGCCGCCGCTGGTGGTAGCCCATGCTTTGGCCGGCACCGTCACCAAGGACCTGACCACCGAGCCACTCGGCGAAGGCCGCGACGGCAAGCCGGTCTATCTCAGGGATATCTGGCCGAGTTCGGCCGAGATCCAGGAGTTCATCGAGAAGAACGTCACACGTGAGCTATTCGCCCGCAAATATGCCGACGTCTTCAAGGGCGACGAATACTGGCAGAACGTCAAGGCGCCGGAAGGCCAGACCTATGCCTGGGACGACAACTCGACCTATGTGCAGAACCCGCCCTATTTCGCCGGCATGACCTCCGGTTTCGGCAAGATCGGCGACATCAAGGGCGCGCGCGTGCTCGGCCTGTTCGGCGACAAGATCACCACCGATCACATCTCACCGGCGGGTTCGATCAAGGCCGCTTCCCCGGCCGGCAAATACCTCACCGACCATGGCGTCGGCGTTGCCGACTTCAACCAGTACGGCACAAGGCGCGGCAACCATGAGGTGATGATGCGCGGCACCTTCGCCAACATCCGCATCCGCAACCACATGCTGGGCGAGAACGGCCGCGAGGGCGGCTACACCATCCACTACCCGTCGAAGGAAGAGGAATCGATCTACGACGCGGCGATGAGATACAAAAAGGAAGGCGTGCCGCTGGTCATCTTCGCCGGCGTCGAATACGGCAACGGCTCCTCGCGCGACTGGGCAGCTAAAGGAACGAATCTCCTCGGTGTCCGTGCCGTCATCGCCCAGTCCTTCGAGCGCATCCATCGCTCCAACCTAGTCGGCATGGGCGTCATCCCCTTCGTCTTCGAGGAAGGCACCTCATGGGCCTCGCTCAACCTCAAGGGTGACGAGCTGGTCGAGATCGACGGCATAAGCACCATCAAGCCACGCCAGACGATGATCGCCAAGGTGACCTATGGCGACGGCACCGTGAAGAACGTGCCGATCATCTGCCGCATCGATACGCTGGACGAACTCGACTACTTCAAGAATGGCGGCATTTTGCAATACGTGCTGCGCGATCTGGCCGCGTAGCGGCCAGGGCTTAGGCAGTAGGGATTGGGCGGTAGCGGGGAACGACATCCCCTACTCCCTACTCCCTACTCCCTACTCCCTACTCCCTACTCCCTACTCCCTACTCCCTACTCCCTACTCCCTACTCCCTACTCCCTACTCCCTACTCCCTACTCCCTACTCCCTACTCCCTACTCCCTACTCCCTACTCCCAGTCTTTCCAAAGCATTGCCCGACCCGATCGAAGCCCCGCCCTGTACGACAGGAGTAAAAACCGGCTGGGCTCAGCAAGATCTGCCCCACGCTCCTGATGCCATGCTCCCGATCGAACCGGGCGGTGAAGTGCTCCCCCTGTGATGGCCATGCCCATGGTTGCGGCAGCAAAAATTTCACCGCAACGTGACTTCCCGTTGACTGTCGCTTCTGCCACAAATCTGGGCAACCAGAACAAGGCCGGCGTCACCGGCGGGAATCGGAACGATCATGGCACCTCGACAACCTCTGCGGCTTGCGGCTTTTGCGCTGGCCTTCTCGGCGCTTGCCGGGACCGGGTTCGCCGAGGAATCGGGAACGACCCAGACCGACAAACCGCAGATTGACAGGCCCTTGGGCGTGGTCGAGCTGTTCACCAGCCAGGGCTGCAATTCCTGCCCGCCGGCGGACGCTTTCTTTGCCGAGCTGGCGGCCAAGGACAACGTCGTCGCGCTCGCCTACCACGTCAATTACTGGGACTATCTCGGCTGGCAGGACACGCTGAGCAGCAAGGACAATACCGACCGGCAATATGACTATATGCGCGCCTTCGGCACCCGCTCCGTCTACACGCCGCAAGCCGTCATCAATGGTCGCAGCCATGTCAACGGCGCCAGCCGCAAGGAGGTCGACGGCGCGCTTGCCCGCATGGAGAAATCCGGTGAAGGCATGCGGGTCAGCGTCATGGTCAGCCGCACCAGCGATCGCGTCATGATCGATGCCGGCGACGCCGGTAGCGGCCCGAGCGACGCCCATGTCGTCATCGTCTATTTCGAACCACCGCAGACGGTGACCATCGCCAAGGGCGAGAACACCGGCCGCAGCATGACCTACTGGAACGCCGTCACCGGCATCCAGACCGCCGGCATGTGGCACGGCAAGGCGCAGCGCTACGAATTGCCGATGACCGAGATCGCCAAGAAAGGCGGCTGCGCCGTGCTGCTGCAATCGGTTGGCAAGGACGGCCTGCCGGGGCCTATTCTGGGCGCGGCGTTTATTCACAAGCCTTAAGAGGCTGGTCCATACCTTTTGATATCGGCGGGACAGCACCCCCCTCTGGCCTGCCGGCCATCTCCCCCGCAAGGAGGGAGATTGGCAGCTTCGCCACATCCGCCATCCTGTCCCACGTTTGAGATTGGCGAAAGCAAACGCGAAATCTGATCTCCACCCTTGCGGGGAGATGTCCGGCAGGACAGAGGGGGGTGTGAAGGATCACGACGACAAGTGTCTGGCGCCGCCCAACAAAAAAACCGACGTCAGCTTGCTTCTGACGTCGGTCATTTAGGCTTTGGGATCGTCGCACCCGGTCTCTCCCTGAGGAAAGTCCGAGGTTGGTTCGATCCGACGCAGACCCGTGGGCGGGGGGCTTGGGGTTTACGAGCCGGTGCCGGACCGAACCGTCTCAGGCAACGCCGGTAAATTCGTCGGACATTGGGGCATGAGCGCGGATAAAAAAGGGCGGAAATGTGGCGAGGCATCACCAATTCAAACACCGCGTTTTATAAAAGTGACTGGACGTTGCGAAAACAGCGCGGTCCCGGGATGGTTAGCCGGGCCTTGCAATTCCACGGCGAACACGCCAACTTCTGCAAGCGAGATTCATTTTCAAAGGGATCGCGGGATGACCGATCGCAGCGGTGGGACGGAGGATGGGGACGCATCCGCAATATTGATCCCGCTGCACGAGGCGCGACGCGAACGCCTCGACCAGCCGGTCCGTTTCGACCGGCGTGAACTCGATGAGATCCTGAGGCTGTACGGACGCATGGTCGCCGCCAACGAATGGCGCGACTATGCCATCGATCATCTGTCTGATCGGGCTGTGTTTTCAGTCTTCCGCCGGGCCAGCGAAGTGCCGCTGTTCCAGATCGTCAAGGATCCGAAACTGGCGCGCCGGCAAGGCGCCTTCGCCGTCATCGCCGCCGGCGGCCGAATCCTCAAGCGCGGCCAGGAACTCGGTCGCGTGCTCAACGTCTTCGATGCTAAGCTGAAGATTGTCCAGGCCTAATTGAGAATTGGGGAATTGAAGAATTGAAGAATTGAAAAAAGAGGATGTAACGGTCGAAATACCGCCGGGTTTGTTGCTATTCAAATCCTCAATTCTTCAGTTCTTCAACTCCTCAATTCCCGCTCCTCAGGCTCTCACGAAACTTCCGCTCCGGCAGCGAATGCGGATCGGGCGGAACCGTTGCGCCGCCATTCAGCGACAGCTGCATGAACACCGTGTCAAGCCAGCGCCCATGCTTGTAGCCGGAGCCTTCCAGGCGACCGGAATGGCGAAAGCCGAGCTTTTCATGCAGCCGCACCGAGGCGCTGTCTGCATGACCGTCACCGATCACCGCGACGATCTGGCGAAAGCCCGCCATACGGCAGGCTTCAATCAGCGCCTGCATCAGCAGCAGCCCGACGCCCTGGCCCTTCGCATCAGGCGCGACATAGACGGAATCCTCTACGATGAAGCGGTAGGCCGGGCGCGGCCGGAACGCGCCGGCATAGGCGTAGCCGAGCAGCGCGCCATCTCGTTCCGCCACCAGATAGGGAAAGCCCCCCGCCGTCAGGCTGTCGAAGCGCCCACCCATCTCAGTGCGGCTGGGCGGCTCGAGCTCATAGCTCGCGGTGCCATGCGTCACGGCATCGCCGTAGATCTCGGTGATTCGGCCGAGGTCGCCTTCCAAGGCCGCGCGGATGGAAATAGTGCTCATGATTTATGCAGACGATTCATCTGCCTCCATGACAGCAAAGGCCGGCACAAAAGAAAAGGGCGGCCGTTGGCCGCCCTCTTGATATCAGCTGGTCCAGTTGCCTGATGGGAAGACCGCCTAGCGGCGATCGCCCATGAACTGCAGCAGGAACATGAACAGGTTGATGAAGTCGAGATATAGCCTCAACGCGCCCATGATCGCCTTGCGGCCGGCAACGTCGGCCTGATCGCCTTCGTAGTACATTTCCTTGATGGTCTGCGTGTCATAGGCGGTGAGCCCGGCGAAGATCAGCACGCCGATCGCCGAGATGGCGAAGCCGAGCGCCGACGACTGCAGGAAGATGT
Source organism: Mesorhizobium sp. C432A (assembly GCF_030323145.1). Taxonomy (NCBI): domain Bacteria; kingdom Pseudomonadati; phylum Pseudomonadota; class Alphaproteobacteria; order Hyphomicrobiales; family Phyllobacteriaceae; genus Mesorhizobium; species Mesorhizobium sp. C432A. The sequence continues at coordinate 1,320,865 of NZ_CP100470.1, read as the reverse complement.
TGATCAGCATGGCGATCACCAGGCCGACCACGCCCATGACCAGGAACGAGCCGAACGCCGAAAGGTCGCGCTTGGTCGTGTAGCCGTAGAGCGACAGCGCGCCGAAGGCGGCCGCCGTGGCAAAGAAGGTCTGAGTGATCGAGGCGCCGGTGTAGACCAGGAAGATGGTCGACAGCGACAGGCCGACCAGGCCCGAATAGACCCAGAAGGTGGTTTGCGCCGCGGCCACGCTCATCGACTGGATCCTGAACGACAGGAAGAAGACGGCGGCGAGCGGAGCCAGGATGACCACCCAGCGGAAGGCGCTGGCATAGATCAGCGTGCCGAAAGCGGTCAGCTGTCCGTCGCCGGTGACGGCGAGCTGGAAAGCGCCCCAGGCGGCGACGCCGGTGATGAGGAGGCCAAGCCCCATCAAATTGTAGACCTTGAGCATGTAAGTGCGCAGGCCTTGGTCGATGTCGGCGCGCGCGCCCGGCACGGCCGAAGTCTGGTAGTTGCGAATGGGCTCAGCCATTGGAATCCTCTGTTGCTTCTGCCCCGTACGGTGTCAGGCCCTTTCGGACCTGGGCGCCGCTGGCGGGGCTCCAGCATGCCTGTGGCGAAATATGATGGTTCTTGACGTCAAGAACAAGACCGTAACGGGCTGCAACGCTTGGTGAATCTCCGGAAGCCGGTTTTCTTGGGCTTCCATGACTGCACATTACCAAGATTTAATCGGAAACGGCAGATTCGGCCAACCTTGCCGTTTTGGGCCTAGAGGTCGCGCAGCACCGGCGCCGCCTTGTGCCCGAGCACCCGCCAGGTGCCGGCAAGGCCGATGCCGACCGTGATCACCAGCGCAAACACCAAGGTCGCCACTGCCACCTCCGGCATGAAATGCGACGGCAACGTCATGATGCGGGCAACGATGTACCAGGCGGCGATGCCGCCGGCAGCCAACGCAAACACCGCGGTGGCCAGGCCGATCAGCATGTATTCCAGCGAAAACGCCGCGATCAGCGTGCGCCTCGTGGCGCCCAACGTCTTCAGCACCACGGCATCGTGGATGCGGGCGCGATTTCCCGCGGCGAGCGCGCCGGCCAGCACCAGCACCGAAGCGATCATCGCCACGCCGGCCGCGGCCCGGATCGCCGTGCCGAGCTGGCCGACCAGCCGGTTGACGACGTCGAGCGCGTCCTTGACCCGAACTGTCGTCACCGCCGGGAAGGCGCGGGTGACGGCGTTGAGCAGGCGGGCATCCTCTGCTGCCGTGGCATCCTTTTCGGTCAGCGTCGCCAGCCAGCCATGGGGCGCGCCTGCAAAAGTGTTGGGCGAGAACACCATGACGAAGTTGATGCCCATCGTCTCCCATTGCACCTCTCGGAAATTGGCGATCCTGGCCGTCACATTGCGTCCGAGCACATTGACGGTGACGGTATCGCCGAGCTTCAGGCCGAGCGCCTTGCCTTCATCGTTGGAGAACGAGACCAGCGGTTCGCCGCTGTAGTTCTCCGGCCACCAGCTGCCCTCGGTCAATGTCGCATTGGCCGGTTGTTTGGCGTCGTAGGTCAGGCCGCGATCGCCGCGCAGCACCCAGGCGCCTTCCGATGGCACATTGGCCTTGTCGACACTAACGCCGTTCAGCGCCATCACCCGGCCGCGCAGCATCGGCACCTTGACCAGCGTTCCCTTCGGCGCCTCATTGCCGATCAATGTCGAGAAGGCATCGACCTCGCTATTCTGGATGTCGACGAAGAAGAAATTCGGCGCCCGTTCCGGCAGACTGCCGGAGATCTGCTGCCTGAGATTGCCGTCGATCAGCGCCAGCGTCACCAAAAGCGTCAGCCCGAGGCCCAGCGACAGCACGACGGACGGCGTCAGCGCGCCGGGCCGGTGGATGTTGCCGATGGCGAGCCTGAGCGCGACCGAGCGCACACGCGGGCTTTTGCGCGCCACCCACTGCACCAGCGCACCGACCAGGCGCAACACCAGAAAGGCAAAGACCGTCGCGCCGACGAAGATCAAGGCGATGCGCCGGTCGCCGGAAAACAGGATGGCGAGCGCCGCCAAAGCGACCGCGATGCCGACCGCCGTGGCAAGATAGGGCAGGCGTGGAAAGCCTCGGCCCTCAAAACCCATTTCGCGAAACAGCGCGGTCGCCGGCACATCGCGGGCGCGGCCGAGCGGCAACAGCGCGAAGGCCAGCGTCACCAGCAGCCCGAACAGCGCGGCAAGAGCCAGCGCACCGGGATAGAAGCCGCCTTCAGCCGGCACCGGAATGACCGACTGGAGCGCAGCGCTGGCTGCAAACGGCATGGCGGCGCCGAGGATGAGGCCAAGCGCGATGCCGAGGCCGGCGATCATCAGGATTTGCACGAGATAGACGGTGAAGACGAAGCCGCCCGAGGCGCCAAGGCTCTTGAAGGTGGCGATGACGCCGCGCTTGCCGTCGAGATAGGCGCGCACCGCATTGGCAACGCCGACGCCGCCGACTACCAGCGCCGTCAGCCCGACCAGCGTCAGGAATTGCGAGAAGCGCTCGATGTTGGCCGACAGCGCCGGCGCCGCATTGGAACGCGTGCGGATCGACCAGCCGGCTTCAGGGAAATCGCTCGCCGCCCGATCCTGGATGGCTTTGAGATCGGCTTGGCTGGCGCCGGCCGGCAGCCGAACCTTGTAGGCATTCTCGACCAGGCTGCCCGGCTGGATCAGGCCGGACGCGGCAAGCCCCGCGGTCGAGACCATCAGCCGCGGCGCGAAGCCGAAACCGTCCGACACCGCATCCGGTTCGCTCACCAGCCTGGCCCGCAATTCGAATGTCGCGCTGCCGACCTTCAGCCGGTCACCGATCTCCACATTCAGCCGGTCGAACAACAGGTCGGGCGCGGCGGCGCCAAAGACGCCTGATTTCTCGCCGAACAAATCCTTTCTGCCAAGCTGCGGCGCGGTCTCGATCGCGCCATAGAGCGGATAGGCGTCGTCGACGGCCTTGGCCTCGACCAGCGCCTGGTCGGAGCCGTCTTCCAGCCGCGCCATCGAGCGCATATTGGCACTGTGCGACACAGTGCCGAGGCGGTCGAGGAAGGTGCTTTCGGCTGGCGTCGCATCGCGCTGGTTGAGCTGGAAGCGCAAGTCGCCGCCAAGCAGCGTCTGGCCCTGGTCTGCAAAGCCTGCGGTGATCGCCTGCGCCACCGAATTGACCCCGCCGATTGCAGCGACGCCGAGCGCAATGCAGGCAAGGAAGATCAGGAAACCCGACAACCCGCCGCGCATCTCGCGCAGCGAGAAGCGGAACGCGAGCTTCAGCGTCTGCGACAGTGGCATCAGGCCGGCACCTTGACCTGCGCTACCGGCGCATCCTCGATGCGGCCGGAGCGCATCGACACCTGGCGCGAGCAGCGCGCCGCAAGGGCCGGATCGTGCGTGACCAGCACCAAGGTCATGCCGCGCTCGGCCGCTTTGGCGAACAAAAGGTCGGCGACCTGCCGCCCCGTCGCCTGGTCGAGATTGCCGGTCGGCTCGTCGGCAATCAGAATGCGCGGCGACGGCGCCAGCGCGCGGGCGATTGCCACGCGCTGCTGTTCGCCGCCGGACAGCTCGCCCGGATAGTGGGTGACGCGATCGCTCAAGCCGACGGCCGCCAACTCCCGCGCGGCGACGCCGAACGGATCGGCATGGCCGGCCAGTTCCAGCGGCACCGCGACATTTTCGAGCGCCGTCATGTTGGGAATGAGATGGAAGGACTGAAAGACGATGCCTATGTTTCGGCCCCGAAACGAGGCGATCTGATCCTCGATTTGGCCGTTCAGCAATTCGCCGGCAATGCGCACCGTGCCCGAATCGACCCGCTCCAGCCCGGCCAGCACCATCAGCAAGGTCGACTTGCCGGAACCCGAAGGGCCGACAATGCCGGTCGCCTCGCCGCGCGTCACGTCAAGGCTGACGCCTTTCAGCACATGCACAGACGAAGCCCCTTGGCCCAGGGTCAGGGATATGTCTTTAAGCGCGATGACGGCTTCTGTCACAATTAAAGCGTCCTATATCAGGATGAAGGCTCTGCTTGCCGGAAGCCGTCGCCGGAAGAATTCCTCGGGTATATGGGGCCTGCCACATGTCTTTCAAACGCAAGATATCTTTCAAACGCTTGAATGCCGCAGGGCTCGTCTTTTTCGTCACCCTTTGCGGCGCCATTTCGTCGGTACGCGCCGAGACGTTCACCATCGTCGGGTTCGGCGACAGCCTGATGGCCGGTTTCGGCCTCGGGCCTGGCGATGGCTTTACCGACAAATTGCAAGCTGCGCTGCGCGCCAAAGGCCATGACGTCACCGTAGCCAACGCCGGCGTTTCAGGCGACACCTCGAGCGGCGGCTTGGCGCGGCTTGACTGGTCGGTGCCGGATGGGACAAGGCTGGTTATCCTCGAACTCGGCGCCAACGACATGCTGCGCGGCGTCTCGCCCAGCATTACGGAAAAGAACCTGGACGACATGCTGGCGAAGCTGAAAGCGCGCAAGATCGCGGTGCTTTTGGCCGGCATGCGCGCCGCTCCCAATCTCGGCGCCGACTACCAGAACGCCTTCGATGCGATCTATCCAAAGCTGGCCGCGAAATACGATGTGCCGCTCTATCCGTTTTTTCTCGATGGCGTCGCCGGACAGTCCGGCCTGCAGTTGGAGGACGGCCTGCATCCCAATCCGAAGGGCGTCGCAGTGATGGTCGAGCGCATCCTGCCCGCCGTGGAGAAGGCTGTTGCGGCAGTTCAGGGTGGCGGTTGAACGCCGGCCTGACGAGAATAACGCGGCGTTCGCCTCGCGCGAACTTTGAAACAAAAGACCGGGCTGCCGATGACCCGAGTCATTCATGCTGCGCTCGAAGAGCATATGCAGCATCTGGGTAATGCAAGCGCCGAAGCGGCACGGCAATAGTGCTTAGTCATCGCTTGGAGGCGCCTGTTCGTAAAAATGCCTGCAACCAACAAACCACTTGCCCCGTTTGACTATCGATGATTCGCTAGGGGCACAGTTCGATTCGAGGAAGGGAGGCTCACCATGCCGCGTCTTTTCACCGCCCTCGAAATACCGCGTGACGCCGCTCTTTCGCTGTCCCTGCTCAGGGGCGGCCTGCCCGGAGCCCGCTGGATCGATGTCGAAAACTACCATCTGACGCTGCGCTTCATCGGCGACGTCGAAGGCCATGTCGCCGACGAAATCGCCAACGCGCTCGACCGGGTGCACCGCCCATCCTTCTCGCTCACCCTGTCCGGAGTTGGCGCGTTCGGCCAGAAGAAGCCGCACGCCGTCTGGGCCGGCGTCTTCGCCTCGCCCGACCTTTCGGCGCTGCAAGGCGAAATCGACCGCATCTGCCAGCGGCTCGGCCTGCCCGCCGACCCGCGCAAGTTCACCCCGCATGTTACGCTGGCACGCTTGCGCAATTCGAGCCCGCTCGACGTCGCCCAGTACCTGTCGGCGCGCGGCAATTTTTCGACGCTGCCGTTTCGCGTCGGCCGCTTCGTGCTGATGTCGTCGCGCGATTCGGTCGGCGGCGGTCCCTACATTGTCGAGGAGGCGTGGCCGCTCTCCGGCGTCGACGCCCGCGCCACCAACCTCGTCGCCAGCGCCTCCGACGCTTCGCGGATCATGCGGTAGACCGAAGCGAACGCTTCGGCCCCGTCATAATAGGGATCTGGCACGTCGCGGGTTTTGCTCTGCGCAAACTCTGCCAAGAGATGAATACGTTCCCGCGCACCGGCCGGCGCCAACGCCTTGAGGTCGCGGACATTCTGCCGATCCATGCCGAGGATCAGGTCGAAGCGCGAAAAATCCTCCGGCCTGACCTTGCGTGCCCGCTGCCCTGATATGTCGATGCCGTGGCGGGCCGCAATCGCGATCGAGCGCGGGTCGGGCGCTTCGCCGAGGTTCCAGCCGCCGGTCGCCGCAGAGTCCAGCACAATATCGTCCAGCACCATGTCGCGGCCGCGCTCCGCCAGCACGGCGCGAAACACGCCTTCGGCCAGGGGTGAACGGCAGATGTTGCCGAGGCAGACGAAGAGTATGGAATTTATCGGCTTTACGCTCATTCGATATGCGCCGTTCGTGCATTTGGAAGCCCAAAACGCAAAGGACTTTTGGGCGACTTGCATTATGGTGAGGGTCGATATCTGGGATAGCACGGGAAATCATCATGAAGAGAGAGAAACTCAGCAAGGACGCCATCGCCGCCGCACTGGCCGAACTGCCTGGCTGGTCGCAGGCAGCCGATGGCGCCTCCATCAAGCGCAGCTTTGTCTTCAAGAATTTTTCCGAAGCCTTCGCCTTCATGACCCGCGTCGCGCTGGCCGCCGAGAAGATGGACCATCATCCCGACTGGTCGAACGTCTACAAGACTGTCGACGTGACGCTCAACACCCATGATGCCGGTGGTGTCACTGCGCTCGACATCGCGCTGGCCAAGAAGATGAATGGGTATGCTGGCGGCTGAACGCTGGGCGGCAACGCCAAATCGGCGCCATCCTCTTGCAGTGGACCGGGACTTTCACCACATTTTCCGTGGCGGCCGCGCGCAACGCGTAGCGCGACGGCCGGCAAGGAGAGGATTGATGGCGCAGCAGCCCGGTTTTGATTTCTTCGGCTTCGGCAGCAAGCTCAGCGACGAGAGTGAAGTGCGCGCCAAATTCTGGCGCACGGCCAAGAAGGCCGCCCGGCAGATTCCGTTCATGGAAGAGGTCGTCGCCGGCTATTATTGCGCGCTCGACAGGAAGACGCCTTTGCGTGCCAAGGGCATATTGCTGGCAGCGCTTGGCTATTTCGTGCTGCCGGTCGACGTCATACCCGATTTCGTCTTCGGCCTCGGCTTCACCGACGACATCGCCGTGCTGACCGCCGCGATCTCCACGGTAAGCGCCCATATCACCCCTGCGCACCGCAAGGCCGCCAAGGAGGCGATCGCCGACAAGAGCTGAATCGGCGTCGCGTTGGCAACTGGGTTCAGAAGAAATCCTCCGCTCAAACAGGACGATAGCGGCTTGGCTTCGGGTTCCGCTGCGGCCGTTGGAAAAGTCAAACTCTTGCCGCTTTCGTGGCCTCCAAGTCGCCGCAGGGACATTGCGAAAGCCGTTTTTTCAAGAAGCGGCGCGGAATGGCGGTGGTTTCCATGGGTGAATGTCCTTTTCCGAGGGAAATTCACCGTTTGGTAACCCAGATTAAATCAAAATGAAGCGACGGGCAGGACGCCAAGCCGGCCTGCCCCGCACCATTTGGAATACGGGAAAAGCGATGCGCGGATTGATTGCACTAGTCTCGAGCCTGGTCCTGGTGGCTTTTGCCGCGCCGGCGCTGGCGCAGCAGGCGACCAAGATCGGCCAGCACAATGCCTGGGGCACCTACAGCTACCAGGCGCAGGGCGGCAAGGTCTGCTATGTGCTCACCGTGCCGACCGACAAGCAGCCGCCGACGCTCGATCACGGCGACATGTTCTTCTTCGTCAGCCAGCGGCCGGGCCAGCAAGTGTCCTACGAGCCGCAATTCATCGCCGGCTACACATTCCAGGAAGGCTCCAAGGCCACCGTCACCATCGACAAGAAGACGTTCTCGATGTTCACCCGCGGCAAGTCGGCCTGGGTCGAGAACGCCGCCGAAGAGCCGGTGCTGATCGCCGCCATGAAGACCGGCACCGACATGAAGGTCTCGGCGAAGTCTGGCCGCGGCAATCCGACGACCTATGTGTTTTCGCTGAAAGGCATCTCGGCCGCGCTGACGTCGATCGCCAAGTGCAAGTAGGCTAGCGCGGTTCCCGCCGCATGACTCTCGCCGCAACCTGTGCTATGCGCCGCGCTTCTTTTCGGCACGATGGATGAAATCGGCCGCAATTCGCTTATATTGGCGCTGATATGACCCTTTCCTTCGATCTCACCACTGAGGGCGCACGCGACGCGTTGCGCGCTCGCGCCACGCCCGAGAAGCCGTCGCTGATCGGCCTGACCCGGGCCGAGCTCGGTGAAGCCCTTGTCAGTGCCGGCATCGTGCCCGAGCGCCAGGCGAAAATGCGCGCCCAGCAGCTCTGGCACTGGATGTATGTGCGCGGCGTCTCCGATTTTGCCGGCATGTTCAACATCTCCAAGGATCTGCGCGCCGAACTCGACAAGCATTTTACCGTCGCCCGGCCCGAAATCGTCGAGGAGCAGATTTCCTCCGACGGCACGCGCAAGTGGCTGTTCCGCTTTCCGCCGCGCGGTGCCGGCCGTCCCGTCGAGATCGAGACCGTCTACATCCCCGAAGAAGGCCGCGGCACGCTCTGCATCTCCTCGCAGGTCGGCTGCACGCTGACCTGTTCGTTCTGCCACACCGGCACGCAGAAGCTGGTGCGCAATTTGACGGCGGAAGAGATCCTGGCGCAATTGCTCACCGCCCGCGACCGGCTCGGCGATTTCCCCGACCGCGACACACCCGACGGCGCCATCGTCCCTGCCGAGGGCAGAAAAGTCTCCAACGTCGTCATGATGGGCATGGGCGAGCCGCTCTACAATTTCGAGGCGGTGAAGAAGGCGCTGCTGATTGCCTCCGACGGCGACGGACTGTCGCTGTCGAAGCGCCGCATTACGCTCTCGACCTCCGGCGTGGTGCCCGAGATCTTCCGCACCGGCGAGGAGATAGGGGTCATGCTGGCGATCTCGCTGCACGCCACCAATGACGATCTGCGCGACCTGCTTGTGCCGATCAACAAGAAGTATCCGCTGAAGGAACTGATCGAGGCCTGCCGCGCCTATCCCGGCCTGTCCAACGCCAAGCGCATCACCTTCGAATATGTGATGCTGAAGGACGTCAACGATTCCATCGAGGACGCCAAGGGGCTGATCAAGCTGCTCAAAGGCATTCCAGCCAAGATCAATCTGATCCCGTTCAACCCGTGGCCGGGCACCAACTATCAGTGCTCGGACTGGGAGACGATCGAGAAATTTGCCGACTACATCAACAATGCCGGCTATGCCTCGCCGATCCGCACGCCGCGCGGCCGCGACATCCTGGCCGCCTGCGGGCAGCTCAAATCCGAATCCGAACGCATGCGCAAAGTCGACCGCCTGGCGCTGGAAGCCATGATGATTGCGGGGCATGGCGAGGCGTGAGCCGCCTCTTCGCCTATATCCTCCGTTTCGCTGTCATCCTGTTCGGCTATGTCGTCGCCTCATTGGCGGCGAGCGCCTTTCTCAACGTGCTGTTCCTGGCTTCCGTCGGTTATATGCCGGACGATGCGCACCCAGCGGCGGCCGCGGCGCTGTATTTTTCGATCCCGTTCGTGGCGCTGTTTGTCGCCTATTTCGCTTTCATACCGGCGGTGGTCGCAATCCTGATCTCCGAGGTCCTCAGCCGCCGCGACTGGCTGTTCTATGCACTCGCGGGCGGCTTGGTGGCCGCGGCCTTCCTCGGCTTCGTCCACCAGAACGTGGATTTCGACGTCACCGAACCGCGCGCCATCGCCGCGGTGATCGGCTGCGGCATGGTCGGCGGCATCTTCTACTGGCTAAGCGCCGGCCGCTGGGCCGGAAGCTGGTGGCAGGCCGCTACTTCGCCTGAGCGGTCAGGATCTTGAGCGCGAAGGCCGAAAACACACCGGCAAAGAGATAGTCGACGACCCGCGTTACGCGCGGGCTGGCCTTCATCGCCGCCGAAAACCTTTCCGCGGCAAACACCATCGGCGCCGTCACAGGGATCGACAGCACGATGAACATGAGGCCGAGGGAGAACAGTTTTCCCGGCGCGTTCGGATCGTGAGCCGAGACGAACTGCGGCAGAAACGTCATGAAGAACAGGATGATCTTCGGGTTGAGCAAATTGACGCCGAGTCCGGCGGCCCAGCTGCGGAACAGCGAAATCTGCGGCCCGTTCTTCTTCTGCGGTGAAAACGCCGAGCCCTTGGTCATCGCCTGCCAGGCCAGGAACACCAGATAGGCGGCGCCGAAGATTTTCAGCACCAGGAAGGCCATCGGCGAGGCGACGATCAGCGCCGAGATGCCGACCGCCACCAAAGTTGTATGGATCAGCGTGCCGAACAGAGCACCCGCCAGCGAGGCAAAGCCGGCGGCGCGGCCCTGGCTCAGTGTTCGCGAGACGAACAGCGTCATATCCGGCCCCGGCGTGATCGCCAGGATCATGGTGGCGATGGCGAACTGGATCAGTGTTGTGGTGTCGGGAATGAAGGACATCGGTGCCCCTGGCGAATGATCGTCGGTCTATAACGCAGCCTCCCCGCTCACGCCAGCAACTGACTGGCGTCGCATCTGGTCCAGCGGCTGCGGCGGCCGGCGCCCGTTCATCCCTTGCGCTGGCCGGAAATGCCGTGATACCTCGCCCGCGAAACTCACGCGCGGAACCGCCAAAATGTCCCCAGCAATGCCCAAGACAAAAGACGTCAAGAAGGTCGTGCTCGCCTATTCCGGCGGTCTCGACACCTCCATCATCCTGAAATGGCTGCAGACCGAGCTCGGCGCCGAAGTCGTCACCTTCACCGCCGATCTCGGCCAGGGTGGCGAGCTGGAGCCGGCGCGCCAGAAGGCTGAGATGATGGGCATCAAGGATATCCGCGTCGTCGATGTGCGCGAGGAATTCGTCTCGGATTTCGTCTTCCCGATGTTTCGCGCCAACGCCGTCTATGAAGGCACCTACCTGCTCGGCACCTCGATCGCCCGCCCGTTGATTTCCAAGCACCTGGTCGAGATCGCCCAGGAGGTCGGCGCCGATGCCATTGCGCACGGCGCCACCGGCAAGGGCAACGACCAGGTGCGTTTCGAGCTGTCGGCCTATGCGCTGAATCCCGACATCAAGGTCATCGCGCCGTGGCGCGACTGGTCGTTCAAGTCGCGCACCGACCTGATCAACTTCGCCGAGCAGCACCAGATCCCGGTGGCCAAGGACAAGCGGGGGGAGGCGCCGTTCTCGGTCGACGCCAACCTTCTGCACTCCTCTTCCGAGGGCAAGGTGCTGGAAGACCCGTGGAGCGAGCCGCCGGAATTCGTCCATCAGCGCACCGTCTCGCCGATGGACGCGCCGGACAAGGTCACCGAGATCGAGATCGAATTTTTGAAGGGCGATCCGATTGCGCTGAACGGCAAGAAGCTGTCGCCGGCCGAGATGCTGACGGCGCTTAACGATCTTGGCCGCGACAATGGCATCGGCCGGCTCGATCTGGTCGAGAACCGCTTCGTCGGCATGAAATCGCGCGGCGTCTACGAGACCCCCGGCGGCACCATCCTCATCGTCGCCCACCGCGCCATCGAATCGATCACGCTCGACCGCGGCGCCGGCCACCTCAAGGACGAGTTCATGCCGCGCTACGCCGAGCTGATCTACAACGGCTTCTGGTTCTCGCCCGAGCGGCTGATGCTGCAGGCGATGATCGACAAGAGCCAGGAAGACGTCGAAGGCACGGTGCGCCTGAAACTCTACAAGGGCAATGTCATGGTCACCGGCCGGAAGTCAAAGAAGACGCTCTATTCCGACGCGCTGGTCACCTTCGAGGATGACCGCGGCGCCTACGACCAGAAGGACGCCGCCGGCTTCATCCGCCTCAATGCGCTGCGGCTGAGGACGCTGGCGGCAAGGAGCCGCAAGGGTGAACCAAACTAGTGTTCCAGGAAAACCCGGCGGTCACGCAGGGTTTTTATTTGGTACCTCTAATATAAGAGGCCAAGCTGGCTGACATGGTTTCCGTTTGACCTTTTAAAAGCCTCATCTAAATTCCTTCGCGGGACGAGGGATTCTGATCGTGAAAAACGCCATTTTTCTCATGCTTGCGGCGGCCATCGTCTTTACCGGATGCCAGTCCTCGCAGGCGGCCGCGAAACGCGAGCAGGACGGGTGCATCTCCGCAGTCCATTTGTGGAGCATCACGTTCAAGCACGAAATCGCCTCTTTCATGGGCGTCTCGCAGGAGCGCATGCCAGCCCTGTTCTGCCAGCGCCTTGGCGAAGGGGTCCGCAGCGGGCGGATCAGCTACTCCGATTTGAACAGAGTGCAGCTAGACCTGCCCACCGAGATATGGCTGGTCATCAAGGGCAAGTCAAAGGCGGCTGCCAGGGCCGCGCCAGCGCCGCGGAACTCCAACTTCCGTACCTGCAACGGTATTACCGGTACCTACCAGATTCCCGCTTCCCGCAAATGCCCAGTGAGCGGCTACGCTCAGCTCGACCAACCGACCAAAATCGATATAGAGGGCAGGCCAAAGGCGGTTCCGCCAATGCGGAGGAACTCCAAGTTCCGTACCTGCTCAAATGTTTACAGCGGCTCCTTCGAGGTTCCCGCTTCCGAGAAATGCCCGTCGGGCGGCGGCTACGTGGGCAATTGAGGAACCCAGGCGCTCGCCGCTCTTGCCTCACGCACCAACAAAAAGCCCGGCGCATGGCCGGGCTTTCCGTTCTTCGATCTGGATATTTCTGTCAGCCGCCGTCGATCGCGTCGGCGATCTGGGCGATGGCCTGCTGGTAGACGCTGGCGGAATTCCAGCCGGCGATGGCCCCCATATTCGCACTCGCGCTCGCACCCGCCCGCCAGCCATGAGCCTTGAGGAAGTTGGCCGTCGAAGCCAAGGCCGTCGCCTTGTCGCGCAGATTTCCGTTGCCGACGCCATACTTCAGGACATTGCCGGGCAGGAACTGCGTATGGCCGATCTCGCCATGCGCAGCGCCGACCGACGAGGCGCTCAGCGCGCCGCGATCGACCAGCTTCAGCGCCGCAATGGCGTGCGGGTAAAAGAACCCCGGGCGACGGCAATCATAGGCAAGCGTCAGAATGGCGGAGACCGTGTTCTGGTTGCCCAGGGAGGCTCCGAAGCCGGTTTCCATGCCCCAGATGGCCAGCAACACGCCCGGCGACACCCCGTAATTGCTCTCGATCCTGTCGAACATCGCCGCATTCGACTTCTTCAGCGCACGGCCCCTGGAAATGATCGCAGCTCCGCCACGGCGCTTCATGAAGGCGTCCACCGAACCGCTGAACGCCTTGTGGATGGCGCGGTCGACGGAGATTGTCTTTGTCGCGTAGCTGGCACCGGCCAGAGCAGCCAGACCCTTCCCACCAACACCTTCGGACCTGGCCTGCGCGGCAAAGTCCTGCTTCCACGCTTCGAAGCCCGCGCCGGTCTTGCCGCAGCTGGCCGCCGCCTGCGCGCCCGTCGCCAGCGCGAGTACCGCGACCACCGCGGCAGCAATAATCTTTCCCTTGGCAAGCAATGCCATGCTTTCTCTCCTGATTGCCTGAATCACGTCCCGGTTGCGAACTTGCCAGCGAAACGCGCCATTGTCACCGTACCCCCGGCGCTACCCTGGCCAATGCAGCGGAATTTGCTTACGATCAAGTGCTTATTGTGGCCGAAACGCCCGGCGCCGGGCAGGCGAATTCGCTGCTCGGGTAAAAAGAGGTGACGGGGGCATGGAACGGCGGCCCGTGGCGGGCGTTTGGGCGAGGCGCCGCTCCGCACCATATTCCTCCTCTGACGCCATACGCCAACGCCTGACGCATCGAGATCGACATGAAACTGTTCGACTGCCCGCATTGCGGCCACCGCCTCTACTTCGAGAATGCGCAGTGCCTGAATTGCGGGAGTCTCGTGCTTTACGATCCCGAGCATGCGCGCTTTGCCTTGTCTGATGTCGACGGCATCTTCCACTGCACCAATGCGGATGAATGCGCCTGCAACTGGATGGCCGAACCGGGCCATACCTACTGCCGCGCCTGCGTGCTGAACCAGCTGATCCCCGACCTCTCCGTCGACGGCAACCGCCGCCGCTGGATTCGCGTCGAGGCGGCCAAGAAGCGCGCCGTCTATTCGCTGCTCGCCTTCGGCCTTCCGGTAGCGCCCAAGCACAACCCCGGCGATGAAATCGGCCTCGCCTTCGACTTCATTGCCGATCCGATCGGCGGCGGTCCCGGCGGCGAACGCATCCTTACCGGCCACGACAACGGCCTGATCACGCTCAACGTCGCCGAGGCGGACTCGGCCGAGCGCGAGCGGCGGCGCGTCGAGATGGGCGAAAATTACCGCACGCTGCTCGGTCATTTCCGTCATGAGCTTGGCCATTACTACTGGGACCGGCTGATCCGCGACGTGCCGCAACGGCTCGAAGCCTTCCGGGCGCTGTTCGGCGACGAACGCCCGGACTACGAGCAGGCGCTGAAGGCCTATTACGCCAATGGCGCTGCGCCCGACTGGCAGCAGAACCACATCTCCGCCTATGCGACGTCGCATCCATGGGAGGACTGGGCCGAGACCTGGGCGCACCATCTCCACATCACCGACACGCTGGAGATGGTGCACGCGCTGAATTTTCCACTCGGCCAGCTTGAGACGATGGAGACCAATGTGCTGCCGCAAGGCGACACCGGCGGCCGGTTGCAGGCGGCGCCCGCGGAACCCAACGCCGTGCCCGAGCCGTTCGGAAAGATTCTCGCCCGCTGGCTGGTACTCTCGGAAGCCTCCAACTCGATCAACCGCTGCATGGGCCTGCCCGATCTTTATCCCTTCGTCATTTCGGACGTGACGGCGCAGAAACTCAGCTTCGTGCATGAGCTTTTGACCGGTTTGCCGAAAGAAACCGGAACAAATCGTGAGCTGGCGTCGGTATTTTAGCCGGAACGCATGCGCTCTGGTTTCGTTGGGTGTCGCGAGGGACCATGAAAGGGAGAGAAACCATGAGACGCATATTGTTTCCGGCCGTCGCCGGGGCGCTTGTCGCGATGTCGGGTGCGGCACTCGCCGATACCGCCGTCTCGGCCGTCACCGATCTTAATGTGCGCGCCGGCCCCGGCCCGCAATATCCCGTGATCGGCGTGCTCGCCGCCGGCCAGTCGGCGACGCTCAATGGCTGCATCGAAAACAGCAAATGGTGCACCATTGCCGAAGCCGGAGGCCAGGGCTGGGTCTATTCCGACTATGTCACGGCCGATTTCGGCGGCAACCGGGTCGTTCTGACACGCCGCCCCGCCGACGCCGCCATCACCGTGGTTACACCGCCGCAGGATGATTATCCCGATACCTATACCGGTGCGATTCTGTCCGACGACGGCCCCGTCGACGCCATCGACAGGCCACCGGCGGAAGTCGGCACCTATGTCAGCACGCACCGGCTCGATCCTGTCTATCTCGAGGGCGAGGTGGTGACCGGTGCCACCTTGCCCGACACGGTCGAACTGCGCGAAATCCCCGACTACCGCTACCGCTACGTCTATGTGAATGGCCAGCAGGCGCTGGTCGACCCGCAAACACGGCGCATCATGTACGTCGTGCGCTGATTTTGCCTGGAAAGAATGACAAGTGAACTCGTGCCGCCCTCCTGCCGAGGCTGAGGGCGGCAAAAGGGTCGCTGAACAGCAGCAATTGCGCGAGAGCCGACGATCCCCTAGATCATGCGACCCGATGCGTTCGGCAGAGGAACTCGCGTGATATCAGATCCAGCCGCCTTCGAGCGCTATCGCAACACGGCCACCGAAAAGACGAACCTGCCGCGGCTGATAATTGGAACGGCGGTCGTCGTCCTGTTCTGGGTGGCGATCACCCTGGTTGTGGTGCTTGGCGGCACCTATGTCGCGATCGTCTGGCATGTATTGCCGGACGATCCGCGCGGGCCGCTTCAGGGCTTTCTGGCCTCGCCCATCGGCATACTCACCGCACTCACCTCGTTTACCGGCATCTGGCTCGGCCTCTGGCTTGCCATGCGTTTCGTCCATGGCGAGCCGCTCTCGGCGCTTTTCGGCGCCAGTCGCCGCGTGTCCTTGTCGGGCTTCCTCAAGGGCCTGGTTGCGGTGCTGATCACATCGGCGCTTTCCGAAATCCTGCTCTACTGGCTACAGCCCGAAATCGCCCGCGGCACGATCAACCTGTCGACCTGGCTGCTGTTCCTGCTCCCGATCGTGGCGCTGACCCTGCTGCAGACCTCGTCCGAGGAGATGCTGTTTCGCGGCTATCTGCTGCGCGGCCTGGCCAGGCGCTTCGAGAGCCCTTACGTGTGGGCGCTATTGCCCGCTTTGCTGTTCACCTCCTTGCATTGGAGCCCGGGCTCGAGCCCCGCCATCAACGCCTGCGTGCTGGCCTCGATCGCCGCCTTCGCCTTGCTGTTGACGCTGGTGGTTTATGTCACCGGCAATCTCGGCGCCGCCTTCGGCGCCCATCTCGGCAACAATCTCACCGGCTTCCTGCTGATCTCGCATCAGGAGAACTACAATTCCTTCGCCCTGTTCAACGCCAAGCCGCTGGAAGGTCCGGACTGGACGACGACGGATGCCGTCATCATCGCCGCCATCGGTATCGTCTGCACCTTGCTGACGATCCTGCTGCTTCTGCACCCGCGCTCGCCGCTGAAGGTTACGGCCGACCCTCGGGATGCAGGGTGAACTAAACAGGGACCGATCCAGAGACCGGGAAGCCGCCCTTGTCTTGACTCTTCGGCCGATTTCCTGTCTACAGCCCCGAAATCCGCGACGAGTATCCCTCCGAGCAAGCCGACCAGGACGCCAAAACCTTTTGAGGTGGGTGCTGTAAACAGATCCTGGAGGCCAACACCCGGCAGCGCTGAGCGCCCCCGGGTGCTTTTTGGTTTTGAGCTTTGCTTGGATGAGCGGCGCGAACGCACTACCTCTCGGGCACCATCGGGGTGCCTGAGAAAAAGGAAGCGGAATGTTTGAATCGCTGCAGGAGCGCACAAGAGGCGTGGAGGGCCATCGGCCCGACAGGGATCACCATGAATCCAAGGCGCTCTCGCGCGGCGGGTTGACCAATGTTTGAATCACTTCAGGAGCGCCTTGGCTCCATCCTGAACGGCCTGACAGGCCGCGGCGCGCTGTCGGAGGCTGATGTCTCGGCGGCGTTGCGCGAGGTGCGCCGTGCGCTGCTCGAAGCCGACGTTGCGCTGGAAGTGGTGCGTTCCTTCACCGACAAGGTGCGCGAGAAGGCCGTCGGCGCGGCTGTCGTCAAGTCGATCAAGCCCGGACAGATGGTCGTCAAGATCGTCCATGACGAGTTGGTCGACATGCTCGGCGCCGAGGGCGTCGCCATCGACCTCAATGCGCCGGCGCCGGTCGTCATCATGATGGTCGGCCTGCAGGGCTCCGGCAAGACGACGACCTCCGCCAAGATCGCCAAGCGCCTGACCGAGCGCCAGAACAAGAAGGTTCTGATGGCCTCGCTCGACACGCGGCGGCCCGCGGCACAAGAGCAGCTGCGCCAGCTCGGCGAGCAGGTCAAAGTCGCGACGCTGCCTGTCATTGCCGGCCAGAACCCGGTCGACATCGCCAGGCGCGCCGTCCAAGCAGCCAAGCTCGGCGGTCATGACGTCGTCATCCTCGACACCGCCGGCCGCACCCATATCGATGAGCCGCTGATGGTGGAGATGGCCGACATCAAGAAGATGTCGAGCCCGCACGAAATCCTGCTGGTCGCGGATTCGCTGACCGGCCAGGACGCCGTCAACCTTGCCAAAAGCTTCGATGAGCGCGTCGGCATCACCGGCCTGGTGCTGACTCGCATGGACGGCGACGGCCGTGGCGGTGCCGCGCTTTCGATGCGCGCCGTCACCGGCAAGCCGATCAAGCTGATCGGCACCGGCGAAAAGATGGACGGGCTGGAGGAATTCCACCCCAAGCGTATTGCAGACCGCATCCTCGGCATGGGCGACATCGTCTCGCTGGTCGAAAAGGCCGCCGAACACATCGACGCCGAGCAGGCGGCGGCGATGGCCAAGAAGATGCAGTCGGGCAAGTTCGACCTGAACGACCTTGCCGGCCAGCTTCAGCAAATGTCGAAAATGGGCGGCATGGGCGGCATCATGGGCATGATGCCCGGCATGGGCAAAATGAAGGACCAGATGGCCGCCGCCGGCCTCGACGACAAGATGTTCGGCCGCCAGCTCGCCATCATCTCGTCGATGACCAAGGCCGAGCGCGCCAATCCGGACATGCTGAAACATTCGCGCAAGAAGCGCATCGCCGCCGGCTCAGGCACGGATGCGGCCGAGATCAACAAGCTCTTGAAAATGCATCGCGGCATGGCCGACATGATGAAGGCGATGGGCGGCAAGGGCAAAGGCGGCGGCCTGATGCGCGGCATGATGGGCGGCCTTGCCTCCAAGATGGGCCTCGGCGGCATGATGCCGGGTGGCCCCGGCGGCATGATGGGTGGCGGCATGCCCGACCTATCCAAGATGGATCCCAAGCAGCTCGAAGCCTTGCAGAAGCAGATGCCCGGCCTTGGCGGCATGAAGGGCCTGCCCGCCCCGAGCGGCGGTGGCCTGCCCGGTCTGCCCGGCGGCATGAAGCTTCCCGGCCTTGGCGGCGGTGGTCTGCCCGGCCTCAGCAAGAAGAAGTGAGGACGCTATGAACGAAGAAAAAGACATGGCCGACGCACGCACCATCCTGGCCGGCTATCGCGCCTCGATCGACAACATCGACGCCGCCCTCATTCATATGCTGGCCGAGCGCTTCCGCTGCACCAAGGCGGTCGGCGTGCTCAAGGCCGAGCATGGCCTGCCGCCCGCCGACCCGGCGCGCGAGCAGGAGCAGATCACCCGCCTTCGCCAGCTGGCGAAGGACGCTCATCTCGACCCCGATTTCGCGGAAAAATTCCTCAACTTCGTCGTCCGCGAAGTGATCCGCCATCACGAGCAGATCGCCGCGTCCAACGGCGCAAGCAAAACCGGCTAACAAAGTGCATGTCGCCCAAAAGTGCGCAGCGGTTTTGGGACAACGACCTGCACCAGACAAAGCCATTAACCCAACACTGAAATCAGAAATTTAGGAGAAATGAAATGCCCTTGAAGATCAGACTGGCCCGTGCGGGCTCGAAGAAGCGCCCTTACTACCACGTCGTCATTGCCGACGCCCGTTCGCCGCGCGACGGCCGGTTCATCGAGTCGATCGGCTCGTGGAACCCGCTGCTGCCCAAGGACGGCGAGCGCGTCAAGGTCGACGCCGACCGCGTCAAGCATTGGCTGTCGCACGGCGCTCAGCCGACCGACCGCGTGCTGCGCTTCCTCGATGAGGCCGGCCTCCTCAAGCGCGAAGCCCGCTCCAACCCGAAGAAGGCCGAGCCCGGCAAGAAGGCGCAGGAACGCGCCTCTCTGCTGAAGAAGGCCCAGGAAGACGCTGCCGCCGCCGTTGCCGCCGCTGCTGCAGCCCCGGCCGAAGCGGAAGCCGCCACCGCCGAATAAGCATCGCGTCATCGCATCGACAAAACGGCGGGCCTGTGCCCGCCGTTTTGCTAATGTGCGGCGATGTCATATGCGTTCGAACGAAAGATGACTGAGCGGACCGTCACGGAAGAGACCCTTTTCGGCGGCGTAGCCGGAACGCTGTTGCGATGCGCCGGCGCCACGACAGGCGTCGTCGTGCTCAGCGGATCGAGCGGCCGCATCGACGTCACCCGCGCCCGGCTCTTTGCCAAGGAAGGAGCATCCGCTCTCGCGCTGCAATGGTTTGACGGCGAAGGTCAGGTGCCCGGCATTTGCGAGATCCCGCTCGAAACGTTTTTCGCGGCGACCGACTATCTTGTCCAGATGGGATGCCGGCGCATCGTCTATGTCGGGACCTCGAAAGGCGCCGAGGCCTCCCTGCTTGCGGCGGCTCACGATCCACGCATCGGCCTCGTGGTTGCGATCAGCCCGACATCGGTGGTCTGGGGCAATATCGGGCCGGGCCGCGACGGCGTCAGCTGGCCGGAACGATCGTCGTGGACGCTCGAGGGGATTCCGTTGCCGTTTGTCCCAAGCAATCCCGCTTGGAACGCTGAGTATGTCGATGGTCTGGTGTCCTACCGGGGGCTCTTCCTGCGTGCCTTGCAAACCTTCAAGGACGCAGCGGCCAAGGCTGCCATTCCCGTCGAAGCTATTTCAGGCGACATTGTTCTGGTTGCGGGCGGCGACGACGCGCTATGGCCATCGCTGGATTTTGCCCAGTCGATCGTTCGGCGTCGCCAGGACACCGCAATGACCACCTGCCTCGTCTCAGTGCCCGACGCCGGCCACCGCATTCTGCTGCCGGGCGAAATCACGCCGCGCTCGAGGCTGCATGCCCATGGCGGGAATGACGACGCCGACACGCGCCTGGGCCGCCTGGCTTGGGAGCATATCCGGGGATTGCTGTAGCGCAGGCAGCCATGGTCCAGCTGCCTTGGGCAACAGCGAAACCGGCGATCTATAGCCGCCGGTTTCCGATGTTGGACCTGGCTGTGTTCAATAACCGTCGGGGCAGCTGGCGATATAGGTGCGCCCGTTCCGGCCGCGGTAGCGACATTGACCGCTTTCGCTGGCACGGCCGATCAGCGCGCCGGCCACGGCTCCGACGGCGCCGCCGACGACGGCGCCCTGAACCGGATCATTTGCCACAGCTGCGCCAACCGCCGCGCCGCCGAGGCCGCCGACCGCGGCACCCTTTTCGGTTTGCGAGCACGCGCCCAGCGCGGTCGCCAGTACCAGAATGATCATCGCTCTTTTCATTATCGTTCCTCTCTCACGCGGATCGCCGTCCTCGCCGCCACGGCTCTAACTCCCAGACGGCTGATTTGATCCCGATGACGTGAGAGATCGCGGTGTCCGCGCCGGTCACATTCGTGCCGACCGCCGCCGAGCTTGTTGAAAATCCAGGCTTTTCTACCTTTCGGCTGCCTTTTTCAGATTGGCGAGGCCAGCCTCGAAATCCTTGCCGATCAGCGTATCGAAACTCATGAACAGGCCCATCAGCTTGGCAATGAAGGGCCGGCTGCCGCGCATTGCCCAGGTGACTGCGGTGGTGTCGCCCGAGGGCTTCAGGGTGAAGTCGACGCTGTTGCTGGCCCGGAACGGCTTCTCGAAGTCGAGCTTCAGCGACACCAGCGAGGATGGCACGGAATTGACGATCTCCATGCGTCCCTTGCCGGCCTTGGCATTGCCTTCCCAGGCGTAGGCGGCGCCCTTGCCGGCATCAGCGCCCGACAGCGTGCGCTTCATCAGCGGGTCGAGCTTTTCGTAGGGTGACCATTCCGGCCACTGCTTGAAATTGTTGATCAGCGGAAAGATCGCTTCCGGCGCGGCCTTGATGCTGGCGGTGCGGGCGGTGACGAAATCATTCGACCTCGTCGCCGCATAGATGAGCACGGCGGCGATGATGACGACCAGGAGGATGAGAATGGTGCTGAGCATGTTTTTCTCCTCGCTTAACGGCTGAACGGGATCAGGGCGCGCACGCTTGGGTCGCGCAGATAGAGACCGCCCCACAGGATGATGCCGAGATAGACGCTAAACAGCGTGTGCGAAAACAACGGGCTGCCGACGCGCATGTTTGTGGCGATGGCGCCGCCGAGATAGCCGGTGAGCAGGATGGCGCCGAGCACCGAGGTGCGGGGCAGCGCATAGAGCGCGGTCGAGATCAGCCCGATAATGCCGAGCGTGCGCGCGACATTGACATCGGCCGGCCAGCCGAGCGGCACCATGGTCTGGGTGACGACATCGAGCGGCGGCAGCTTGATGACGCCGTCGAAGATCATGAACAGGATGATGAGGCCGCTGAGCACGCGGCCGGTCCACAGGGCGCCCGATGAGACGGGCATGGTTTGAGAAATACTCACGGGTGTTCCCTCCTAAGCGGTTCGAGCCGTTTGCTGGCTTCGGACCAAGGACGAGCGATGGGGCGGCGATCCTACAGGGTGCGGATTCTTTTTGGGTAGCAGCAAGCAAAAGCCGCTGCGTGGCGATCCTTCACACCCCCCTCTGGCCCGCCGGCCATCTCCCCCGCAAGGGGGGAGATTACACGCTCGACCGCTTCGGCAATGTTCCATGAATGAGCGGAGCATCGAAACCGCCGATCTCCCTCGTTGCGGGGGAGATGCCCGGCAGGGCAGAGGGGGGTGCTGTCCCTCGACCTTGACGGACTATCGACATCCACCAGTCACGGCTATTGATAGGGCTGGGCGAGAGACGAGCGAATGGCCGGCGAGACTGATCTGAAAAAGCTGCTGGCGGCGATGACGCCGGAACTGCTTCCCGGCGTCCATGTCTTCGCCACCCTGGTCCCCGGTGCACCGGTTCCCGAGACGCTCAATCCGGTGATGCTGTTTCGCGAGAAGGAGGGCACGACGCTGATCTTGCCCGAAGACCAGGCCGCCGGGCTGCAGTCCGCCTTCCGCTGCCGCATGATCACCCTGAACGTCCACTCCTCGCTGGAAGCCGTCGGCTTCCTCGCCGCCATCACCGCCCGGCTGGCCGCCGCCGGCATGGGCGTCAATCCGGTCTCTGCTTTCTATCATGACCATCTGTTCGTGCCCGCTGAGCGGGCCGAGGAAGCGATGGAGTTATTGCGCCAACTGGCCAAGGATAACGCCGGCTGAATATCAAGCTCGACGCACGTAGAGAATATCCGGCAGGCCTTCTTCGTTGGTGGTGCCCGCGCCGAACGCCTCGGGGCGAAAGCCATGGCGCTCGTAGAAGCGACGCGCGTCGGTGTTGGCCTGGAAACAATGCAGTTTAACGATCCGTAGCGCGGCGGTCGCTTGCACCAGCAGCCGGCTGCCGATGCCTTGCCCCATCCAGGCGGGGTCGAGATAGAGCTGTTCCACCCAATCGCCGCTCAGGGCAATGAAGCCGACAATGCCGTGCCGGCCTCGGCGACCGTCACCTGCTGCCGGGACAGCACGATCTCGCGGATGAAGGCAAGATCCTCATCCGGCGTGTGGATGACCGGCATCCAGGAGAACGAGCCAAGTGCGGCCCGCATGACAATGGCGATGGTCGCGGCATCCAAAGCCGTGGCGGGGCGCAGCACGATTTTGGTGGGATCGTTCAAAGGCGTTTCTCAACAGAGGTCAGCGCTGCCCTCATCCCCCTGCCGGGACCTTCTCCCCGTGAACGGGGAGAAGGAAGGCTTCGGCCGAAGGCCGAGCCCGCGACTGCGGGCCGCCGGCTTTCCGGCGCCCCCGCGGAGGGCCCGCCGCGGCAGCGGCGATACGGCCCGTGAGCGAATAAACGGAATCGGCCGAAGGCCGAACCCCGTGAGCGAAAACAAACCAGCCGTCAGGCCGCCTTCTTCTTCGGCTGGATCAGGCCGCGCTCGACCAGAAGCTCGGCGATCTGCACCGCGTTGAGCGCCGCGCCCTTGCGCAGATTGTCGGAGACGATCCACATCGACAGGCCGTTGTCGATGGTCGAATCCTCGCGGATGCGCGAGATGAAGGTGGCGTCCTCGCCGGCCGATTCAAGCGGCGTGATGTAGCCGCCATCCTCGCGCTTGTCCAAGACCTGGCAGCCCGGCGCTTCGCGCAGGATATCGCGCGCCTCGTCGGCGGTGATCGGCTTTTCGAACTCGATGTTGACGGCTTCGGAATGGCCGATGAACACCGGCACGCGCACACAGGTCGCCGTCAGCTTGATCTTGGGGTCGAGCATCTTCTTGGTCTCCGCGACCATCTTCCACTCTTCCTTGGTCGAGCCGTCGTCGAGGAAGACGTCGATATGCGGAATGACGTTGAAGGCGATGCGCTTGGTGAACTTCTTGACCTCGACGCCATCGGCGACGAACACCGCGCGGGTCTGTGTAAAGAGTTCGTCCATGCCCTCCTTGCCGGCGCCGGATACCGATTGATAGGTGGCGACGACGACGCGCTTGATGGTGGCGACATCGTGCAGCGGCTTCAGCGCCACGACCAGCTGCGCCGTCGAGCAGTTCGGATTGGCGATGATGTTCTTGCGGGTGAACAGCGAGATCGCATCCGGGTTCACTTCCGGCACGATCAGCGGCACGTCCTGATCATAGCGGAAGGCCGACGAGTTATCGATGACGACGCAGCCCTGCTTGCCGATCTTCGGCGACCACTCCTTCGAGACGTTGCCGCCGGCCGACATGATGCAGATGTCGGTGTCGGAAAAATCATACTGGTCGAGCGTCTTGACCTTCAGCGAACGGTCGCCGAACGACACTTCGGTGCCCTGGCTGCGCCGCGAGGCCAGCGCCACGACTTCGCTTACCGGAAAGCCGCGCTCTTCCAGTATGTTGAGCATTTCGCGACCCACATTGCCCGTGGCGCCGACTACCGCAACCTTGAAACTCATCAGAAATCTCCTGTCCCTCTCCGCTTGGTTTTTGGAGAAAACCCGCCGGCCAATGCGGGTCCGTCCCCCGGGCCGGACCCGGGAGAGGGTGGTTAGGCCAAGGGAATCACACCGTGGTGGTGGTTTTTTTGGCCATGGTTTTGCTGGAACGGTAAGACGCGCCGACGCGCCCGGCCCCATGATTGTGGCCGGGGAAGTCGAAGGCAAGAAGAGCCATCAGAAGGCCGCGCATCGAAAATGATCCCGTTCGATGCCGGCTTTTACGCGGTTTGCGTCAGGAGTCAATTGCGGCCAGGCACACGCCTGCCCTGTACAATAGCGGCCGCAAGAAGTACGAACGCCCAAATAGTGTTTGGCTGGCGTGCGTCAGCCCCGGCATGTGCTCCATGATGAGCCCAGACCCTGAATTCCGAAAGAGTGAGATGTCCAATTTCGAAGCTATTGTTCCTGCGCTGGCAGAAGCGCTGGAAAAACGCGGCTATACCGAGCTGACGCCAGTGCAGAAGGCCGTGCTGGAGCTCGGCGAGTCCGACGCTCTGGTGTCGGCGCAGACCGGCTCAGGCAAGACCGTCGCCTTCGGCCTCGCTTTGGCGCCGACCCTTCTTGGAAGCGCCGAGCGTTTTGACCAGGCTGGCGCACCGCTGGCGCTGGCCGTGGCGCCGACGCGCGAGCTCGCTCTGCAGGTGATGCGCGAATTGCAATGGCTCTACGCGCCGACCGGCGCCACCGTCGCGTCCTGCGTCGGCGGCATGGACATGCGCTCCGAACGGCGCGTGCTGGAGCGCGGCGCCCACATCGTCGTCGGCACGCCCGGCCGCCTGCGCGACCACATCACCCGCAACTCCCTCGACATGTCGGCGCTGAAAGCCGTGGTGCTGGACGAGGCCGACGAGATGCTCGACCTCGGCTTTCGCGAGGACCTCGAATTCATCCTCGATGCCGCACCGGCTCAGCGCCGCACGCTGATGTTTTCGGCCACCGTGCCGCGCTCGATCGCCACGCTGGCGCAAGGCTATCAGCGCGACGCCGTACGCATCTCGGCCGGCGGCGAGGAAAAGCAGCATCTCGATATCGAATACCGGGCGCTGAATGTCGCCTATCCCGACCGCGAGAACGCCATCATCAACGTGCTGCGCTTTTACGAGGCGAAGAACGCGCTGGTGTTCTGCAACACCCGCGCCGCCGTCAATCATCTGACGGCACGCTTCAACAACCGCAATTTTTCGGTCGTGGCGCTGTCGGGCGAACTCAGCCAGAACGAGCGCACCCACGCTCTGCAGGCAATGCGCGACGGCCGCGCCAAGGTCTGCATCGCCACCGATGTCGCCGCGCGCGGCATCGACCTGCCCAATCTCGAACTGGTCATCCACGCCGACCTGCCGACCAATCCCGAAACGCTGCTGCACCGCAGCGGCCGCACCGGCCGGGCGGGACGCAAGGGCGTCAGCGCGCTGATCGTACCCAACGGCGCCCGCAAGCGCACCGAGCGCCTGCTGCAGAATGCAGGGCTGAAGGCGACATGGGCGAGCCCGCCCTCGGCCGACGACGTGATCAAGCGCGACGACGAGCGCATCCTTGCCGATCCAGCCTTCGACGAGCCGGTGGCCGAGGACGAGCGCGGCTTCATCGACGCGCTTCTGGCCAGGCATGGCGCCGAACAGATTGCGGCCGCCTTCGTGCGCCAATGCCGCGCCAGCCGCTCGGCGCCCGAGGAGCTTACGGATGTCGCACCGTTCACGCCTTCGCGTGACAAACCGGCGGGCGAAAAATTCGAGCGCCGCGATGAAGCGCCAAGCCGGCGCGACGACTTCGGCGACAGTGTCTGGTTCTCGCTGTCGATCGGGCGCAAGCAAAATGCCGAGCCGCGCTGGCTGATCCCGATGCTGTGCCGCACCGGCAACATCTCCAAGCGCGAGATCGGCTCCATCAAGATGCAGCAGGATGAGACCTACGTGCAGATCGCGGCCGACTGGGCCGATCGCTTCCTCGCCGCCATCGGCCCCGACAAGAAGCTGCAGGGCAACATCGTGGTGAAGCGGCTGGACGGCACGCCCGACCTGTCGCGCGCCGGCTACCAGGCGCCGAAGCCCGACAAGAAGCCGCATCGCGGCAAGCGCCCATTCGAGGCGCCGCAAAGCGCACACAAGCCGAAATTCGAGAAGCGGGAACGGCCCGCCGGCAATGCAAAGCCTTGGGCCGGGAAACCGAAATTCGACAAGGCGGGACCGCCGAAGAACAAGAAGCCGAAGAAGCGGCCGGTTTGAGGCTCTTATCGGCCAATTACAAATGCAGGCGCTGCCCCTCATTGCCCTGCCTGGCGTTTCTCCCCGTATAGTGACGGGAGAAAGGGCGGACCGCAGCCTTGGCGCTCTTCTTGCAGCGTTGGTGATTGGCGGAATCGTCGATAACAGCGACCCCTCTCCCCGTCACTATACGGGGAGGGGATGCCGGCAGGCAGGTGAGGGGCAGCGCCAACGCACCGGAAAATAAAGCAACTCATGCCTGAACCGTTTGCCCTCCATTTCGTCCACCCCCTTGCAGTCCGCCGCAACTTTGAACAGTCTGTGCCTGCACGGGGGCGAGGCTAAATGCGCGGCGAAGTTCTTCACTATGACGAGGCCCAGGGTTTCGGCTTCATCACCGGGGCGGACGGCAACCGCTACACCTTCGCGCGCGAGGATCTGCGCCGTGATACCGTGATCGCGAACGGCGCTGTGGTCGAGTTTCTGCCGGCAAGCGGTCAGGCGCGCGACGTTTTTTCAATCCGCGCCCAGCCCGCCAGTCCCGCCACCGCTGCGCCAGCGGCAAGCGCAGCGCCGCCCAAGGCGGCTGCCGCTTCAGCCGCGCCACAGCATTTCGGCCGCCTGGCGGAAGACGGCGCGGTTCGCGATAGCGGACTGCCGGGTTATTTCTGGCGAGGCGTGACGCGCAACTACATCAACTTCGCCGAACGCGCCCGCCGCAAGGAATTCTGGGGCTACTGCCTGTTCTGGACCGTCAGCTTCATCCTGGTCGGAATTGCCGGCGCCCTCGCCGACCAGGCCGTCGGCAATTTCGATGCCGGCAACTGGCCAATTGTGATGATCGGCGTCTGGGGGCTGTTTTGGCTAGCGACGTTCCTGCCCTGGGTCGGGCTCGTCGTGCGCCGCTTGCACGACATCGGCCTGACCGGCTGGCTGGCAATACCTTACTTCGCAATCACCTTCATGTTCGCTCCGGCTACGCTGATCCTCGCGCTGATACTCGGATTGATCCCGACCCAGGCCCACGAAAACCAGTGGGGGCCGGTGCCTGGAGGAGGCGGAGCCTAGACCCGCACCAAGAAATGAGCAGCCGGCTGTTTGCGGAGGTTGTGTGCGTCAAGTTCTGCAAAATGGGCGATCATGATGCTGGTCATGCGGCTTGGCGCAGAGCGAGCTTCTTGTGCTCGCGCAGATCATCCATGTTGATATAGCGGTTGGCCTCCATCCAGTTTTCGTTGGTTTCGACGGCCAGCGCCCTGACCAGGCGCAGGCAGCTTTCGGCGTTCGGGAAGATGCGCACGACATAGGTGCGCCGGCGGATTTCCTCGTTGAGCCGCTCCAGCATGTTGGTGGATTTGAGATGCTTGTGGTGCTGTCTCGGCAGCCTGAAGAAGGTCAGGGTTTGTTCGATGGCATCCTCGGCCCAGCCTGTCAGGCGCGGATAGCGTGCCGACCATTTGGCAAGCCATGCGGCAAGATCAGCCCTGGCCTCTGCGAGATCGCGCCGGTCGTAGAGCCAGCGCAATTCCTGCAGGCAGTCGTCGCCGTGCTTCCTCGGCAGATGATCGAGCGCGTTCCTGAGGAAGTGCACGTAGCAGCGTTGCCAGGCGGCTTCGGGGATCACCTCGCCGATCGCTGCCACCAGGCCGGCGTGATCGTCGGACACAACCAACTCGACGCCCTTGAGGCCGCGCGCCTTGAGGCCGACGAGGAAGTCCCTCCAGGCCGAGCGGCTCTCGCGATTGGCCATCTCCACGGCCAGGATCTGGCGCCTTCCGTCCCAGTCGATACCGACCGCGATCAGCACCGCCTGGCTCATGACAACACCGGCTTCACGCACCTTCTCGTAGCGCGCATCGAGGATGAGGTAAGGAAACGGCTCTTGAAGGGGGCGCCTGGCAAAGGCAGCGAGGCTCTCGTCCAGCCGCTTGTTGATGGCCGAGATCGACGAGGCCGAGAAGGCATGGCCGCACAGTTCTTCCGTGATCGCCTTCACCTTGCGGGTCGACACGCCCTGCACATACATCTCGGCCAGTGTCGCCACCAAGGCCCGCTCGGAACGCTGGTAGCGCTCGAACAGCTCGGTGGAGAAGCGCCCGGCCCGGTCCTGCGGAACCCGCAGCTCGAGCTTGCCGACCCGCGTCACAAGGGTACGGCCGTAATAGCCCGAGCGATAGCCAAGCCGTTCGGGCGTGCGCTCGCTCTTCGAGGCACCCAGCGCCTCGTCCATCTCGGCCTCAAGCACCTCCTGCATCACCGCACGGAGCACTTCGTGCAATCCATCCGGGTTCGAAAGCAAAATGTCTTTGACGGCAGCGCTGGCGGTCTTAACTTCAGTCTTGGTCATGGTGGCGTTCCTTCGCGGGAATCAGGTGACGTGAACAATCACCAGCCTGCCATGACCGCCCCCTCTCAGCGAATTTGCAGAACTCTCAGCACACTACCGTTTGCGGACAGCCGTGCTATAACAATGGCTTAGGTCGCAGCCGGGAAGGCAGCTGCTGTTTAGACCGGACGAACGGAATATTTCTCTTGCCATTTAGTCTGTGCACAGATAATCTGTGCAATCATCAAATCGACGATCGAAAACGGATGATGGAGCCAAGACAAATGTGGACCAACGAGTACACCGCAATTTCCCCCCTTTCGGCGCAGGCCATCTGGAACGCGCTCAAGGCGCTGCACGAAGGCCGCCTCACCTACGAAGGGTCCGATACCTTCGTGCTGCACGGCCCGTTCGCCAAGGGCACCCGCGTCTCTGTAACGCCCGTCGGGCAGGACACCTTCGAATCGACGATCGTCGACCTCGTCGACGCTGTAACCTATGCCGACGAGACCTCGTTCGGCGACACGAAACTGCTATTCAGGCATACGCTGACGCCGGTCGAGGGTGGCACTCAAGTGACTCATCGCCTCGAGATTTCCGGCCCATCGGCCGCCGAGGTCGGACCAGAGCTCGGGCCGCAGATCAGCGGCGATTTCGACACTTCGATGGCCAAACTGTTCGAGCAGGCAATGGTGTTGGCGAACGGTGGCTGATCAAGGGGATCTGAACACGCGCTTCAGCGGACCATCCGAGAGCCCCGGCTTGCTGCTCTGGCGAACCACCATGCGCTGGCAGCGCGTCATGACGGCGGCGCTGGCCCCGCTTGACCTTACCCATGTCCAGTTCGTGCTGCTGGCTTCGGCGATGTGGCTCGGCCGCTATGGCGAGCCGCCCAACCAGGTGCAGCTCGCCGCCCAGGCCGGCACCGAGGTGAAGATGACGTCGGACGTCGTCGCCCGGCTCGAGGCAAAGGGACTGATTGTGCGGGACACCAACCCGCGGGATTCCCGCGCCAAGGTGATCCGCGTCTCCACGACGGGGACGGCCGCAGTCCAGCGCGCTATCGTCGCCGTCGAAGCCGCCGACGCTGCTTTTTTCTCAGCCGTGGATGAGGCGCAACTCGTCGGCCTGCTGAAACGGCTGGCCGGCGAGATCCGCTGAGTCGGCCGCTAAGCCAGGAACTTGGCGATGATGGCATCGCCCATTGCGACAGTGCCGACTTCGGTCATGCCCTCGGACATAATATCCTTCGTCCGCAGCCCGTCGTCGAGCACGGCGGCTATGGCGCCTTCGAGCTTGTCGGCCTCATCGACCATGCCGAAGGAGTAGCGCAGGCACATGGCAAACGACGCGATCATGGCGATCGGGTTGGCGATGCCCTGTCCCGCAATGTCGGGCGCCGAGCCATGCACCGGCTCGTACAGCGCCTTGCGCTTCCTGGTCTTCACATCGGGCGCGCCGAGCGAGGCCGACGGCAGCATGCCGATCGATCCGGTCAGCATGGCGGCGATGTCGGACAGCATGTCGCCGAACAGATTGTCGGTGACGATGACGTCGAACTGCTTTGGCCAGCGCACCAGCTGCATGCCGCCGGCATCGGCCAGCATGTGGTCGAGCTTGACGTCAGCATATCTGGCTGCGTGGGTCTGGGTGACGACCTCGTTCCACAGCACCCCGGATTTCATCACGTTGCGCTTTTCCATCGATGTCACGTGGTTCTTGCGCGTGCGCGCCAGCTCAAAAGCGACGCCGGAAATGCGCTCGATCTCGAACGTGTCGTAGACCTGCGTGTCGATGCCGCGCTTCTGGCCGTTGCCGAGATCGATGATCTGCTTCGGCTCGCCGAAATAGACTCCGCCGGTAAGCTCGCGCACGATCAATATGTCGAGGCCCTCGACGACTTCCTGCTTCAGCGAGGACGACGCGGCCAGCGCCGGATAGCAGATGGCGGGCCGGAGATTGGCGAACAGCTCCATATCCTTGCGCAGCCGTAGCAACCCGGCCTCGGGACGCACCTCGTAAGGCACCTTGTCCCATTTCGGCCCGCCGACGGCGCCGAACAGCACGGCGTCCGCAGCCATCGCCTTTGCCATGTCGCCATCCGAAATCGCCGCGCCATGCGCGTCGTAGGCACAGCCGCCGACCAAGCCTTCATCAGTGGCAAAACCGCTGCCGAGCTTTGCGTTCATGGCCGCGATCAGCTTCTTCACCTCGGCCATCGCCTCGGGGCCGATGCCGTCGCCGGCGAGCAGGAGAAGATTTTTCGAAGCCATGGAGAACCGTCCGATGCTGTTTGGAGAAACCGCGGCCTTGCTAAACGCCAAGAGCTTGCGGCGCAAGGGGATGAAGAACGCTACGACGGCGCCCGCCTCTCAAGACCTGGGTTCCTCGCCGTGGCCAGAGGCGGGGGAGAGGAACAAATCACTTGTGCGACAAAATATTCACCAACCGGCCGAACGGATCGCGCACATAAAACCGCCGTACGCCCCACGGCTCGTCGGCCGGACCGTATTCGACGGCAAAGCCGGCGGCCCTCATGCCTTGCAGCGCCGCATCGACATCGTCGACCTCGATGGAGAGGTCCGGCACCGGCGTGCCGGAGCCGCCCTGGGCCATGAAGCTGATCTGCACCTGCATCCGTGCGTCGGAGCCTAAGGTGACGATCCAGCCCTGATCCATCAGCACATCGAGGCCAAGCACGTCCTGATAGAAGCGTTTCGCCGCTGCCGCGTCTGGTGTCCCGATATTGGCCACGATGCGCCGGACCGTCATGGCTTTGCCTCCTCAAGCCGTACGCCGCAGCGCCGTGACTTCGATCTCGATCTTCATTTCCGGCTTGTTGAGCTGGCACACGATCATCGTCGCCGCCGGCCTGATCTCGCCGAAAGCCTCGCCGAGGATGGGGAAGACGACGTCCACGATGGCCCGGTCTGTGATGTAGTAATGCGCCCGCACCACATCGGCCATGTCGAAGCCGCCATCCCTCAGCGCCTCCGCGATGGTCGCCAGGCAATTGCGCGTCTGCGCCTCCACCGTTTCCGGCATGGTCATCGTCGCATAGTCGTAGCCGGTCGTTCCCGACACGAAGCACCAGTCGCCCTGCACCACCGCGCGCGAATAGCCGGCGGTTTTTTCGAAGGGCGAACCGGTGGAGATGAGTGTGCGCATGGAGCCTCGCTGTGGTTTCGGACACTTTTGCAGGGAAAGGGCCGGCCGGGCCATGGGCCAAGTCAGGTGCAAATCTTGGTCGTCGGCGGGACAGCACCCCCCTCTGGCCTGCCGGCCATCTCCCCCTCAAGGGGGAGATTAGCAGTTCGGACGCCTTTCTCGCTTTCCACATTTGCGATTGGCGAAAGCCAGAGTGACGTCTGATCTCCCCCCTTGAGCGGGAGATGCCCGGCAGGGCAGAGGGGGGTGTGACGGATCGCGACGGAACAAGCATGAACACCGAGTGTTCGCCGCGCTGCCGCGAACCCTAGTTCCCCGACTCCTGCGCCTTGTCCATTGCTTCCTTCACATCCGCAGGCCAGGTCTTCACGTCAGGCCACGCCTGCGGCTCGCCATTGTCGCCGCGCCGGGCGAAGTAGAGCGTGTGCTTGGCCGGGTCGACCGCCATGAAACCGTCATTGCTGCCGCATGCGTGCGGCACGCAGCCGGTGGCGTAGAAGGCGCCCGACGCCGTCTTTTCGGTGCCGCCGCCGACCAGCAGGCTGGTCGCCATGTCGGGCATGGTGTCGCCGAGCAGCGTCTGCGCCGCCTTGTAGACGGCCTCATTGTGGAAGGCGTCGATGATGTTCTGGTATTTGGCCGGATCGACGTCCTTCCAGTCCGTACCCGGCTCCGGCGCGTAGGTCAGGTCGCCCGAGATCGTCAGCCCGTCGCTGGGCGACCATTGCAGCGCTTGCTTCGTATCGCCCGGCAACAGATACGGCACGAAAAAGATGGCGTTGTCGGCCACCGCCGCCGGCGGCGCGCCGCCTTCGTCCTGTTCGACCTTGAGGCTTTGTATCTCGCCGCCTTCCGGCTTCCAGACGATGACCTTGGCCGGGCCGCACTGGTTGCCGCCGTCGCCGACATCGACCAGCGCCACGTCGACGCCGCCGACCTTGACTGTTCTGTCGAAGAACACGTCGTAATTGCTGGCCAGCTGCTTGCCGTCATAGGCCAGCACCTTTTCGCCATCCTGCTCCGGCTGGGTGATGGTCAGCTGCCCGCCCTCGAACGGGACCGGCCCCTGGCTGTCATCGTCCGCCAGGGCCGCATTGCTCGACGCGCCCGGATCGGCGGCGGACGGATCTTCTGCCGGCACGAGGACCGTGTCGGTCTGTGCTTGCGCGCCGGCCACCGGCATCAGCATCCACGCCAGCGCGCAGGCGCCGGCAAGAAGAAAACGTGTCATGACTGTCCCCTCCGTTCAGCCGCCACGAACCCGGCTTTGTGGCGGCCGGGCCATCTCGTACCACTCAGGCCCAAGGACGCTCGGCAGCGTTCTTCTTCTCGAACGAGGCGATGGCGCCGGCCTTCTCCATGGTCAGGCCGATATCGTCGAGACCGTTCAGCAGGCAGTGGCGCTTGAAGTCGTCGAGGTCGAAGGTGACCACGCCGCCGTCGGGGCCGCGGATTTCCTTGGCCTCGAGGTCGACCGACACCGTCGCATTGGAGCCGCGCGAGGCGTCGTCCATCAGCTTCTCCAGGTCTTCGGGGCTGACGGTGATCGGCAGGATTCCGTTCTTGAAGCAGTTGTTGTAGAAAATGTCGGCGAACGACGTCGAGATGACGCAGCGAATGCCGAAATCGAGCAGCGCCCACGGCGCGTGTTCGCGGCTCGAACCGCAGCCGAAATTGTCGCCGGCGACCAGGATCTGCGCCTTGCGGTAGGCTGGCTTGTTGAGCACGAAGTCGGGGTTTTCCGAGCCATCGTCCTTGTAGCGCATTTCGGCGAACAGGCCGCTGCCGAGCCCGGTGCGCTTGATCGTCTTGAGATAATCCTTGGGGATGATCATGTCGGTGTCGACATTGACGATCGGCATCGGTGCGGCGACGCCGGTGAGCTTGGTGAATTTTTCCATGGCTTTTGCCCGTTCTTGATCGAATTCGTTGCGTCAGGGTTTGCTGCGCCCGGTTTACACAAAGCCGCCGGCAAATAAAAGGCAACTGTTGGTGCGCGGCCCGATCGAAAGATCGGCGGCAAACGTCTTTAAAACCGGCCGCCGCTGGTGCACCTTGCGCCCATGACCGCACAATCGAATATTATCTATGCCAGTGAGCCTGAGCTCGACGTCGCTGAATTCCGCCGCGTGCTGGTCGAATCCACGCTCGGCGAAACACGCCCCGTCGATGACGACGCCCGGCTGCAAGCGATGCTTTCAGGCGCGAACCTGGTGCTCACGGCGCGGCTCGACATCGAAGGCAGGCCGCTGATAGGCGTTATCAGGGCCATCACCGACTTTTCCTGGGTGTGCTATGTCTCAGAGCTCGCCGTATCCCAATCTGCGCAAGGCCTCGGCATCGGCAAGGGCCTGATGGACGCGGCCCGCCGGCAGCTTGGGCCTTCGGTCGCCATCAGCCTGATCTCGATGCCCGACGCCGTCGGCTTCTATGAGCGTATCGGCATGACGCGAATGGCCGACGCGTTCTGGTTCTCCCGCGAGGGCTGACGAGCGTCGAGCGCAATTGCCGATCGGGTTGGGCAGTCAAGGCGGGCAAGGTTCTCGGCAATGCGGAACGGTGTTCAGGACACCGCGGAGCAACGCCTCCTTTGTCGCCCTTGACCCGCGCTTCATCCGATCCAAATCCGCAGGATGGGAAATCGCCGATCTCTGATAGGCACCGCCGGCTGGGGAATTCCGTCTCGATACAAGGCTGACTTTCCGCAATCCGGTTCGCATCTCGAACGTTACGGAAAACGCTTTCCGGCCGTCGAGATCGACACCACGTTCTACAAGCCGCACCGCCGCGAGACCTATGAGCGCTGGGCGCACGCCGTGCCGGAGCACTTCCGCTTCGCGGTCAAGGCACCGAAGAACATGACCCATGATCATCGCCTCGCCGATTGCGAGGGGCTGACGGAGGACTTTCTCGGGCAGGTCGAAGGTCTCGGCGAAAAGCTGAGCGTGCTTCTGGTGCAGCTGCCGCCGAGCTTGCCCTTCGAGCCGGAGGTCGCCGGCGGCTTCTTCGACATGTTGGGCAGGCGTATCCGGGCAAGGCTGGCATGCGAGCCGCGCCATCCCACCTGGTTCAGTGCCGAGGCGGACGCACTGCTGGCCGGTCACCAGGTCGCACGGGTCGCCGCCGACCCGGCTTCGGTTCCGGAGGCAGCAGGGCCAGGTGGCTGGCCCGGCCTTGCCTATTTCCGCTGGCACGGCGCGCCGCGGATCTACTATTCGGGTTACGATGCCGAAACGCTCGACCGGTTTGCGCGGCAAGTGGAAGCAGCAGCAGATTCCGGCGCCGAGGTGTGGGGGATTTTTGACAATACGGCCAACGGGCATGCGCTGGGCAACGCGATGGCTGTCAGTGCGATGGTTGCTTAGACTCTCGCGGGACAGCACCCCCTCTGGCCTGCCGGCCATCTCCCCCGCAAGGGGGGAGATCAGATGCCGCGACCGTTTTCGCCAATCTCCGACGTTGCAAGAATGGCGCCTTCGCCGAAGCTGCCATCTCCCCCCTTGCGGGGGAGATGCCCGGCAGGGCAGAGGGGGTGGGCGGGAACTCGACAGAGCGATCCTATTCCGCCCGCCTCAAATCACGTTCAATTCCCGAAACGCCCGACCTTCGGCCACCCGTTCGTACCCAAACGCCGAGCAATCCACCGTCCGATACCCGCCATGCACCAACAACTCCGCCAGCGCCTTGCCGACGGCCGGCGCCTGCTGCAGGCCGTGGCCGGAAAAACCGTTGGCGAAGATGAAATTCTCGACCTCGGGATGCGGTCCGATGACCGCGTTCTGGTCGAGCGTGTTGTAGTCGTAATGGCCGGCCCAGGCGCGGGTCGGCTTGATTGCTTCGAAAGCCGGAATGCGGGTTGCCAGCACCGGCCAGATCACCTCTTCGAACAGCGGCCAGTCGACGCCGAAATCCCGGGGGTCGGCGGGGCCATCGCCCTCCTCCGGCTCGGCGCCGCCGGTGAGATAGACCGAGCCTTCCGGCCGGACATAGATGCCGGATGGGTCGACCAGCAGCGGCATGTCGGCGTATTTTTCCCGCGCCTCGAAGACGAAAACGTTGCGCTTGCGCGGCTCGACGGGCAGCACGAGTCCCGCCATGCCGGCCACCCTGCCGGCATTCGGCCCGGCGGCATTGACGACGATGCCGGCTTGCAGTCTTTCGCCATTGTCGAGGTCCACGCCGGTGACGCGGTTGCCCTGCCTCTCGATGCCGGTGACGTCGGCGGCGATGAAATCGATTTGTCTGTCGCGCAGCGCCTTGCGGAACAGCGTCAGCATCGCATGAGCGTCGAACCAGCCCTCGCCGCTGCGGCCGAAGGCGCCGGCGCTGATGCCTTCCGTCGACAGCCACGAAAAGCGCTTTGCCAGCTGGTCGGCATCCTCGAGCAGAATGTTGGCGCCCTCGGCGACCTGCGCCTCGTGGTTGGCTTTCAGGATCGGCAACCCGGCCTCGCCGGCCAGGATGAGATAGCCGCCCTCGCGAAAGCCGATATCGGCATCGGCGCCGAAGGTCTCCTTCAGCCGCCGGAACAGGTTTAGCGTGAACTGCGACAGCCGGATGTTTTCCGGGATCGAGAATTGCTGACGGATCGAGGCCATGGACAGCGTCGTTGCCGCATGGGCGAATTGCGGATCGCGTTCGATCAGCGCAATCGAGCCGGTAAAGCCTTCCTCGCGCAGATAATAGGCGACAGAGGAGCCGACGATGGCCCCGCCGATGATGACAATGTCGTAGCGCACGTTTTCTCCGATCCGGCCGCCGGTATGCTTCACGCCGCCGGCACAATGATCTCGAAGCGCGTGCCGCGTCCGGAGTCAACCAGCGCGATCGTGCCATCATGCGCTTTCAGGAGGGCCAGCACGATGCCGAGGCCCATGCCGGTGCCGCCGGACTCACGGCGCGTGGTGAAGAACGGCTCGAAAATGCGGGCCCTGTTGCTCGGCGAAATACCGGCGCCGTCATCGCTGACCGCAACGGTCGCCTTGCCGTCGGCGGTGGCCGCAGAGAGAAGAACCTGGGTGGCTCCGTGCCTGGCCGAATTGTCGATCAGATTGGCAAGCACGATCGCCGCATTCTCGGCTGATATCCGCAGGCCGATTTCGCCACCCGCCTCAATGTTGACCGCCAGCCGGCCATCGACCGGAAGCAGCGCCAGCGCTGCATCGAGCGATGTGCTTTCGCCGCTCGGCGCCAGATTTTCGGCGCGCGCCAGGTCGAGCAGGCGACGCACCAGCAGATTGAGCCGGCCGGCGTCATTGACGATGTTGCCGGAGAACCGCTTGCGCTCGGCGGCATCCATCGCCTCGCCGGAATCGCGCAGCAGCTCGGCCGCGCCCTGGATCGCCGTCAGCGGCGATTTGAGCTCGTGCGAGACATGGGTGGCAAAAGTCTGGATGCTGTCGGAGCGCGCTTGCAGCTTTTCGGCCATGTCGAGAAAGGCGGCGGACAGCTCCGCCATTTCGCGCGTGCCGTGATGGTCGAGCGGCCGGATCGCGTCGCGGTCGCCGGCGGCGATGCGCCTGGTGCGCTCCATCAGCGCGTAGATCGGCCGGCTGACGGTGCGCAGGAAGACCAGCGCGATCAGCAGCGTGCCGAACAGCATGGCAATGGCCGCCAGCGTCACCTTGCCGCGTTCGCCATAGAGATGTTTGACGATGTTGTTCGGCGTCCGGGAGAGATAGATCACGCCGGCGACGTGGCCAGCGACCGCAATCGGCATGGCGACGAAGACACGAACTTTCGTGCCGCGGCTGACCGAATAGAGCGGCGGCGGCGGCTGATCGGGGATTCGTTGCCTCAATGCGCTGGCATAGCGGCCGGCAAGGGCCTCGCGCACCTCCTCGACATTGGCCAGGGATAGTCCGACCTCGTCGCGCCCGGCAATGACGACGCCCTTGGGATCGAGCAGCCGGAAGCCGGCCAGCGTGGTTTTTTGCGTCGTGTCGAGAATGCCGGACAGTCGCGCGCCGATGGCCGTGAAGGCTGGATCGGTGGCGGCGGCAATGCCGGCGGGCCGGGTCGGCAGCAGATAGTCGGAAGCGAGATCGAGGCTCGGCTCGATCGGCTGGTAAGGCGAGTCGTCGCCGCGGCTGGCATCGCCGCTGTCAGCCTGCATCGGCACCCCTAGCTTCTCCGGGGCAATGGCGGCGTCACTGATATTCTGTGCATAGATGGCGGCGATGACGGCGCCTTGCGCGATCAACTCGCCCTCGGTCTGGCGGATCAGCTGGTTTTCATAAAGCCGGAAGAAGAACAGGCCGACCAGCGGCAGCGCCAGCACCATGATGAGGATGGCGAGAACCACCGTGGCCAGCCTTGGCCGCCATTTGGTGCCGATCCATTTGGCGTCGCTCAGGCGCCGCATCGGCCGAGCCGGAAACCAACGCCATGCACGGTTTCGATGGCGTCGAGACAGCCCGCCGCCGCCAGCTTGGCGCGGATGTTGCGGATGTGGCTATCGACGGTACGGTCGGCGACATGGATGTTGGCGGCATAGGCGCTGGCGACCACCAGGTCGCGGCCCAGCACATGCGCCGGCCGCGCCAGAAATCCCCTGAGGATCGAGAATTCGATCGCCGTCAGCGCCAGCGCCTTGCCGTCGAAACTGGCGCCGTGGCTGGCCGGCGCCAGGCTGAGCTTGCCATGCGCGAAGTTCTTGTCGTCGGCGGGGTCGGGCGCCACGGGGCGGGCGCGGCGCAGGATGACGTTGACGCGCGCCACCAGTTCGCGCGGGCTGAACGGTTTCGTCACGTAGTCGTCGCCGCCCATTTCGAGCCCGAGGATGCGGTCGATCTCCTCGTCGCGCGCGGACAGGAACAGAACCGGCACGTCGGAGCGCTGCCTCAGCCGCCGGCAGACTTCCAGCCCGTCCATCTCCGGCATGCCGATGTCGAGCACGACGAGATCGGGCACGCGGCGCTCGATCGCCTGCAGGGCCGCGGCGCCGTCGGACACGGCCTGCGTATTCATCCCGGCCTTTTCCAGCGCAAAGCAGATGATCTCGCGTATGTGCGGATCGTCGTCGGCGACCAGGATCTGATGCGGCATGGATCTAACGGTCCGGCACTGAAGGTTGCGAGGGCTGGGTAGGTGGAGGAAGCACGAGCGGACCTCTCTTGTCGAGAACCTGCACGAGCCTCCAGCCGCGAAAGCTCCAGGCGCGCCACTGCTTCTGCTCGGCGATAGTGTCGTCGATCATCATTTGGTGGGCCAGATAGGTCGTTTGGTTTCCGAATTGGTGCATGTAGAGGCGGTCCAGCGCCGGCATGGCGGCAGCGCCGAGCGAGCGCAGATATTCGGTATCGATAGGCGTGCCGTCGCCGGTCATTTCAAGGGAATGGTCGACATTGAAATTGGCGATCATTGCGGCGAAGTTGATGAAGCAGCAGGCATAAAGCGTCGCCGATAGCGTCGCAAGATTGGCGGAGAGCAGCCATTCGTTGGATTTTCCAACCGCGATGCGGGCAATGATCAGTGCAAGC
The DNA here is from genome assembly GCF_030323145.1 of Mesorhizobium sp. C432A. Taxonomy (NCBI): domain Bacteria; kingdom Pseudomonadati; phylum Pseudomonadota; class Alphaproteobacteria; order Hyphomicrobiales; family Phyllobacteriaceae; genus Mesorhizobium; species Mesorhizobium sp. C432A. The sequence continues at coordinate 1,281,620 of NZ_CP100470.1, read as the reverse complement.
CCTGACGCCACCAACCCCATCCAGACGAAGGCGGCGATGCGCCAGTAGGTCAGTGCATAGACGCCGATATAGAGATCGAGCCTGAGAATCGACGAGATGACCAGCACGATGTTCTGCGCCACCCAGGCATAGACCAGCCGGCGGATCAGCGGATCGCCTGAGGTTTCGCTGCCCGGCCGCAGCGCCGCCAGCACGAAGCCGGCGGCCAGCAGCGCGGTGGCGATCAGTGGATAGGCGCCGCGATGCGCATAGGCGGCATAGCTCAACCCGTCCGGCAGGGCGACCCCACCCCAGAGATAGGCTGCGTCGAGCCCGGTCTGCAGCGCAAACAAGGCGTTGAAGACGATCAGCGCGCGCAGGATCGCGGCCTTGCCGAAGACGACGGCCTCGATCGTTGTCGCTGGTTTAGTCGCGGCCGGTGCGGCCACGGCTGCAGGCGGCGTCAAAGGTGGAAGGCGGCGCGGGAAACGCGGCAGGCGAGGCCGCAGGAAAGCCCAGACGCCGGCGATCACGAACAGCCAGAAGACGATCCGCGCCAGTTGGATGAGATCGAGCAGCTTCATCAGGTCGATCAGCGACAGCCAGTATTCGATGACCGGATTGGCGGCGCCGAACAAGAACAGGAACACCGCGCCCAGCGTCACCGGCATGACCCAGACGATGATGGACGCCAGGCGGATGCGGCGGCCGCCAAGCCGGCGCACCGTGCGGCGCCATTGGAAAAAGTCACGGATAAGGCGCAGCGGCGCCGCCAGCAGGAACAGCGCCACCTGGCCGGCAATGCGGGCGATGCCGTGCCGTAGCCGCCCGGACAGGGACAGCGCAAACACCACCAGCGCCACGACAGCTATCGCCACCGACAGCGGGCTGACGTTCTCGGTCAGCGGCAGCAGCGCGACGAACAAAGCGGCCGGCTTGAGCCAGGGTCGGGTGGATTTCAGCGCGGCAGGATGCACAGCGACCACCGCGCCGGCGATCAGGATGGCAAACAGCAGCACCGTGATCCCGGCGGGCTGGCCGTAAAAGAAAAAATCCGCCAGCGCCACGAGCAGGACGGCGATGCCGAAGCGGCTGGAAAAGCTTGCAAACGATGTCATGCGCGGATTTTCCTGATGGGCTGGGTCCGCTCGGCCGGTGGGCGGATAAAAGGGAGCAGGCTCGCTTCCAGGTAAGGGCGGGCCGCCGCCCGGGGCGGATCGACCAACCACCAGCTTTCGCTGCGCAGGCGATAGGGCAAGGACCAAAGGTGAGCGTTTCGCTGTTGCATGCCGCTGTTGTCGCGGGCTCGCATGGAAACGGCGGGGCGGAGCGGAGGAGGTTTTCCGCAGGGATGTGCAGTTTTCGTGCAGGACCTGCGCTTACGGCCGGGCTCCTTTTTCCTCTCCCTCCGGAGGGGGGAGAGGTGGCTCGGCGAAGCCGAGACGGAGTGGGGGAACCACCTGGCAATCGCCGCGAACGGACATCGGAAGGGCACTGAGCGCCTTGCTCGAGTTGCGCCCAAGGGTCAACCCCCACTCCGTCGAGCTTCGCTCGACACCTCTCCCCCGATCGACGGGGGAGAGGAAAGGCCCCCTTCCGCAACTGCTGCGGGACGGGCGGGGCAGCGCAAGCTTTCGCGGTTGGCTCGTCATCAGGTACCGGTCGGACGCTTGCCTCACCCGCCCCCACGCGGCATAGATCGGCCATGACAAGCGAACCTTACCTCCCGCGCCGCTCGGTGCTTTACGTCCCCGCCTCCAACGACAAGGCGCTGGCCAAGATCGCGACGCTGGCCTGCGATGCCGTGATCATCGACCTCGAAGACGCCGTCGCGCCCTCAGACAAGATCGCAGCGCGGGACAAATTGGCCGGCATTTTCGCCAGCCGACCAGTTGCCAATCAGCATGGGCGCCGCTGCGAAATGATCGTGCGCGTCAACGCGCTGTCCAGCGAATGGGGCAACGACGATTTGCTGGCCGCGGCGAAATTCGAGCCCGACGGCATCCTGTTGTCCAAGGTCGCCACGCCGCGTGACATCCTCGAAGTCGGCGACGTGCTCGACGATAATTTTGCCCCCGACAGCGTCAAGCTCTGGGCGATGATCGAGACGCCCAAGGCCATGCTCAACATCGGCGCCATTGCCGAACTCGGCCGCGACCCGGCCTCGCGCCTAGCTTGTTTCGTGGCCGGAACGAACGATCTGGTCAAGGAAACCGGCATTCTGGCGACGCCTGATCGGCGCTACCTCGTGCCTTGGCTGATGCAGATGGTGCTGGCGGCGCGGGCCGGCGGCATCGACATGCTCGACGGCGTCTCCAACGATTTTCGCGACCTCGACGCGTTTGCGCGCGAATGCACGGAAGCCGCTGCCATGGGGTTCGATGGCAAGACGCTGATCCACCCCGCCCAGATCGAAACCGCCAACCGAGCCTTTGCGCCCGCGCCCGAAGCCTTGGCCCAGGCGCGCGCGGTGAAGGATGCCTTCGCCTTGCCGGAAAATGCCGGCAAGGGCGTGATTGCTTTGAACGGCAGGATGGTCGAGCGGCTGCACCTGGCGCAGGCCGAGAAATTGCTGGCGAAGGCCGCCGCCATCGGCGCATGATCCGCCCCGAAAAGACGAACTCACGACAGGATCTGACCCATGAGACTTTACCGCTTTTTGTCCGCCCCCGACGATTCAACCTTCTGCCACAAGGTGACCGCGGCGCTGAACAAGGGCTGGCACCTGTACGGCTCGCCGACCTACGCCTACGACAAGAAGACCAAATCGATGCGCTGCGGCCAGGCGGTGGTGAAGGATATCGACGGCCAGGAATACGGGCCGGATACCAAGCTGAGCGACTGGTAGGCTTTGCCAGGCACGGACGCAGGCTGTGTCGAGATTCAGGTCAGGCCGAGCCGAGAACAGTGGTTTCCGAGAACCGGAGCGGAGCGTACTTAAAGTACGCGAGCACCGGAAGCGCAGGAAGCTGCCGTTCGCAGGCCGGCTCGCCACCTGAATATCGCACAGCCTTACTCCGCCGCCTCTTCAAGCTTTTCCATATCGTCGTCCGACAGGCCGAAATGGTGACCGATCTCGTGGATCAGCACATGGGTGACGATGTCGCCCAGCGTCTCTTCGTTCTCGGCCCAGTAGTCGAGGATGGCGCGGCGGTAGAGGGTGATGCGGTTCGGGCCTTCGCCGGTCTGCGGGTTCCAGCGCTCGGCGATGCCGCGGCCCTCGAACAGGCCGAGCAGGTCGAACGGCGTCTCCAGCGACAGATCGTCCATGATCTCGTCGGTCGGGAATTCGGCGATCATGATGACGATCTCGCCGGTCAGCTTGCGAAAATCGTCGGGCAGATGTGCGTACGCCTCCAGCGCCAGAAACTCGATCTCCTCGATCGAAGGCGAGAGTTCATCGTGCCAGGTGCGGGTCTTGTAGATGCGGGCCATGCTTTGTCCTTTGATCCGGCATATAGGCTTTCCCTCCGGACTCGGCAAATGGACGGGTACCTGGCCAATTCTTTGCGCCGAATGGCTGCGACCAAAGTCCAAGGTTGGCCTCGCCACCTTTGATCAAGGAATAAATTCCTTCTGACTCCGCTTGACTCTTTCGGCACCCTCTGGAATCTATAAGAACATAACAGGAACAATTATGAGAGAAATTGACCGTCATGGCGACATCAGCCGTGGCGCGGGAGACTGTTTTTGCCCTGCGCCGCCAGATCGCGAAGATCGAGGGAACGCTGCCCGAGCGCCTGGCCGCGCCGGCCGGCGAGCGACCTCGTGCGCGCGCTGACAGCGCTATCGGCGGTGCGCCCGAACCTAATGCCGATGTCACCATCATCCGGCGCGGGCTTGCCGTGGCTTCGCCGAATGCTTTCCTGGCGACCGGCGTCGAGCACCTCGATGCGGCGCTGAGCGGCGGCCTGCCGAAAGCCGCCTTGAGTGAAATCCATGGCCTTGAGACCCGCAATGCCGGGGCCGTCGCCGGCTTTGTGCTGTCGCTTGTCAGCCTGATCCTCAAGGGCCAGCCCTTGCCCGTGCTGTGGATCGGCACATCGGAGATTTTTCGCGAGGCCGGCTTTCCCTATGCCAGGGGATTGCAGGGCATGTTCGGTATCGCACCGGAGCAATTGCTGTTTTCCGAGGCGCCGAAACTCACCGATGCGCTGTGGGTAGCCGAGGAGGCCGCGAAGATGACGGCGCTCGCCGCAATCATCCTCGAAATCCGTGGCAGCCCGCAGCGGCTCGACCTCACCGCGACGCGCCGGCTGCACGCGCGCGCCCAAAACGCCGGCCGGCCGGTGTTCCTGCTGCGCCAGGCCGGCGAAGCCGAGCCGACCGCCGCCCCGGTGCGCCTCATCGTGTCGGCTGCACCAGCGGCGAGCCGCCGGACGATCGCCGGGTCGCTCGCCGGCTCGATCGGCCGGCCTGCCTTCACCGTCAGCATCGGCAAGAGCCGCACCGCTCTGCCTGGACAATTCACACTGGAGTGGAACCCCGATGAACACGCATTCGAAGAAAGAAAGCCCCGCGAAAAACGGGCAGAGAATTCTGTCGCTGTGGTTCCCGCATCTGGCGGCAGAACGGATCCTGCGCCAGCGCCTGGGACGGTCGTGGCGTTCCCGGCCTTCGGATCATCTGCCGCCATCTCACCCACCGCTCGTGATCAGCCATCGCGACCGCAACGCCCAGCGCATATCGGCCCTCGACGAGCGGGCTGAGGCGCTGCATCTGAAGCCTGGCATGGGCATTGCCGATGCGCGCGCCATGCATCCCTCGATCGACATCGTCGAGGCCGATCCGGACGCCGATCGCCGGCTGCTCGAAGGCCTCGCCGACTGGTGCGATCGCTATACGCCGCTGGTGGCGCTCGACGGTACTGATGGCCTTTATCTCGACGTCACCGGCTGCACGCATCTGTTCGGCGGCGAGCGCGCCATGCTGGACGACATCCTTGCGCGGTTTTTCCAGCAGGGTTTCGATGTCCGCGCAGGGTTGGCCGCGACGCCGGGTGCAGCCTGGGCGGCGGCGCGCTTCTGCGGCAACCGCATCGTTGTCTCCGGCGAGGAGGAAGCGCTGCTCGCCCCCTTGCCGCTGGCGGCACTGCGCATCGAGGCCGATATCCGCGCCAGCTTGGAAAGCGTCGGCCTGCGGACCGCCGGCGCGGTCATGGCAGCGCCGCGCGCGCCGCTCGCCCGTCGCTTCGGCCCGACCTTGCTGTTGCGGCTCGACCAGGCGCTCGGCCGCCTCGACGAGGCGGTATCGCCGCGCCTGCCCGTGGCCCCGCTTTCGGTCGAACGCCACCTGGCCGAGCCGGTCGTGCTGACCGCCGAGATCGAACGGCTGGTGCTCTTGCTGGCGGTGACGCTGAAGGCCGATCTCGAACGCCGCGGCGAGGGCGCAAGGATGCTGGCGCTGCTTTTGTTTCGCGTCGACGGCGCCGTCAGCCGCATCGCTGTCGGTACCTCGCGACCGTTGCGCGAACCCAAGCTTATCCAGCGCCTGTTCCATGAGCGGCTGGCCGCGCTCGAACAGGACATCGATGCCGGCTACGGCTTCGACCTGGTGCGGCTTTCGGTGCTGGCGGCCGCCGGCTTCGACATGCAGCAGGCCGATTTGACCGGCGAGACCGAGGATGACGGCGCCGACATGGCACTCTTTGCCGACCGCATCCGCGCCAGGCTCGGCGACAGTGCGGTGCTGAAACCGGTCGCCCTCGAGAGCCATCTGCCGGAGCGCGCCATCGCCACCATCCCGTTCTCGGAAGCGCCACAACGCAAAACACCGCTCAGGAAGCCGGGCTCGAAAGACGCGCCGCGCGCAACCATCTTCCCGCCGGAACGGCCGATCCGGCTGTTCCGTTCGCCCGAGCCGATCGAGGTGCCGGCCACCGAAATGCCTGAGGGTCCGCCGATGAATTTCCGCTGGCGCCGCGCGCTCTACCGGGTCGCGCGCGCCGAGGGGCCGGAACGCATCGCGCCGGAATGGTGGCGTGAAACGTCAAGCGATCCGCTCACATCGACGCGTGACTATTTCCGGATCGAGGATGCCGACGGCCGCCGCTACTGGCTCTACCGGCAAGGCCTCTATGGCAACCCGCAGGTGCCGCCGCGCTGGTTCATGCATGGAGTCTTCGCATGAACGCGCTGACCGTCATCCCCTATGCGGAATTCGGCATCCAGTCGAACTTCTCCTTCCTGCGCGGCGCCTCCAAGCCGGAGGAGCTGGTGGTGGCGGCCAAATTCCTCGGCTTTTCCTCGATCGGACTGGCAGACCGCAACACGGTGGCCGGCGTCGTGCGCGCCTGGCAGCAGGCCAAGGTCGAGAAGCTCGCCTATCACCCCGGTTGCCGCCTGGTGTTCGGCGACGGCACGCCGGACATTCTCGCCTATCCGCAGAACCGCAAGGGCTGGGGCCATCTCTGCCGCATGCTGACGCAAGCCAATTTGCGCGATGAAAACGAGAAGGGCGCGACCCTTCTCCAGCGCAGCGACCTGCTCGAATGGGGCGACCTGCTGTCGCTGGCGGTGCTGCCGGATCTCTCGGCGAATGCCGACGATCCCCTGGCATTGGTCCGTCAACTGAAAGACCGTTTCGGCGCTAATTTGCGGCTAGGCATGGCGCCGGATTATCGCGGCAATGACCGTTTCCGCATCGAGCAGGCGGCGGGCATGGCGGACATCGCCGGCGTGCCGCTGATGGCGACCAACGACGTGCTTTATCACAGCGCCGAGCGCCGCTCGCTGCAAGATGTGCTCACCGCCATCCGCCTCAATTTGCCGGTCGCCGAGGTCGGGCTGGAGCTGACGGCCAACGCCGAGCGCCATCTGAAGCCGCCGCTGGAAATGGCCCGTCTCTTCCGCCGCCATCCACCGGCGCTGGCCGAGACGCTGCGCTTTGCCGGCGAACTGACCTTCTCGCTCAGCGACCTCCAGTACAATTATCCCGACGAGCCGACGCAATCAGGGCTTGGGCCGCAGGCCGAGCTAGAGCGTCTGGCCAGGGAGGGGGCCGCCACGCGCTATCCGGCGGGCGTCCCCGCTTCCGTCTTGCAGCGCATCAGTGAGGAGCTCGCTCTGATCGAGCGTCTGAATTATGCGCGCTATTTCCTGACCGTTTACGACATCGTCCAGTTCGCCCGCAATGAGGGCATTCTGTGCCAGGGCAGAGGCTCGGCCGCCAACTCGATCGTCTGCTACTGCATCGGCATCACCGAGGTCGGCCCCGAGCGCATCGACACGTTGTTCGAGCGCTTCATTTCCGAGGAGCGCAACGAGCCGCCCGACATCGACGTCGATTTCGAGCATGAGCGGCGTGAGGAGGTGATCCAGTACATCTACTCCAAATACAGCGCCAAGCGCACCGCGCTGGCTGCCGCCGTCATCAGCTATCGCGGCCGCTCGGCGCTGCGCGAGGTGGCCAAGGCCATGGGCCTATCGGACGATGTCCGCATTGCGCTCTCCAGTTCGATCTGGGGCTGGTCGACCTCGGAGCTCGGCGAGAAGGAGGCGCATGCCGGCGGCCTCGACCGCAACGAGACCTCGACCCGTCACGTGATCGCCCACGCCAACGAGATCATGGGCTTTCCCCGGCATCTGTCGCAGCATGTCGGCGGCTTCGTCATTACCCGCGACCGGCTCGACGAGATCGTCCCCATCGTCAAGACGGCGATGGAGGCGCGCAAGATGGTCGAGTGGGATAAGGACGATCTCGACGCGGTGAAGATCCTGAAGGTGGATATTCTGGCGCTTGGCATGCTGACCTGCCTGAAGCGCGCCTTCACCTTGCTCACCGACCATTATCCGAAGGCCCGGGATGATTACGGCCGACCCTATGTGCTGGCCACCCTGCCGCCGGAAGAGAACGACGTGTACGACATGATCTGCCGCGCCGACACGCTCGGCGTCTTCCAGATCGAATCGCGCGCGCAGATGTCGATGCTGCCGCGTCTACGCCCGCGCGAATTCTACGACCTGGTCATCGAGGTGGCGATCGTGCGGCCCGGCCCGATCCAGGGCGACATGGTGCACCCCTATCTGCGCCGTCGGCAGGGCAAGGAAGCGGCTGAATATCAAAAGCCAGAGCTGGAGGCTATTCTCAAGAAGACACTCGGCGTGCCGCTGTTTCAGGAACAGGCGATGAATATTGCAATCGTCGCCGGTGGTTTCAAACCCGGCGAAGCCGACGAACTACGCCGCGCCATGGCCACCTTCAAGCGCACCGGCACCATCGGCAATTACCGCCAGCGCATGATCGACGGCATGGTCGGCAAGGGATACACCAAAGACTTCGCCGAGCGCTGCTTCAAGCAGATCGAAGGCTTCGGCGAATACGGCTTTCCCGAAAGCCACGCCGCCTCCTTCGCTTTGCTCGTCTATGCCTCCTGCTGGTTCAAGACCTTTTATCCCGACGTGTTCTGCGCCGCGATCCTGAATTCGCAGCCGATGGGGTTTTACCAGCCGGCCCAGCTGGTGCGCGACGCGCGCGACCATGGCGTCGATATCCGCGACGTCGACGTCAATTTTTCCGACTGGGACTGCACCCTGGAGAAAGCCCAATTCGATCCGGGCCGCATCCTGGGGCGCCATGCCGAAATGCGCGGTGTCATCAAGACCCGGTACGCCGTCCGGCTTGGCTTCCGTCAGATCAAGGGCTTGGCCGAGAAGCGTATGGAAGCTTTCACCGCGCGGCGCGGCGCCGGCTATACAAGCGTCAGGGATGTGTGGCTGCGCTCGGGCCTCGATGTCGGCGAAATCGAAAGACTGGCGCAGGCTGACGCCTTCCGCTCGCTCGGCCTCGACCGTCGTGAAGCCTTGTGGGCGGTGCGCGCGCTGGATGGCAAGAGCGCCGCCGAACGGCTGCCGCTGTTCGACCAGCCGGCGATCCGGCTGCGCGAACTCGAGCCCGAGACAAAACTGCCGACAATGCCGCTCGGCGAGCACGTCATCCACGACTACCGCGCGCTCGGCCTGTCGCTGAAGGCGCATCCGGTCGCCTTCCTGCGCGAGCGGCTCGACCGCGCCGGCGTCATTCCCAATGCCAATCTCGGCTCGGTGCGCGACGGCAGGCGGGTCTCGGTCGCCGGCCTGGTGCTGGTGCGGCAGCGGCCCGGCAAGGGCAATGCGATCTTCCTGACGCTGGAAGACGACAAGGCCGTCGCCAACGTCATTTTCTGGGAGCGGACCTTTACCCGTTTCCGGCCCATCGTCATGGGCGCGCGCTTCGTCAAGGTCACCGGCAAGCTGCAGTCGGAATCCGACGTCATCCACATCGTCGCCGAGAAGATCGAGGATTTGACGCCGTGGCTGACGGTGCTGCTGGAAGAGATGACGCCGGCTGCCCGGCCCGACATTGCCACCCTCTCGGACAAAGCTGAAAGGGTCATGCCCAAGGGGCGGAATTTTCAGTAGGCAAGTGCAGGGCGGTCGGGAGCCCATGACATTAATGCCGGCAAGGGCAGAGGGGGGCGCGAAGGATCGCCAACAGAATGGCTTCTTAGGCTGAGGTCCGTTTGAACCACCCCTGGCCCTTCAGCCCGGCCCACCCAATCGCGGCGGCGACAGCACGTCTTCCGCCGAAATAGTCCGCGCCTCCGAGGGCAGCATGATCGGGATGCCGTCGCGCACGGGATAAGCGAGCTTGGCAAGCCGCGAGATCAACTCGCCGCGCACCGGGTCCCAGGCCAGCGGCCCCTTGGTCAGCGGGCAGGCCAGCAGCTCCAGCAATTTTGGATCGACATTGACCGACTTGCCGTCACGCCCATCCGCAGCCATTGGATCCCCCTTCAGCCATCGGCTCAGCCCTTATTGCAGGCTGGAGCCAAAGTCCTCATTCTCGCGCGCCAGCGCCATTTCGGTGATCGCGATCAGCGTCTCCGCGCGGGCTTTCAGGTCGGGCGCCTCCAGCAGCGCCTGTTTCTCGGCCGGTCCGTAGGGCGCCATCATCGACAGCGCATTGACCAGCATGGTGTTCTCGGCGCGGCTGACGCTTTCCCAATCGGCTTCGAGATCGTTGGCCTGCAGATAAGCGCGAAACGCTTTCAACAGCGCCGGCCGGTCGACCTCGCTTGCCGCCTGGTCTTCGGCAAGATCGGTGAGGAACGGCGCCAGCTTGCATTTCCGGAAAGGCGTCTTCACCGGCAATTCGCTGGTGATGCGGAAACGGCAGACGCCCTGCAGCGAAACCAGATAGCGGCCGTCGCCGCTCTCGGCCATCGAGATGATGCGCCCGGCGCAGCCGACATTGCACAGTTCCGGCTCCCCGTCGGCGCGCAACGCGCCATTGAGGCTGGGCTGGACGATGCCGATCAGCCGCGCGCCGGCGATCGCCTCATCCACCATCTGCAGGTAGCGCGGCTCGAAGATGTTGAGCGGCATGCGCCCGCCCGGCAGCAGCAGCGCGCCGGCAAGCGGAAACACCGGAATGGTTGCCGGCAGATCCTTGCCGACCCGGTAAAATGCGTTTCCGACCTGCACCTTCACTCCTCCGACCCGCTTCGGGCGCGATGTTATCGGCCTAATCTGGCGCGGCGGCCGCCGACCGCAAGGCCCGACAGCCACGCCCCGGCAATTTGGCCGGCAAACGGCTCAGGAAAACAGCAGCGACGACAATTTGCGCCGTGCCGCCAGCGTCGCCTCGTCGGTCATGCCCCAGGCCTCGAACAGTTTCAGCAGCTGCGCCCTGGCGCCGTCCTCGTTCCACGTCCGGTCGGCTTTTATAATCGCCAGAAGATTGTCGGCCGCCGCATGGCGCTCGCCCTTGGCGTTCTGGATCATGGCGAGGTCGAAACGCGCCTGGTGGTCGCCGGGATTGGCGGCCAGTCGCTGCTCGAATTCAGCTGGATTGCCAAGTGCTGCCGCTTCCGCAGCCAGCGTCATCTTGGCACGCAGCGCGGCAAGTGCCGGCGCATTTTTCTTGGCCTCCGGCGCCGTTGCCAGCAGCGCCTCGGCGCCGTCGCTGTCGCCGGCCTCGAACAGAAGCTCGCCCAGCCCGGCAATCGCCTCGATCGTCTCCGGCGCTTGCGCCAGGATGGCGTCGTAAATGTCGGCTGCGGTCTGCGCATCGCCCGCCGCATGCGCTTCCGCCGCCGCGGCCAGTGCTTCGGCCACCGGCGGCGCACCATTGCCCTTGCCGCCGACCTTGGTGATGAACTCGGCGATCTGGCTCTCGGGGATGGCGCCCATGAAGCCGTCGACAGGCTGGCCGTCCTTGAAGGCGATGACCGCCGGGATCGATTGGATGCCGAGCTGGCCGGCGATCGAGGGATGATCGTCAATGTTCATTTTGACCAGCTTGACCTTGCCGCCGGCGGCCTTGACCGCCTTTTCCAGAAGCGGCGTGAGCTGCTTGCAGGGCCCGCACCACGGCGCCCAGAAATCGACCAGTACCGGCTGTTTGCGCGATTCCTGGATGACGTCGGCGGCGAAAGTGGCGGTCGTGGTGTCCTTGATCAGCTCGCCAGCGGCAGGTGCTGCGCCGGGTGTCGGGCCAAGTGCCGACTTGGCCGGCTCGGCGCCGCCATATTGCACGGACGTGGTGTACTGGCCAGAATTGCCGCCGAATTGGCCGCCAAACGGATTGTTGTTGTCGCTCATGTCGTCGCCCTTCCGATCGCGCCCAGCGGAGCAGCGCGACGTCCTTAACTAGAGGTCAGTTTTCGCCATCCATGTGGCGATCAAGCCGAGACTTTCAAGATAGCAGCATCATGTCCGGTTGCCTCGACGAATCTGATGAGGTCGGCGGACGCGATCGACGTCGTCGCCTCATTGGTCAGCGGATGCGCGTTGACTGTCGCATGTGCTATCAAATCCTGGTCGAGCACCACTTTGACCCGTCTTTCGGTGTCGTTGATCAGCCCGAACACGGTGACCGCGCCCGGAATGACACCGAGCAGCTCCATCAGCATCTCCGGCTTGCCGAACGACACCCGGCCGGCGGCGCCGATCATCGTGTGGATCTGCTTCAGGTCGACGACCGCCTCCTCGCCGACGCTGACCAGGAAGAAATTGTCCTTCTTGTCCTTGAGAAACAGATTTTTCGTGTGCCCGCCCGGTATCTCGCCGCGCAGCGACTGCGAATCGGCCACCGTATAGAGCGGCGGATGGCGCACGGTCGACACTGATATGCCGAGATCGGCAAGAAAGGCGAAAAGCTCGGCTTCGGTCTTCGGCATTGGTGGTCTTCCCCTGTATCGGCGCGCGGCAAAGCCGTTTACGGCCAATGATGCCGCCGAGACAAGACCGTCATGCGGGAAGTCGATGAACCACCCGCGTGGCCGACAAGGTTCCGCCAAGCGATTTGGCGCGACCAAAAAGCCCGTCATTTCCCTGTTGCAATCGCCGCGCTCTTCAGCCATATAGGCCCGGCTTGCGGCCAAAGGGCCGTGTGAGCGGGTGTAGCTCAGGGGTAGAGCACAACCTTGCCAAGGTTGGGGTCGAGCGTTCGAATCGCTTCACCCGCTCCAGTTTCCTCTAGGGGAATCAAGCGATGAAGAGGCGCCTTTCGGGGCGCCTTTTGCTTTTTCCAGACCGGCGATGTAAGCGCGTTGCGGGACACTTGTTCTCCCTCAGAACCAGGCGCGGGTAGTACGGCGTGGCGCATAATCCCTTGGTTTCCAGTTCGGCGAACGGCGGCAGCGCATCCGAAGCGCTTGCTTGGCTGGCGTTGCGGAACGCCGCGTCCGAATGCGGCTCAGGCTCGCGCTTGGTCGACCCGCAGCCCCTGCGCGCACTCCCGGCGGGACGCAAGTGGGCGCATGAGATTGCCAAGGTAATCTTCGATGGCCTCATGGCAGGAAGCCTGTCGGTGCCGGCACAATTGGCTGCCGGATGGGCGAGGTTCGGCAGCGCAACCACCGCGTTGATCATCGAACTCGGCAAGATCTGGGACAATCCCGCAGCAGCTCGCCGCGTCCAGTACCAGCTTGAGCAAATGCTTCTCGAAGCCGACGATCTTGCCGCGCCGCGCAGGCTGGCGCGAACGCTCGGAGTTCGCGTCGACGCTCGCAATCCGACCGCGACCGAACTGCCGGAAGGCATCGATCAGATCTATGCCCATCTGATGCTGGATGGCCGGATCGAGGCTGTCGTGCAGTTCGGTGCACTCGGGACGGTGACAAGCGATCATTGGATTGAATTGATCCTGGATGTAGTGCCTGCTGAGCGGCTTGCGGGAGGATCGCCTGCACCGCAAAAGGGCGCCGGCGCGACCACGTCAAACACGCCTGCAGCCGAGGTATCGTTTGCCATGGCGGGAAGCGAGCCCGATCAGGACAGCCACTTCGGCAAACTCGCGCAATTGGCCGCACAGGCGCATGACCTGGTTCGGTCGAGCGCTGAACCGTCAGAGCCTGTTACGCCGCGCCGCGCACGGGTCGCGGACAAGCACGACAAGGATCGCACGGCGTTCTGGAACAGCTATTTCGCGACCGAGGATCCCTGGAACTACAGCTCGCTCTATGAGCAGGAAAAATATGAGCGGCAGATCGAGATCCTGCCTGCCGGTCCCATCGGCCGGGCGCTTGAGCTGGCCTGTGCGGAGGGCCATTTCACGCGGCAGCTGGCGCCGCGCGTGGGCCATCTGACCGCAACCGACATCTCCGCCATAGCCATCGAGCGAGCCCGCGCCCGATGCAACAATCAGGCGAATGTCGAGTTCGGCGTACTCGATTTCGCTGCCGACACGCTGCCGGGTGAGATGGATCTGATCTTCTGTTCGGAGGTGCTCTACTATCTGGACGATCTCGCCGAGTTGCGGCGCATCGCCAAGAAATTTGCCGAGGCGTTGGCGCCTGGCGGTAGTTTCATCAGCGCACACGCATTCGTGCTGCGTGACAATGTCGAAAAGACGGGCTTCGACTGGAACACATTCGGTGCCCAGGCGATCTCCGAGACGCTGGCAGCGACCGAAGGCCTGGTGCTCGAGCAATCGATCCAGACCGAGCTCTACCGCATAGACCGCTTCCGCCGCCTATCGCCGGGCGATGTGGCGACGGACCCGGTGATCGATCATGTGCCGATCCGCGCGCCCATCGAAATCGGCGTCGCGCGAAATATCGTCTGGGGTGGGGCGCGAGCCTTGCGCCGCGACGTCGCACGTAACGAGCAGCGCCGGCATATCCCTGTCCTCATGTATCACGGCGTTGCCGATGAAGGTCCGGCCGCGCTCGCTCGCTTTCGGCTCACGCCCGCCGCATTCGCCAGCCAGATGGGATGGCTGCGCGCCAATGGCTTTCACGCCATTGGCTCCGAGCAGCTGGAAGCATCCATCGCCAACCGTCAGCCTTTCGTCGGCCGCCCGGTGCTCATCACTTTCGATGACGGCTTCCAGAACTTCGCCGACCATGCCTGGCCGATCTTGCGCGCCAACGACCTGAACGCGGAAGTGTTCCTGGTGACGGACCTGGTGGGCGAAAGTGCAAAGTGGGACACCGACATCGGTCCGCCGACGCCGCTTATGGGCGCCGGGACGGTGCGACGCCTCGCTGCCGAAGGCGCCTTCTTCGGCAGCCACATGGCGACGCATCGCGCCATAGATGGTCTGTCGAGCGCTGACCTGGCCGCCGAGCTCCTGCGCTCTCGTCTGTTCATCGAACGCTGGACCGGCCGGCCAACCAGGGCGTTCGCGGCCCCTTCTCCGTCACCGACCGACGGCTTGGCCGGCTGGCTAGGGAGTGCGGCTATCGAGTAGGCTTCGGCCGCAGGCACGGGCCGGCGGACCTCCATAGCGATCTCATCGACCTTCCGCGCATCGAGATTCGCGGCGACCGCTCGCTCGATGACTTTGTCGCCACTGTCGAGGCCGTGCTCGGATAAACGGTGAACTTGTCAGTTCATTATTGGGCGACTTGCGACACGGCTGACATCAGCTCCTTCGGGTTTGGGGCGCCAAACATGTATCGCCCACCCTCCGGGACCTCCGTGAAGCTCCAGCGGACGATCCCCTGCCGGTCCAGCAGGAACTGACCAACCAGTTGTCCGTGTCCCGTGGCCATCATCTGCTCGTCGGCTTCGGTCAGTTCGTAGTGGTCCTTCTTGTCGAGGATTGCGGCGGCTGTCATCGGATCCATGGGACCGGGCAATTCGCCAGGTATGTCGACCCGCATGTCCTGTGCCGCTGCCATCGCGACCTTGTACGGCCAGTTCGTCTCGTTCTCGGTGAATTCGAGATTGGGCAGTCCAAAAGCACGATGTGAAGCGCGTTCCGGGTCCGACGCCGCAAGCAGGTTCGGCATTGGATGGTAGCGGAAATAGAGCCGCGCCCGTTCGATCGGCGTGTTGACCACCGTCAGGCTCTCCACGCCCTTTTCGCGCAGCTCCGGATCGAGACGCGCCTGAGCGGCGATGTGGCGCCGGCAAAACGCACAATGCAGACCTCGAAACAGGCCGACCAGCACCGGTTTTTGCCCGCGAAAGTCGTCAAGCGCAATCTTGCCTTCCTGGGTAATGGCGTCGAGTATCAGGTTCGGCGCCCGGTCGCCCGGTTGAAGCGGTATCAATCCACTAGGCGCGGACATGTCCAACCCCCTATCCCGGCTAGTCGAGAAAAGGCAGCACCACAAGCGCTTCCGGGTCGAGCCCGTGCTGGGCGCATATACCCTGCGCCAGGGAAAAGTAGCGTTCGGCCTCGGCCAGATTGTCGAGGTCGAGATTAAGCGTTGCGAGTCCATCATAGCACGGAAACAGCAGTTGGGGCTCGCCCGTTTCGCGGGCTACCTCCAGTGCTTCGTGGAACAAGCCGATCGCCAGTTCCGGATGGCCGTTGCACTGGTGGATCTGCCCAAGCACGATCAACGGCACTGGCAGGTGCTCGCGCTGGTCGAGCGCCCGGTCAATCTCGATGGCCTTCTCGGCAGCAGGCACGCCCTCCGTTGGACAGCGATCCGTGAAAGTACAACAAGCTACCGCCAGATTGGCGAGGAGGCGCGCCTGGAAACCCAAATCGCCAATACGGCGCGCCACTTCAAGACCGCGCCGACAGACCTCCATCGCCTTCGCCGGATCGATGGTCGTGTAGAGCACCCCGAGATTGGTGTAGCCGCGGCAGGCCGCGCCCAGCAGACCGGCGGCTTCGGCCAATTCAATGCTGCGCTCAACCTCACGCACGGCTTCATGGTTTCGCCCAAGGCGAGCCAGCGCAACAGCCTTGGTATTAAGTGCCTCGGCGGTCACGAGGGTGGCATCATCGGAGACATGTTCCGTTGTCAGAGAGCGTACGCAATCCAGCGCCGCGTCTGCCCATTTTGCCGCGAGAGTGTGATCTCCGCTGCGGAACGCCTGTCGGCCACGTTCTTGCCAGAGATGCGCCTGCTCGATCGGGGCATCCGCTCCATCGAGGAGCGCTGCCGCTTCAGCGTAGCGCGATTCCGCGTCGTCCCGCTTGCCCACGTCCCAAAACAGCCGACCGATCTTGCGCAAAACGCGCGCCGCCGCGACACGATCGGCTGACTCGCGATAGGCCTGCAGCACCGCCTCGTAGTGGCGGTGTGCAATCTCGCGGCGGCCTGCCGGGCCGCTCAAATCGGCAATGCGCTCTGCAATTGCCAGTTTGAGCGGTGTTTGCCCGATCGCGCCCAACGCAGTCAGTGCTCGCTCGTAGAAACGAAGGGCGTCGTCATTGGCGTATATCATGCGAGCGCGATCTCCCGCCGCCTGCAGGTAATGCGCGCCCCTCTCCCGCTCGGCGCTCTGAGCGAAATGGTGACCGAGCACGGCCAGATCCTCGAACCGTTCCGGCTTGTCGCCGCACAGTTGCTCCAGGGCGGCACCTACCCGGCCGTGGATGTCGGTCCGGCGTTGCAGGAGCAGATTCTGGTAGATCACGTCCTGCAGCAATGTTTGTGTAAAGCGGTAGCTTTGCGACGAGACCGAGCCTGATCCGGCAACTTCCTCGATGATTTCCGCATCGCAAAGCAGTTCGCAGCCCGCTTCCAGTCGGCCGGGGTCGGCTGCCACGGCTTTCAGAAGCGTGGCATCGAAGCGCGGGCCGATTACCGCGGCTTCCTGGGCCAACCGGCGCACCCCTTGCGGCAGCCGGTCGACGCGAGCAAGCAACATTGCCTGGATCGTGGCGGGGATGCCGGTTGCGACTTCGCCTGCCACGGTCCGCCATTGCTGGCCCTCGCGCACCAATACACCGCGATCGATAAGGCCGCGAACGATCTCCTCCAAGAAAAGCGGGTTGCCGCCCGCGCGCTCGAGGATCTGGTCGAGAAGCCCTCCTGCGGCGTTTACCCAGCTCTCGCCGAAAAGCGCCGCCACCAGGCGGCGTCCGTCATCGCTGTCGAGCGGCGAAAGCCTGAGCGCTGTGTGGCTGACCCGACTTGAGTCGAGTTGGTCGTTGTCCGACGCCGGACGATGCGTGACCAGCAACATCAGCCGCGTGCGTTCCAGTCTGTCCATCACGAAACGCAGTGCCTCGAGCGAGACGGAGTCGGCCCAGTGCAGGTCTTCGACGACAATCAACAGCGGCGACAACGCAAGCCGCCGTTCCATGATTGTGCGGACCGCGTAGAGAATTTGCCGCCGCAGCTGCTCGGGCTCGACATGCTGCAAGGTGGCATCGGGGTCGCCGAGGCCAAGCACATGGTAGAGCAAAGGCATCAGCCGCTTCGCCTCCTCGCCCTGCAGGCCGAGATCGGCAAGCAAGGCTGCG
Source organism: Mesorhizobium sp. C432A (assembly GCF_030323145.1). Lineage (NCBI taxonomy): Bacteria > Pseudomonadati > Pseudomonadota > Alphaproteobacteria > Hyphomicrobiales > Phyllobacteriaceae > Mesorhizobium > Mesorhizobium sp. C432A. The sequence goes on along the minus strand of NZ_CP100470.1, from coordinate 1,264,001 downwards.
AGCTTGCCCCGCATTTCGTCCCCATTGTCGTTTTGCATCATCCCGGCAGCGCTGCGCACCACTGCACCCAGGGCGCCAAATGATTGTTCACCCAGCGGTGAGCACGTGGCCTGCCGCACGGCGACGTTGCGAAAACGATCCTCGTCGCCGACGCGGGCGACGAACTCCTTCACCAACCGCGACTTCCCGATACCGGCTTCGCCGACGAGGCGGACAAGCTGGGCCGAGCCGCCGCACGCCAAGTCAAGGCTCGCCAGCATTCTGTTGAGCTCCGCATCACGACCTATTATGGGCGCACTGAGGCCGAGCGCCTCGAGCCCGCGCGCTGCACGCGGCGCCGCAAGCGGTGCATCCAGTCGGTGGACGAGCACACTGCCAGCCTTGCCGCGAAAGACGACATCGCCCAGCGACTCGTACGAGAAGGCATGCCGGGTCAGCCTGTGCGTGAGTTCGCCCACCAGCACCTCACCCGGTGCAGCCAGCGATTGCAGGCGTTGCGCCGTATTCACCGTGTCGCCGGTCACCGAATAGGATTTGGCGGTGCCGATGCCCAATCCGCCAGTAACGACCGGACCCGTGTTTATGCCTATGTGGAGCAGCAGCGGCGAGCCGGAGTGGCGGGTGCTTTCACCGAGCCGCGCCGTCCGGGCGATCATGTCGAGAGCGGCTCGAAGCGCACGTTCCGGATCGTCCTCATGCGCGACCGGCGCACCGAACAAGGCGAGCAGAGCGTCGCCGATGAATTTGTCGACGAAACCACCAAAGCCTTGCACGGCCGCCGTCAATTCCTTGAACAGTTCGTTCTGCAGCGCCTGCATGACCTCGGGGTCGAGCTGCTCGCTGAGTGTCGTGAAGCCGCAGAGATCGGCGAACAGCACCGTTACCGTTCGTCGATCGGCGTCGGAGACGGAATGCGGCCCCTCTTCGCTTTCGATGTTCGGCGACGGAGCTCGAGAGGGCTGCGCAATGGTGCGGCTTGGTGTCGGAGCAGGCCGTTCGGCAGCTTTTGCGGACGCACCCACGCTTGCCCCACATTTAGGACAGAACTCGAAATCAGGTGCGCAGGCGTAGCCGCAACTGGCGCATGGCACGGGCTGGCGGCGGCCACACTTCGGACAGAAGGCGTAACCGCCCTCGATCTCGAAACCGCAGCCAGAGCAGTTCATGGACACCTCACCAAAGCATGATGCCGAAGAGTGTGAAGCGGTTTTCGGACGACATCATGCTCTATCTCTTTGACCTTGGGCCATGACGCGTGATCTCGCCACGCTCGTCACGGCCGGGGTATTCACAAGGATGAACCGATAGTCGTCAACCGGCAAGCGGCAGCACAAATGGGCATCGGTCTGGGTTGGCGGTGGAGCACTGCCGATACGGGCGGCCGCGTGGCCGTGATTTGCGAAAATTCCCTCGTCCCGCCGTCTTCCTGCTATGATGGAGATGAGGAGGCGACCCATGAGCGAGAACCGTAAGCTGGCCGCAATCCTGGCTGCAGATGTGGTCGGATACAGCCGGCTCGCGAGCGCGGACGAAGATCGTACCTTGGCGCGGTTGCGGGCACTGCGCAGCGACCTGATCGATCCGATCATTGCAGTGCACCACGGGCGGGTTATCAAGCGTACCGGAGACGGGGCACTGGTTGAGTTTCGCAGTGTGGTCGATGCCGTGCGCTGCGCCGTTGAGATTCAAAACGGTATGGTTGAGCGCAATGCCGGCGTACCGCAGGAGCGCCGCATCGAGTTCAGGATCGGCATCCATCTGGGCGACGTGGTCGAAGAGAGCGATGGCGACCTGATGGGTGACGGCGTCAACATCGCCTCGCGTCTGGAGGGCGTTGCGGCGCCCGGCGCCATCTGCCTGTCCGAGGATGCCTATCGCCAGGTCAAGGCCAGGCTTGACCTCTCGGTCAGCGATCTCGGCAGCACACAGCTCAAGAACATCGCCGAGCCGATCCGGGTGTATTCGCTGCAGGTCGGCGCCGGGGCCAAGGTGGCCGTGACCTCGCAAACCCCGACGAGCCCTCCGGCTGCGGCAGCGCCGCCGAAACTGTCGATCGCCGTGCTGCCGTTCGCCAATATGAGCGGTGATGCCGAACAGGACTACTTCGCCGACGGCATCTCCGAAGACATCATCACGGCGCTGTCCAAACTGTCACAGCTCTTCGTCATCGCTCGCAATTCGTCCTTCATCTTCAAGGGCCAGAACGTCCATGTGCAGGATGTCGGCACGAAGCTCGGCGTGCGCTATGTCCTTGAAGGCAGCGTACGCAAGTCGGGGAACAAGGTACGCATCACCGCGCAGCTCATCGATGCAATCTCAGGCGGCCATCTTTGGGCGGAGCGGTTCGATCGCGATCTGACCGACATATTCGCCGTGCAGGATGACGTGACGCAGCACATCGTCGGTGCGCTGGCGCTCAATCTGACCGAGGATGACCGTCTGCGGCTGGCGCCCGAACACCAGCGCAACCCGGAGGCGTATGACTGTTTCCTGCGGGGCCGGGAGCTATGGCACCGGCTGACGAAGGACACGAACGTCGTGGCCCGCGAGCTCTTGCAGCGGGCCATCGAACTGGACCCGAAATTTGCCTCTGCCCACGCTTTCCTAGCCCTCACGTACGGGCTCGATTACCTCAACAGGTGGGGTGCGTCGGACTCGATGGCGCAAGCGGAAGAGGCCGCAACGCGAGCGGTAACGCTGGATGACAGCGATCCCTGGGCGCACTGGGCGCTGGCATCGGCCAAGCTTTACACACGACGGCACGATGAGGCCATCGGCGAGGTCGAGCGCGCGATAGCCCTCAATCCGAACTTCGCCGAAGCGCACGTCGCCCGCGGCGAGGCGCTGTATTATTCGGGTAGGCCCGCGGAGGCGCTAGAGAGTTTCGCCCGGGGAAAGACCTTGAATCCATACTTCCCGGATGTGCTTCTGCACTTCCAGGCTTTGGCATCGTTTCAACTGGGAAGGTACGAAGAGGCCGTCGACCTCTTGCTGCAACGGCTGGCTCGCAACGCTGTCACCGACGTCTCGCGTGCGCTTCTGGCCGCATGCTACGGCCATCTGGGCCGTTTGGAGGAGGCCCATACGGCATGGCAGGACCTGCTTCGCGTCAATCCCGCCTATTCGCTGGAACACCGTCGCAAGGTCTTGCCTTACAAGAACCCTGCCGATTTCGAACTCATGGTCGAGGGGCTCCGCAAGGCCGGCGTGGTGCAATGACGGGCTAAAGCCCGGCCGGATCAGAGGCCTGAGGCCCGGCCGATCTTGCGCCATCGGGCGTTTTCGCGAACCGGTTTCAGGTCATCGGTCGTCTCGGCAAATGTCCGCAACCGGTATTGCCGCAGCAGGTCCGGGAACAGCGCCCCTTCCGGCAGTCCGGCAAGCTGCTCGCGGACCGAGATTTGTTCATCGATGACCCGCATGCCCCAGGCATTTTCCCGAACCTGCAGCTCGGCGGCCAGATCGCGCTCTTCTGGCGCGTTTTCATCAAGCGCAGCCAGCAGGATCGAGTGAAAAAGCGCGACATAGCCAATCTGTCTCAGGCCGCCCACAACCCGCACGCGCGGCAATATGGCAAGGGCAAGGAACATCAGGAACAAGTCCGGCAAAAGCATGCCGTCCAGCAGTGCCTGCTGGAGATGCGGCCGCTCGAACGGGATGGAAAGACCATGCGGCCTGTCAGGCTCGATCAGCCGCCCGTTCTCGAGGACGAGCTTGCGCACGCGCTGCTCGCGGATGCCCCAGAAATAGGCCGTGGCATTGGGCAGGAACCTGCCAAATGGGCCCGATGCGGCTTCTTGCAAGGCATGGTCGAGACGCCGGCGCCTTGCGGGCTCGAGGAGCAGCCTGGAAAGAAGACTGCCTTCATCTTCCAGATGCCGCGCCACGACAGTCGCGGCCAGCCTATCATCGATGAAAACCGGCCGGGCCATGCCGGAACGATCCCAATCGGCGACCAGATGCTCGTTGAGTTCTGTCAGCGCATCGGCGGCTGTTGCAAACACCTTGTCCTGGCTGGCAAGCAGCGTGCCCAGCCAGCTTCTGGCATCCGTCTCATTGCCCACCGTTTCGAGCGCGCGCCCGTTGAGGGTGACGGGACCGGCCGCGCAGGCGCTTTTGCGGCACAGTTTGTGGCGCCCCATGCCAAACAAATTGACCTTGTCGTCGCCGACATCGAGCCATCCCGGCCCCTCCCGGCCGGTTGTCTCCATGGTCATGGTCGTTCCCATGAAGCCGAAAAAAGCCGACAGCCCGTTTTCGACCGCGCCGAGCCAGGCAAGCAGCAGGGCATCGAAGGTGATGCGATCCATCAGAAGCAGGCAGTGCAGGCCGGACTGGATAACCGGTCTGTGGTCGAATTCGTCGAGGGCCTTGCCGATCGCTTCAGGCTGCATGATCGCACCGAGGCGCTGCTGCAGGACGTCGCGCAGGATCGAGCGGGCAGCGATCGACGGGGCCGATCCAGGCCTTGCCACCGGCCGCCACAGATGGCGGGCGTAATCGGAAACCGGTGCATTCCAGTTCTGCTCGATGTCACGCACGACCTCCGGGCAGAGCAGCGACAGCACGGCCAAAATGTCCACCGGAGGGGCAAGGGCAGGGACGGTGGTCATCAGAACCGCAGCCGGGCCATGCTCAGGAGGTCGTGGTACTGCCCGTCGGTAAAACCGGCCTTCACATGCCGGCCTTCGACCTCGAAGCCGTGGCTTGTGTAGAGACGGATGGCCGGTTCGTTGTCGGCATAGACGCTCAATTCGACCCGCTTCAGGGCGCGCCAATTGTCGGCCACGTCGAGCAGCGCGCCAAGGATGGCAGAGCCGATGCCTCTGCCGACAAAGCCATCGTCGAGGCCGATATTGATCTCGCCGATATGCGAGCGGCGCGGCGAACCCTGCGCGACCAGGCTGCCGTGGCCGACAACCTTGCCGTCCAACTCGGCAACGATCCAGGTGGTTTCCGGGCCGGACTTGGCGATGCGCCGCTCCACCTGCTCCACCATCTCGAACGGCATCCTGAGCGTGCCCCAGCGGAAGCCCGGCATATTGAAGATAGCGCAAAGCGCCTCGGCATCGCTTGGCCGGACGGCCCGGAGCTGCGGCTGGATTTTCTCTAGGGGTGGCGTGCTGGTCATGGCTTTTCCGGCTACAGCAATTCCAGGAAAAGTGTGAGCGGTTTTCCGTCCGGAATTGCGTCAGAACAAAGGACAGAGGCAATATGCCCGGCACGATGCACCGGACGTCACCTGAAAATCCAGCCGTCTCTGCGACCTATGCCGATTGCGCGGCAAAATGCCGGGGGGCGGCGTAGAGTTTGAGGATACCGCTGACGCCGATCCAGCCGAAAAGGGCGAGCCAGCACAATGTCCCGGCCGCCGTCCAGTCGATCCGGTGCACGGCGGCGTCGGTGATGACGAGGCCAAGGACGGCAAGCAGGCCAACCAGAAACTGCGCCAGGCCGAGCACCAGCAATTCCTCACGCGGCGCACTTCTCCAGACGAGATAGGTGCCGCCTGCACCCGCGAGGAAGATGGCGCTGTAGACCTGGGCGTGAAAAGCATCGATCGGCCATGGCCAGAAGCCACCGAATGTCAGGGGAAACAGCAACAGGCCGACGCCGTAGGCCCCGAGGATCGTCATTTCCACCGGTAGGTAGGCGCGCCATGCGGGGTTCAAGATCACGCCTTTTGCAGAAGGGCGGGCCCTTGCCCGCCACAGGAACAGCCCGGATACCGCGGCTGACGCAAGATAGACCAGAAACCAGAGCCAGGGGGCTTTGCGCTCGAAGTTGAAATAACCGAGATTGATGAACGAAGCCGCCGACACGATGACGGTGAAGATGAAGGCCATGACCAGCACGAGCCTGCCGGGCGACCAGCGATTCCAGACCAGCAGCGCCGCCATCACTGCCATTTCGGCGGTGTAGAAGCCGCCGAGGAAGCGGGCATTGAACGGCGTGACGGCCCAGGGCCAGCGCGGCTTGACCAGCGCAGGCGCGAAAAACAGGCCGGCCCCGACGATCAGGACGATGATGACCCCCGCCGAGAAAAGGCGCAGGGCCGCCGGAAATGGCGGGTTGTCGCGTGTCGGCATGGAGAAAACCCCAGAGATGAATGCCCCATGGGCTATCATAGTTTGGAATTCAACAAATGGAAATTGACCTGTCACCAGGCTTGTCCATTCGAATGGCCGTCCGGTCCGTTTAGCAGTATGATGGAGCGTTCGGGTCGAAGATCGGTCCGGCCAACACGCCTAGAGCCGGATGATTTCAGGTCTGTCCGACCTGAAATCTGAATCCGCCTCTGAATCAGGAAGAGCATGATGTCGTCCGAAAACCGCTTCACACCTTTCGGCATCATGCTCTAGCGGCGCAATTTCCGGAGCCTGCACGATGACCGAAGCTCAGGATCTGTTCTCGCTTCTGCGGCAATCGACCGATGTCGATCCGCAGGCAATCGACGCAATCCGGCAAACCATCGCCGAGGGCAAGGACCGCGAACTTTGCCGCATCAATGCGCTGGCCTTCGCCAGCAAGCATGGCCTCGACGAGGAACGCACCATAAGCGCCTTTCTCCATGCGGCGCGGGTGGGCATCTTCGACATTTCCTGGAATGTTCTGTGCCCCGGCTGTGGCGGCGTGCTCGACACCAACGCCACGCTGAAAACCATGCAGAAGGACGAATACACCTGCGCGCTGTGCTCCCAGGGCTATTCGCCGACCCTCGACGAGATGGTCGAGGTGACATTCACCGTCAGTCCCCGCGTGCGCAGGATTGCCGCCCACAATCCACACGAACTGCCGTTGGTGGAATATTACCGCCAGATCTACTGGGCGTCCGGGGCCGATCTGCCGGACGAGGATCTGGCGGAAAAGATGGAAGCGTTCTCGCTGGAAGATATCGAGCTTGCGCCCGGTGAAAAGGCGGTTCTGCACATCCAGCTTCCGCCCCAATTCATCATCGTCTTCGAGCCGGTCACGCATTCGGCCCAGTTCATCGACGCGAAGGGCGAACCGGCAAAAGAGCGGCGAAACCTCTCTCTGGCCTTCGACCGGGACCATGTCCAGAGCCAGACGCTGGAGATGCAACCCGGCCCATTGCGCATTTCGCTGGAAAACAGGACCGACACGCGCGTGCTGCCGACGGTCTTCATCGCCTGCCCGGTATTGCATGATTTCCTGGGCAAGCGCCGGCCCTTCGTGACCGCCAAGCGCCTGCTCACCAACCAGACGTTCCGGGATCTCTATCGCACGGATACGCTCGACATCAACCAGCGCCTGAAGATCACCAGCCTGACCTTCCTGTTCACCGATCTGCGCGGATCGACCGAGCTTTACGAGCGGGTGGGCGATCTTTCAGCCTTCGATCTCGTACGCGAGCACTTCCAGGTTCTGCACGAGATCGTCGCGGCGGAGGCAGGCGCGGTTGTGAAGACGATCGGCGATGCGGTGATGGCGACCTTCGCGACGCCTGACCGTGCGATTGCCGCGGCGCTGCGGATGCGCGACGCCATGCGGGCGCTCAATGACAAAAGCGGGCGCGAGGACCTTCTGCTCAAGATCGGTGTTCACGCCGGCCCCTGCATAGCCGTGTCCATGAACGAGCGGCAGGATTATTTCGGCCAGACGGTCAACATTGCTTCGCGGGTCCAGAACCTCGCCAACGCACAGGCGATCTTCGCCACGCGTGCGGTGGTCGACGATAATCTCACCGCCGATCTGTTGCACAGGAACGCGCTGACGCCCGTGCCGCACGAGGTCTCGCTGCGCGGCATCGAGCGGGAGATTGCGGTTTATACGATCCCCTGAAGAGTTCTCTGCCGCTCACACGCGCTTGCAGAGGAAATAACGGTCGGCGGGCTCCGAAGTGGGCGCCGGGAGGTGTTGCAGCAGCGGGTGATCGAGCGGCGTGCCACTGACCGCGAAGCCGCCGACGCGAAGCAGGCTCGCAATCAGATCGGGAAGCCAGGTAGCGGTCACTGCATCGCGATCGTCATAGCCGGTGCCAATGTCGGCATGAACAAGGGCGGCTTCGATGCCAATGAACTTGCGGCCCGTCTCGCGTATTTCGCCGAGCACGAGGTTTTCAGCTTCGGGAATTGAGCTAGTGTGCGCGCCAACTTCGCGGTCGAACACCACGATCCGGCGCCCGGGCAGAAGCTCGCGCAGATGGTGGAATGTCCGGCCATTGCCGAGGCCGAGCTCAAGCACAAGCCCCTCCATCTTCGCCACCTCGGGGCAGATTCGATTGAGAATGTCGCGCTGCGCGGTCATCCTGCTGATGAAATTATCGAGGCGACTCATATGCGATTGTGTGTCCTGAACCAGCAGCCCCGATCGAGGCTTGCTGCATATAAAGGCGAACGACGAACCCTGCAATAACGCAACCGGCCGCCGACAAGCGTCATACCGGGTGGAGTGTTCGGCAGGCCGGGCGGTGGAACAGCGATATCACTTGTAGGGGTCTGCGGCGTCCCGCAAGCCGTCGCCGAGGAAGTTGAACGCCATGATAACGAGGATGACCGGCAGCATCGGCAAAAGCAGCCATGGATAGAACGCGATCACGCTGACGCTGCGCGCCTCGGTGAGCAGGATGCCCCAGCTGGTTATCGGCGCCCTCAGGCCGAGCCCGAGGAAGCTCAGCGCCGTTTCGCCCAGGATCATGCCAGGGATGGAGAGCGTCGCCGTCGCGATCAGATGCGACATGAAGCCGGGAATGAGATGCCGCCTGATGATGCGGCTGCTTCCGGCGCCCATCAACTGCGCCGCCAGAACGTAATCCTCCTCTCGCAAGGCCAGAAGCTTTGAACGCACGGCCCGCGCCAGTCCGGTCCAGTCGAGCAGCCCGAGGATGACGGTGATGCCGAAATAGATCAGGATCGGACTCCAGGTTATCGGCATGATCGCCGCCAGGGCCAGCCATAGCGGAATGCTGGGAATCGATTGCAGGACTTCGATTATCCGTTGGACGATCAGGTCGAAGATACCGCCGTGATAGCCGGCCAGCCCGCCGATGACGATGCCGAGCAGGAAGCTGAAACTGATGCCGACGAGGCCGATAGTCAGTGAAATGCGTGCGCCATAGATCATGCGCGAGAGCACGTCGCGCCCCAGCCTGTCGGTGCCGGCCAGAAACAGCTGCCCGTTTTCGGCAGGACAGACAAAATGCCTGTCACCTTCGATCAGGCCCCAGAACCGATAAGTGTCGCCCTTGCAGAAGAAACGGAGCCGCTGAACATCGTCGTGCTTCTCGATGTAGTTCCGCTTGAGCGTGTCCATATCCAGCGTCATCTGGCGGCCATAGACGAACGGCCCGACGAACTCGCCATTGTGGAACAGATGCACGTGCTGCGGGGGCGCATAGATGTAGTCCATGTTGCGCGAGTGCAGATTGTAGGGCGCCAGGAACTCGCAGATCAGTATCCCGGAATACAGCACTGCCAGGAATATGCCGGATATAAGCGCAAGCCGGTGTTTGCGGAATTTCCACCACATCAGCCGCAACTGCGATGCCTGAAAGACCTTCGATTGCTCCGGCGTCATCGCCTCGACCGACTGCAGGTCGAAGGGCGCGCCGGAAATGTAGTGTTGCAGTGGAGCACCCGGAGCGGGCAGCGGCGAGTCCTGCTTCATTTGGTGCTGCCACCCTGCAAACGAATTCGTGGATCAAGCAGCGCCAGCGCCAGGTCGGAAATCAGCACGCCGATAACCGTCAGGAAGGCAAGGAACATCAGGAATGACCCTGCCAGATACATATCCTGGCTTTGCAGCGCCTTGATCAGCATCGGCCCGGTCGTTTCCAAAGACAAAACGATAGCCGTGATCTCAGCGCCGGAGATGATGGCCGGCAGGATCGAGCCGATGTCGGAAATGAAGAAATTGAGCGCCATGCGCAGCGGATATTTGACCAGCGCCTTGAACGGATGCAGGCCCTTGGCGCGCGCCGTCACGACATATTGCTTGTGCAGTTCGTCGAGCAGATTGGCGCGCAGCCGCCGGATCATGCTCGCCGTGCCGCCGGTGCCGATGATCAGGACCGGGATCCAGAGATGGGCGAGGATCGACTTCGCCTTGGCCCAGCTCATCGGCTCGCCGAGATATTGCTGGTCCATGAGGTGGCCGATGGACGTGCCGAACCAGATGTTGGCGAAATACATCAGGATCAGCGCCAGCATGAAATTCGGAATGGCAAGGCCGAGAAGGCCGAAGAAAGTCAGGCCGTAGTCGCCCCAGCTGTATTGATGCGTGGCGGAGTACATGCCTATCGGAAAGGCGATGAGCCAGGTGAAGATGATCGTGACGAAGGAAACCAGCACGGTCAGCCACATTCGGTCGCCGACGACGTCGCGAACCGGCAGCTCATATTCGAAGGAATAGCCGAAATCGCCGTGCAGCATCCCGCCCACCCAGTAGAAGTAGCGAATGACCGGCGGCTGGTCGAAACCATATTCCTTGCGCATCATCTGGATGCGGTCGGAATCCACCGCTTCGCCCTGGGCCCGAAGCTCGGCGACATAGCTGTCGAAATAGTCGCCCGGTGGAAGTTCGATGATGGTGAACACAAGCGCCGATATGACCAGCAGCGTTGGAACCATCACGGCGATGCGCCAGACAAGATATCGAAGCACGCTCAGGAGCCTCCAAGCCAGAATGTGTCCGGCATGTAGACACCGAAATAGGAGGTCGGGTCGTAGCCGTAGAGTGCTTTGTCAGGCAGGTTGCGCAGCCGCGAGGATACCAGAATCGGCTGAAGTGTTTCGTTCACCGTACCGATAGAGAACACCTGATCGGTGTAGATCGACAGCATCGAGTTCCAGATTTCGGCGCGCTCGCTGGATTGGGTCGATCCGTTCCAGCGCTTGAGCAAAGCCATCAACTCGACCACTTCAGGAACATCGGGCGCCTCACCCATCTTGCCATGCGACAGATAGTAAGCGCCCCAGAGCGGCCATTGCAGCTGGTCGTCGATGGTGGGGGCCAGCTGGTATGGATTCATGTCGGCGGTCGGCACGCCATTGTCGATGCCCGACGACATCGACATCAGGATCTGGCCACCAAGCGCGCGGCTGCGGAAGATGTCGCGCTGCGAAGTCCGGATGAACAAAGCGATGCCTATCTTGCGCCAGTGATCGGTGATGAGTTCGAGCGCATCGGTTTCCAGCGTGCTTTCGCCGGCCGTTTCCACGATGATCTGCGCCGGGCGTCCATCGGGAAGTAGCCGCAGGCCGTCATCGTCACGGGCCTGAAGCCCGACCTCGTCAAGCAGTGCATTGGCCTGGTCGGGATCGTGGGCGACCCAGGCTTTCGCGAATTCCGGCCGGTAGAGCGGGCTCTCCGGCAAGACCGTATCGGCGCTTTCCTGCGCCAATCCGTAGAAGACGGCCATGTTGATCTCGCGCCTGTCTACAGCGAGCGAAAGTGCGCGGCGCACGCGCACGTCACGCAAAAGGCCACGCCACACCGGGTCGGCACAATTCAGATTGGGCATGAGCGCCAGCCGCGAACCCTGTGTGCGTTTCCACAGATGCATCTTCACCGGGTAGCGCTTCTCCGCGTCCTTCAGGAAGGAGTAGTCGCTGAAGTCGATTCCCATGCATTGCAGGTCGCTCTCGCCCGCACCGGTCTTGGCGGAGATGATCGCCGACGAGCTGACATTCATGATGATCCGGTCGACATAGGGCAGTTGCCGGCCGTTCTCGTCTGTTCGATGAAAGAACGGGTTGCGCTCGAAGATGAACTGCTCGGCCGGCGGCTTGGTCCGGTTCTGCCAGGGGTCGAGTGTCGGCAGATCCGGGTTCTCCGGGCGATACTGCCGCGACATGCGGATGTGCAGCAGCGTCCATTTTGCGGTCCGGTTCTCCTTCATCAGGCCGGCGAGCCGGAATGGATCCTGATATTTCTTGTGGAACTGCTTGAGATAGGCGGCTGGCAAAACAAGCGGTGTCGGCGAAGCAGCGGCAAGTTTGGGCAGGAAGTCGGGATTGGGCGCGTCCCAACTGTAGCGCACCGTCAACGGATCGACGATCTCGAAACGTGGCGGCTTGCCGTCCGCCAGCAGGGCAGGGGCGAGCCCCCCTTGCGAAAGCTCATCGTTCAGCCAGACATCTTCCCAGCAATAACGAAAATCCTCCGGCGTCAGCAGGCTGCCGTCTGACCATTTATGGCCTTCACGAATCTTGAACGTGAAGACGCGATCATCCTTTACGTCGAAACTTTCGAGAATGTCGGCCTGAAAGTTAAGCTTTTCGTCATAGCCGACCAGCCGGGAATACCCGTAGATCGTCATCATCCGGATATCTTTCTGGCTGCCGATGATCGTACGCAGCGTGCCGCCATACTGGCCGGGCTGCCGGCCCATCGCCGCGAGGTTCAACGCGCGCGGGCTTTTGGGCAGGCGCTCCGCGAGTGGCGGCAGAGCCCTGGCTTTCAGCTGCGGCTGAAGAAAATCCGGCTCCAGATCGCCGGCGCGCGCCGTGCCCGGCAGAAATGCCGAAGCCATGAGACCAAGGACAGTGCGGCGGCTGATCAATGGCGTAACTCGCTGACATCGGCCGAACGTCGGGCCAGCACGAGATGGCCGCCGCCGAGATCGAGCGGCGACAGCATATCCTCTTCGCCCTCGTCGCGGAATTGCGGGCCCCATGCGCTGGTGTCGGAAGCGCCGCCGAGCTTCAGCGTCTTGAAATCCATCGGCCGGTCGAGATCGGGGAAGGGGACTGCGGCGAGCAGCGAGCGCGTGTAGGGGTGGATCGGTTTCCTGAGCAGAATTTCGCGCGGTGCAAGCTCGACGATACGCCCGCCGCACATCACCGCGATGCGGTCCGCCATGTAGTCCACCACCGCCAGATTGTGGGATATGAACAGGTAGGTCAGGCCCAGTTCCTTCTGCAGGTCCTTCAGAAGGTTCAGGATCTGCGCCTGCACGGAGACATCGAGCGCCGAAACCGGCTCGTCGCAGATCAGCAGTTCAGGCCCCAGCGCCAACGCGCGCGCGATGCCGATACGCTGACGCTGCCCGCCGGAGAAGCTGTGGGGATAGCGCTGGATGAAGCGCGGATCGAGCCCGATTGCCTGCATCAGGCTCTTGACCGTGGCTAGCCGGGACGCAGCATTGCCACGTTGATGGATTTCCAGCGGCTCGCTCAAGATGTTTTCCACTGTCATGCGTGGCGAAAGTGACGAAACCGGATCCTGGAAGACCATCTGGAGTTTCGCGCGCAGCAAGCGCAGGGCGTCTCCCTCGGCTTCCAGGACGTCGATCGGTCCGTCGCGGCCGTTGAAGATCACGGAGCCACCGGTAGGGGTGACGGCCCGCATCAGGATCTTGCTGACGGTGGTTTTGCCGCAACCGCTTTCGCCAACCAGGCCCAGGCACTCACCTCGCCTGATGTCGAAGCTGACGCCGTCCACGGCGCGAACAGAGGTCTGATGGCTCCCGCTGAACCATCCGGAGTTGCGGATGGTGTAGACCTTTTTCAGATCCCTGACCGACAGCAGAATGTCGTCCGGCCCTTTCGCTTCCGGCGCCGTCTGCTTGCCCAGCAGGGTCCCGACATTCACCGGCACCTCGCGGAGCGCCTTCAGTCTTTCGCCAGGCTTCAGGTCGAAATGCGGAACGGCTGCCATCAGGCCCTTCAGGTAAGGGTGGCCTGGCCGGCGGAATATTGCCTCCACAGGGCCCGCTTCCATGATCTCGCCATGGTACATGACGACCACCTCGTCGGCGACATTGGCGACCACGCCGAGGTCGTGCGTGATCAGCAGCATTGCCATGTTGAGCTTGGTCTGGAGCCCACGAAGCAATTGCAGGATTTGCGCCTGGATGGTGACGTCCAACGCCGTCGTCGGCTCATCGGCGATCAACAGAGCGGGCCGGCAGATAAGCGCCATGGCGATCATGGCGCGTTGCCGCAATCCTCCCGAAAGTTCGAACGGATACATGTCGTAGGCGCGCTTGGGATTGGGAAACCCGACGAGCCCGAGCATTTCCTCGGTCCGTGCCTTGCGCTCCGTCCGATCCATGCACGTATGAATCTGCAGGGATTCGCTGACCTGGTTGCCGATCGTGTGCAGCGGCGACAGCGATGTCATCGGCTCCTGAAAGATCTTGCCGATGCGGCTGCCTCTCAACGCCCGGATTTCGGGTCCGTCTCGCGGCATCTGCAGGATATCCTGCGTCGTGCCGGGCTTTTTGGGATCGGAAAACAGGATACGGCCGCGAACATGGGCCGTGTTCGGCAAGATGCCCATCACGGCCTGGCTGAGAACCGATTTTCCGGAACCGGACTCACCGACAAGTGCGGTGACCTTGCCGGGCAGGACGCGAAGATTTGCCCGCCTGACGGCATGCAACGGTCCCCCGACAATGGCAAAAGAGATGCCAACATCCTCGATCCGCAGCAGATCAACGCCTGCATCCATTCCCACACCAGCCCCAATCTGGCGCCTCCCGACCGGCCCCAAAAAAGCAAGACTAGCGCATTGTCAGCGCAGAGCAACTTGGATTCGAAACGAATTCCCCGGCGACCGGCGGCCGGACAGCATACCAGGGCGTCCAGATCGGATGGTGGTGACTACTGGAGCTTCCTCCGGTCGCCCGCCGACAGCCGCGCGGCATCGCGATGAAGCAGCATGACCTGCTCGGCGTCCGATATCCGATCGTGAAACGGCTGCAGCGCAGCGTCTTCATCGAGTGCGAGAGCACCCGACAGATCGGGTGAAAGCACCGTCAGCTTCTGCTTGCTGCCCGCCAGTTCCTCCTCGCCGAGCGTCAGCCAACTGTTGGCCCCGCAATAGCCGGCGAAGTCCTTGCTGGCGAGAACGCTGTGCGGATATTTCTTGGTCAGGGTCTGGAGACGCTGGACCTCGTTTACAGCCGAGCCGAAGACCGAGAATGTGAGTCGGTCAGTAAGCCCGACATTGCCGAACATCACATTGCCGACATGCAGGCCGATACCAAATTTTATGTCGCCCAGTCCTTGCTCTTTTCTGCGCAGATTGAGCTCCATCATGCGCATGCTGGCCTTGTGCGCAGCCGCAAGAGCAGCCTGGCAGGCGATCTCTGACTGCGCGCGGTGCCTTTCGCAGGGGTAGACGGCAATGAATCCATCCCCCAGGAAACTCATGATCTGCCCGCCTTTGCGATTGAATGGTGCTGCGATGGCATCGAAAAACTGGTTCAGCGTATCGATATAGACTTCGCGGCCGGAGGTTTCGGCGAGCCTTGTCGACCCGCGCATATCGCCCATCACCAGCGCGGCCCGGATTGTGTCGCCCTCGCCGCGCTTGATCTGGCCGTCCAGCACGCGCCTGCCGGCGTCACCTCCGAGATACGTGGTCATCATGTTGTCGGCGAGCTTGGTGAGCACCGCCATCTTGCTTGCTATGGCGAGATGGTTCTGGATCCGCAGCAGCGCCGAAATCATGCTGTCGCTGAAGCCTGAAGCACTGTCGGTGGACCAGGACCCCAACATGCCCTGACTTGTATCGCCATTGAAGGGATGGACGAAAGCCATGTAATCGGTGACGCCCATAAGCCTGAGCTCATCGAAAACAGGAAACTCCGACCGCACCGACGGGTCGAGCCGGCGCCGCAGATGGTCGAGCTTGTTGCTGAGCAGATGGTAGTATGGGCTGGTTAGGAATCTGTCGGAATGGACGCCGTTCTCACTCCGGAAGCCTTCCACTTCCAGGCCTTGGCCGCGAATCCAGGTGAAACCGAGCGCGTCATAAAGCGGATGCAACATCGAAAAGCTCAAATGCACCCGCTTCAGCGGCAGGCCGGCAGCAGCCAGCCGTTCACAAAAACCCTTGACCAATGTTTCCAGGTCGTCGCCCGCCAGCGCCGATTGGGTCAGCCAATCGGCAACCTTATCCATGAGAATGTTGGAAATTTCTGCTTGCGCTGTGCTCATGCTATCTCGAAACCCGTCGAAGACGAGCCATCTCCTTTGATCCGCAAAATTCTCGAAGTCAATGAAGCCGGCTTCGGGGGCAGAAGCCGGCGAAGAATATCCCGAATGACTGTCCTTGCAGGAAGCAAGCAGACGTCGACCGCACAAATCACCTGCAACACTATGTGGCGAGGCTGCCGGCGAAGTGCAATCCCGATCCTGACATCGCGCAAATAATTGGTCGGCTCAGGCACCGTCGGGCTCGCCGGGTCCCAAGAACCATGGCCGCGGCGCATTGCGGAAAATCGATTCCCCAAGCCGTCATCAGACCGGCGCCTTCGCCTTCAGGCTTGCGGCAGCCATTGCATAGCCGCCGGCGGCGCCATCGATGAAGTGAACATGATCGCGCTGCAGCGGCGAGATGACGAGGCATGTCATCAAGGCCGACTTCTGGCGGTGCAGGCCATAGTTGCAGATGCCGGCCTCTTCCGCTTGTTTCAGCCGGTTCTCGATCCGCTGCAACACATCCGCGTCGACGTCGATGGTCATCTTCAAGCCGTCGTCGAACTTGCGGAAATCCGAATTGCTGGCCACCTCGCGCTTGTAGACCTTCGGGTCGAAACCGCCGATCGTCCAGCCCAATTTGTCGGTGACGGCCGTAAGCGTCATCAGGAAGATCACCCACAGCTTGGCCAGCCACCGCCGCCCCGGCGGCGCCGTGGCCCGTGCCTCGACATCGAGACCGGCGGGCAAGAGACTATAGGCCGGACCGTCCACCGGCACCGGGTGGCCATCGCGCTCCTGCCTGCCGGCAAGGGCGATGATGTCGGAAGCCAGAAACTGGAAACCACGCAAGTCGCGCGATGCCCCGGGCACGGCTATGATCGAGACAATTTCGCCATGCCGGGCTTCGATCGGGTTCCAGCGGCAGGAGAGGCCGGTCAGATCCGGCCGCGCGCCGGCCGGGGCGGGGTCGACGCGGTAGCGCCCGGCTTTCATTTCGGCTTCCGCCCAACTGCCGCCGCCGCCGGCGAACATGGCATAGAAGGCTGCTTCGGAGGCCTGGAACCTCGCCACGCGAACGTCGAGGCCTTGCGCTCTTATGTCCTTTATCGGCACGATTGCGGCACGCAAGGTCAGGTCCAGTTCGTCCGCCACCCATCTCTGGACAGAAGCCAGCGCGTTACGGGCGATCTCCAGCGCCGAGCCGGGAAACGCCACGAGCGCGCCGTCGCCGCCGAAGACGAAGGGAAGATCTTGCCGGCCCAGTGCATTGAGCAGCGCCGAAATGACGCTGGCGCCGGCCATATTGACGGTTTTGTAGCGCCCGGCTTCGATCGCCTTGGTCGAGCCGACGATGTCGGCGGTGGCCAGCGCCCAGCCATCGGGGAGAGGCCGATAGTTGTCGATATCGGCAACGCTTTCGAACTTTGCGAAGACCGGCAAAGAAGCGACGAACGGGTCGGACGCGACAGCTGTTTCCATAAGCATCAGATAGCACATTCCAGCGCTTGAAGGTGAAGTCGATCATGCCTCGAAATTGACTTGGGCAGGCTTTGCGATGATAGGATCGCGCGATGCGAATTGCCTTCTACGCCCCGCTGAAGTCGCCCAATCATCCCGTTGTCTCCGGCGACCGCCAGATGGCACGGATGCTGGTCCAGGCGCTGCAGCATGGCGGGCATAGCGTCGAACTGGCATCGGAGTTGCGCTTCTATCTACGCCAGCCGGAACCGAAAAGTTTCGATGCGCTCATGATCGAGGCCCGGGACGAAGCCGCGCGACTGACAAGGCTTTGGGACCGTGACGGCAAGCCCGATCTCTGGTTCTCCTATCATCCCTACTACAAGGCGCCCGACCTGATCGGGCCCGAGCTGGCGTTGGCCTTTGCCGTCCCCTATGTGACGGCCGAAGCCTCCTATTCCGAACGGCGCAACGCCGGTTCGTGGGCCGATAGCCAAGCATTGGTCGCGCGAGCCATCGAACAGGCGGCGCTGAACATCTGCTTCACGCAAAGGGATCGCCAGGGGCTGGCGGATGCTGTCCCCCACGCCGCTCTCGGTATGCTTTCACCCTTCATCGACACATCGGCATTCCACGAAATGCCGGTACTGGATTATCCGACGCGCCTCGTGACCGTCGCCATGATGCGCCCGGGCGACAAGGTCTTGAGCTATCGCATGCTGGCGCAGGCGCTCGGGTTGATCGGCCATCTCCCCTGGACGCTATCGGTCGTCGGGGACGGACCTGCCCGTGACGAGGTAAAGGCGCAATTCGCCGGCTTGCCCGCCGACCGTATCGAATGGCTTGGCGCCATCGAGCCTGCCGCCGTGCCGGATGTCCTTTATCGCGGGGGAATCTACGTCTGGCCGGGTTACGGCGAGGCCTATGGCATTGCCTATCTTGAAGCACAGGCCGCCGGCCTTCCGGTGGTGGCTCAGGACATTGCCGGCGTGCCGGAGGTCGTGCGGCATGGCCAGACCGGGTTTCTCACCCCGCCGGGCGATGTGGGGGCGTTCGCTTCGGCCATCGCAAGGCTTCTGGCCAATAATGACGAAAGAACCATCATGGCTGCAGAGGCCAGACGTTTCGTTCTCGAAGAACGCTCTCTCGGTGCTGCAAAGGCCCGTCTGGCGGAACTTCTCAAGATGATCCCGTTGTCATGACGTCCGACCCGATTTGGCAGCCTCTGGTGGACGAGCTGGCGCATCGGCAACGGTGGGGCCGCAAGGCAGAGTTCTGGCTGCGCGACGACGACGCCGTGGATCCGACGCCGGCGCTCGATCGGTTGCTCGACCTCACCGGTGACTTCGCGGTTCCGGTCACTCTGGCCGTCATTCCGGCCCAGACCGACGGGAAGCTTGTCGTCCGGCTTGACGCCGCGCCGCATGCCACGGTCGCCATTCATGGCTGGGCGCACCGAAATCATGCGCCCGAGGGTCAAAAAAAGCAGGAGCTCGGCGCGCATCGGCCACGCGAGGTGGTGCTGGATGAGCTGGCCGGCGGGCTGTCGCGTGTAACCGGCCTGCACGGCGCACGTGCGGTTCCGATGCTGGTGCCGCCCTGGAACCGGATCGACGCCGGCCTGGTACCCGACCTCGGATCGATAGGATTTGCGGCATTGTCGGTGTTCGGGCCGCCAAGGCCGGCTTCCTTGGCGGTCATCAACAGCAATGTCGACATCATGGATTGGCATGGCACGCGCGGCTGCCGCGATCATGGTCTGTTGGTTCAGGCCATCGTCGCGCAATTGCAGCGTGCATTCGACGGCGGCGAACCGGTCGGCCTGCTCACCCACCATCTCGTCCATGATGAATCGGCCTGGCTTTTCCTCGAACGGCTGTTCACGATCACCGCGCGGGCAGAAGCCTGCGCATGGCTTCCGATCAGCACACTGACAGAACGCAGCGCCGGAAAATAGCTCAGCGCTTTTTGTGCAAGACTGGAAATGTGAGCGTCTGGCCATCCCGCGCCGCAAAAGCGCCGGCAAATCTGTCCTTGGCCAGTTTCTCCATCTCGTCCAGCTCATCGTCTGTGCGTGCCGGATCGTGGTGAAACAGCGCAAGCCCGCGCGCGCCGGCCGCCTCGCAGAGCTTGACGCCCTGTTGCCATGTCGAGTGCCCGTTGCCGCGGTAGCGCTCCATTTCCTCCTCGGTGTAGGTGCAATCGTAAATGACGAGGTCGGCATTCTCGATCAGACCGAGCACCGCCGGATCGAGTTTGCCCGGCTCGTGCTCGGTGTCTGTGATGACCGCCACGACGCGGCCCCCCCATTCGACCCGGTAGCCGATGCAGCCGCCCGGATGGGTAAGACTACCGGTTCGTACAACAACTCCTTCGCGTGGCCGAAGCAGGTCTCCGGATGCGAAATCGCGGCAGTCGAGGCTCGCCTTGCAGACACCGAGTGTCACCGGAAACCATGGCGGCCGAATGAATTCATCGACCATCTGCCGCGTCGTCATGCGTCCAGCCAGATGCCCGGACCAAAGCGTAACTTTGATGCCTCGTTCATAAATAGGCTTGAAAGCCGGCAGCCCGATGATGTGATCGTAATGGCAATGGGTGAAAAACAGGTCGAAATCGGTGACGCCCGCCGCCCGAAGCGTCCTGCCGGCAGGCCGCAAGCCGGAGCCCGCGTCGAACAGAAGCGTATGCTTGCCGCATTGCATCTCGATGCAGATCGTGTTGCCGCCATAGCGAGCAAATTCTGGCCCCGACACCGCAATGCTGCCGCGCACGCCCCAAAACCTGACAAGGAAGAAATCGTCGTCCATGCACCCTTTCGCCCATCGTAGCCAACCAACTGCTGCCAGAGTCGTTCCAGGAAAGGTGTGACACGGTTCCGGAAACTGCATCAAAACAAAGAAACAGAGCGGCTCGCCGCTTCAGTGCAACTGTGAATCGCTCTCGGCCGTTCGTGCGTCGATCAGGTCCGCGGTCGTACTGCTTAGCCTATCGGCAAGAACCCGCAATATCTCGATGGTCATTTCGGGAAACTCCTTCATAAGCCTCAGGAAATGGTCCTTGCGGATTCTCAAGGCCTCCAGCTCACTTGCCGCTTTGACGGTGGCAGTACGGGAGCTGTTGCACAATATGGCAATCTCGCCAACGATCGAATTTGGCAGCAATTCGGCAACTTTGATCGGCCCATTGTCGGAATCGACCAGAATATCCGCGCTGCCCGAAAGGATGACATAGGCGGCGTCTGCCTCGTCGCCCTGCCGGAAAAGAATCTGGCCGGCACTGTAGTTCACGCGATCGGACGTGAACGCGAGCAGCTTGAGCTTTGTCGGCTCGATGCCAGAGAACAAGGGAACGCGTTGCAGCATTCCAACTTCATCCTTGAGCAGCATTGTCGCAAACCTTCCTGAATTCGCGTTTGCCAGACTATGACACAAGTTCCTTGAAGATACCGTTTCCCGCCAAGAGTGTCTCGTGTGTTCCGTCTTCCACCAATTGGCCTGAGTCAAAGACCACAACCCGATCGAACATCGCCGCCATTGCCGGATTCGTCACCACCCACACAATTGCCGGCGAATGGCCGTCGCGTCTGGCTTCGTCGAGCACATTCCGCAACACTTTGTCCTGCACGCGCTGGTCGAGCGCCGACAGCGGCCGATTGAGAATGAGGAAATCGGGACGCTTGAGCAAGGCGCGGGCAACATCGAGCTTCTGTCGCTGTCCGCCGGTCAGCCGCCTGCCGGCGGCGCCGACGTTGAAGTCCAGGCCGACATCCAGAAGCTCGGCATAAAGTCCCAGTTCGTCAAGAATATCATAGACGATGGAGCGAATACGGTCCGGCGCGTCGGGATGGTTGTTGCCGACACGCCCGAACAGGACGTTGTCCATGACGGTGGCCGCGGCGATGTATTTGGCAGGATCAAACCGTTCGACAGCTTTCTCCAGCTCGGCCGGCAGGTTTTCATAGAACTGGTTGCGTGCAGCGATGATCTTGCTCATCAGCTCGTCGGTCAACAGGCCGAAGCGATGCCGGGGCTCGATATAGGCAAAGCTTAAGGTGACCATCATGGCGCGGTCGTTCTCCGAAACCGCATCGTAGGGGCGATTCTTGAGCCGTTGCAGCAAGGTTTCGTAGGCGGGTATCTCCTCGGCGCTCATGAAGGCGAGCTGCTGGAAGAACTGGTGTTCGGGCGGCAGGTCGGCAAACAGCTCGATCGCCTGTTCGGCGATCTCCATGCCCATTTCGTAGAGCGTGCGGTCGAGGCCGGCTTGCTTCAGCACGGAAGCAAAATAGGGATTGGACGCCAGTGCCTTGTGAGCCAGTTCGGGGCCGGCCGCGGCGCCGAAGAGCAGGTTCTGGCCGATCGTCGCTTCCTTGTTGTAGGCGCCCGGTTCAAAAGGAACCACCAGCGCGCTCAGGCCTTCTTCCTCCAACCGGGTTCGCAGCGCCGCACGCAATTCGACGATCCGCTCGGCAAGCTTCGTGTGGCGCTTGAGGTCGGCCGAAGAGCGCAAGCCAAGATCCAGAATGTCGCGCGACAGAAGAACCGCGTCGAGCACCCGGCGCACGGCTTCGAAGAGGTCGTGCGGGCCGGTGGCGCCGGCGGAGGCATAGTTGATCCAGTCGCTGCGGATATCGAGATCCGGATTGCCCGACCGGCGCGCCTCGTCGATATTCCAACGGTGCTGGTCCGCCGCTGCGCCGTCATATGTCACCGATGTCAGCGGCGCATGCTTCAAACCGTAGAGCAAATTGTCGCGCAGGCTTGCCTGGAACAGGAAAACATCCGACGAAGCGTAGGACATGCGCCGGCCGGTCACGGCTTCGGGGAGATCAAGCAAGTCATCGGAGCCCGAAACGATCCTTCCGCTGTCCGGCCAGGTCAGCCGCGCAAAGGCTTCCGCAAGCGCCTCCGCTCCCCCTGTTGCGGTGCTGACCAGAGCCACCGTCTCACCCGGCTTGACCTCGAGCGAGATGCGATTGAGGAGCATTGCGCCGCCATCGTCTGCTATCGACAGGCTGACCGCCGACAGCGGCTTGGTCATCGGATCGGGATCGTCGACCGTCAGTGCTCCGATTTCCGGCGCGATGATATTCTCGACGGTGAACTGTTCGACGACCTGCTGATATTTGACCTGGACATCCTGCCGGTCCTGATCCCAGTCGATCAGTTCCTTCATCGGTCCGGGCAAGTCCTTGTAAGCGCCGATCACGGCCACGAGCTGGCCGACATCCAACCTCCCCTGGATGACCAGATAGCCACCGATCATGTAAAACAGAAAGGGCGTGAGCTGCGCGAGAAAATTGTTGAGGAACTTTACCATGAATTTCCATTGGTAAAGATCGAAGCGGATTTTGAAGATGAGCCCGAGCCGGGCTGCTATGTCGGCGCGCTCGTAGTTCGACGTATCGTGGACGTGAACCGCGCCGATGCCGTCGACGATTTCGCCAACCCGGCCTGAAAGCGCGCGCGCCGTCAACTGCCGCTGGCGCCCGAGCACGAGCAGCCGCCGCCGCATTCGCGGGATAAGCACGATCTGGATCGCCACGATCACGACCGCTATCATTCCGAGCCAGACGTTCTGGACCATGATGAACAGCATGGCCGTCAGCGCCTGGCCGCCGAGCAGCACCGGCTGCAGGAAGGCATCGCCAATGAAGCCGCCCAGCGGCTCCACCTCGTCCTTCACCATGGTCGCCACTTCGGCGGATTTCACCCGCTTGAAGTAAACCGGCGGAAACCGCAGCACACGATCGACCAGATCGAAACGAATACGCCGCAGCATGCGTTCGCCGAGCCGGCCCTTGTAAGTGTTGATGTAGAGCTTGAACAAGCCGTTGATGACGACCAGCAAGAGGAACACAAGGCTGAGCGCAAGCAGGGTCGAGGTGCGGTCCAGTTGAAAACCGGAGAAGAACTGGACCTCGCCGATGAACGGCAGGTTATAGTGCAACCGCATGAATGGCAGGGTCGCGCCCGGTTGCTCGAACCCCTTGCCCTGGATCGGGCCGTTGACGATCAGCTTCGGCAGGTCGAACGACATGAAATACGGGACCATCGAAAGCACGACGATCATCAATATCCAGAGCTGCTGCTTCCTGGTGTGCGTCCAGATATAGCGGGCTAGGCTGGTTTCCATATGCGATTGTCAGTTTGAAGGATGCGGAATGTAAAGGCACCTGCTGGCAAATGGTGTATCGGCCATGTCTTCGCCGCCAACGACGAGCTCAAAGCGGCAGCTGCGCGCCAGGCGGATGGGCGCCGATGGTCCGGACAAATGCAATCGGCCTCCTCCGGTCAATGGCGAAACGGGTTGCGGCACAGTCGCGTCCGCAAGTCGAACAGGCTTGCAAGAGGCAAGATTGCGTTGTGTCGCCCGAAATCCCAACATAGAAGACGAATATGATGGATGTCACGCAACCACGCAATGCCGGCATGGGTGGGCATGAGCAAGCCCTGGACCTCACGCGGGGAATTGCCGCCTATGTCGACCACCCTCTCGTGGCCGGGCTGGCGCGCGTCATCGCCAAGCATCCGCAGGCCGATATCGCCAATGCCTTCAACCACAAGCAGGTCGCCTGCAAGATGTGGGCGCTCGACAGGCTGTTCGAAAGCTGCGGCGGCCGGTTCGAGCGCATATGGGTTCTGGGTGGATGGTACGGCGTATTGCCGGCGATGCTTTTCAATGACGCCCGCTTCGACATCGGGGCGATCGACAGCATCGACATCGATCCCGAAGTCGGCGCGGTCGCCCGGACACTCAACCGGCAAGCCGGCGAGCGGTTTCAAGCGCTGACGGCAGATATGTACGCACTCGACTATGGCGCCGGCCGACCCGACCTGGTGGTCAATACGAGCTGCGAACACATAGCCGATCTCAGCGCCTGGCTTGCCCTGCTTCCGCGGGGTACGAACGTGCTGCTGCAGTCGAACGACTATTTCAGCGAGCCGACGCACATCAACTGCGTGGCGTCACTTGCAGCCTTCGAAGCAATGGCGGCGCTGCGGCAGATCAGGTTCTCCGGCGAATTGCCGACAAAAAATTATACACGCTTCATGCTGATTGGAACTGTTTGAAGCGCTCGCGCAGGATTTGCGCCGAGCGCCGCGCCCCTTCCAGATCGAGACGATGCGAGGCTGGCGGCGGTCCCGCAAGCGCCTGCTCGATCGCATGCGCCAGACCTTCAGGCGTCAGGTCCTGTTCCGTCAGCACCGTTGCAAGACCGAGCTCTTCGAGCATCAGAGCGCGACGCGTCTGCTCGGTTTCCCCGCCGGCTGCAAATGGAACGAGCAGCGAGCGACACCCCGCGCGCATGACATCGCAGACCGTGTTGTAACCCGCCTGCGAGACCGACAGGCGGGCGCCGGTCAGCAGGCTGGCGAAATCCTCGCGGAACCGGAAGATGGACAGGCGTGGGGAGGCATCGCGTGAAATCGCGTCAAACTCGTCCTTCGGCAGGTTTGGGCCGGTGATCAAACACCATGTCCAGGCGTTGTCGGCATTTCGCGCCGCCGCGACGGTGGATCTGACAAGGCTCTTTCCGGCCGCCCCGCCGCCAACCGACACCAGAACGTCGAAGCGCTCTGAGGCCGCTTGCGCCGGCGGCGCAGCAACGAGCCCGGTGTAGGCGACCTCGGCCCTGATCGCCCCAGCCAGCGGAAATGTCTTGTCGATGGTTGCGAAAGCCGGATCGCCATGGACCATGACAAGATCGAAATGCCTGTTGACGAGATCGACCGTTTCTTCGTTTCGGCTCGGCTTCACGCGCTCCTGAAGGATGTCGCGGACGGACGCCGCCAGCAGCGGTCTGGGCGATGTCGCTTCGATGGCCTCGATCAGTGGCAAGAGTTCGAAACGCATCTGCCGGCGTCCAAAGGGAAACGCCTCGATAATGACGATGTCGGGCCTGTAATCCCGGAAAGCCTGCAGCAGCATCTCTGAGCGCCGCCTCTTGAAATCATCGTCGATGGCTTTGCCCTGCAGGTCGACAAGTCCGGAAAATCCTTCGTCACCGGAGGTGACAGGCGGCAGGGTCACGGATTTTACACCCGATCCCGGAAATCCCGCGATCGGCGCTCCGCCGGTCACGACGGTGACGTCGAACCCGTCATCGACCAGAGCCGCCGCAATGCGGCTGGCGCGCGCGAGATGGCCGATGCCGAGCAGGTGCTGAACATAGAAGAAAGCGCGCAGCCGCTTCATTCGGCGGCCCGCCACTCCCGCTCGAACAGTTCCTTGAGCTGTCCAATGCCTGCCACATGGTCGAAATTGCTTCGCACGCGCCGCTCCGCGGCGTCGCCGAGGCGGGCGCGCAGGACGGGATCGCGGATCAGGCGCTCCAGCGCCTGTGCCAGGGCAGTCGGGTTTTCCGAGGGAATCAGCAGCCCGGTTTCATCCGACGATAAAAGCTCCGGCACGCCGGAAATATCGGTCGACACGCAGGCAAGCCGCTGGCTGGCCGCCTCCACCAGAACATTCGGCAGGCCGTCCCGGTCGCCGTCCGCGGTGATCCTGCAGGCCAAAGCGAAGATGTCGGCGCTGCGGTAGTGCTCAAGCACCTCCTCCTGCGCCAGCGCGCCTTTCCAGGAGACGCGCCCCTCCAGCCCGAGCCTTTGCGCCAGCGCCTTCAGCCGGTTCAGTTCCTCGCCGCCACCGATATGCTCGAAACACCACGCCAGATCGCCAGGCAAGAGGGCAAGAGCCTCCAGCAACGTATCATAGCCTTTCTTTTCAACGGCGCGTCCGACACTCAAGATCATGACCGGTTCGGCCGGCGCCGAGCCGTCACGCTGTTTTCGCGCCTCGCCGAAACTGCCGAAGCGGTCAAGGTCGAGCCCATGATAGCTCAGATGCACGGACGAACTGCCGTTGGCGAGTTTTTTCAGATGGTCGAAGCCGGTTTTCGTGCACGTGACCGTCCAGCGCGCCGAGGAAAGCTTGCCGGCCAGATCCCAGTCCGCCGACGTCCAGATGTCCTTGGCATGGGCTGAGCAGCTCCAGGGCAAGCCACGAAGCTGGCTGGCATAGCGCGTCACCGATGCCGGCGTGTGCGCGAAATGGGCATGCAGCCATCCGGCATCTTGCGGCCATTCGGCCGCCAGCACCAGCGCTTGCCCGAAGCGGCGCGCGCGATTGCGCGTAAAGTCGCGGCGGATATCGGCAGCGAGCGATTTGAGCGCGCGCCAGAAGCCAGGCCGCGGCAGACAGGCAAACAGCGATCGAACCACGCGCAGCGGCTCTCTGTGCAGATATTCCGGCAGATAATGGACGGGGGCCTTGATCTCGTCATGCACGGGATGACGTTTTGCGTCGGTCGGCCGCCTGAGCGCGAAAAGTATCAGGTCCAACCCCGCACGCTCCAGACCGAGCAGCTCCTGCGCGATGAAGGTTTCCGACAGCCGCGGGTAGCCCTTCAGAACCACGACGATCTTGCGGTGTTGCAACTCAGTTCATGCCTTCAATGACCGAAAGGTGATGGCCGGCCCGCCGGTCGAGCAGTTCCGCGACGATTTCGGAAATATGAGGCAGCCCTTCCAGCGTCAGATGCGCATTGCTCTGCGATGGGCGGGGCCGGCCCGGCAAAACCTGCAGCGCATCGGCAAACCGCTGGGCATCCTCGGCTTCCTCAGGCAAAAGCATCTCGATGAGGCCGAGTTCGGCTGCGCGCCGTGCCCGGATCAGCTGTTCCTCGCGCGGCGTGACGCGCGGCACGATCAGCGCCGGCTTGTCGAAAGACAGTATCTCGCAATAGGTGTTGTAACCGCCCATCGCCACCACCGCCTTGGCGCCGGCAATCAGCTCTTCCATCCGGTTGTCGAATTCGATGATCTTGACATAGGGGATCTTGGCCCCCTTCCGGACCAGCTTGTTGCGCTTGCGCGCCGGCATGTAGGGCCCAAGCACGATCAGCGCCCGGTGCTGCAATCGCGGATCCTGCTGATAGGCCTCGATGACGTTGTGGATCAGGTCGGCGCCGTCACCGCCGCCACCGGTGGTAACCAGGATATAGTCGCCCTCGGGCCGGTGGCCGGGCAACTGGTTCTGCTGCAGGCTCCGTTGCAGGAAACCGACGAACTTCATCTTTGCCCTGACCGCCGGCGGCACCTCCAGGCCGGTCAGCGGATCGTAGAAATCCGGCGGGCCATAGACCCAGACCTTGTCGTAGAACAGGCCGATCTTGCGCATCACATCCCTGCGTGCCCACTCCGCTTCGAGCAAATGCGGCGCGTCCATCACCTCGCGCAGGCCAAGCACGAGCGTGGTGCCCCGCGTCTTGAGGTAGGACAGCGTATCCTCAATCTCTCCGCGCAGCCCCAGCGGTTCCTTGTCGACGATGAAGATATCCGGCCGGAAGCTCTCGGCCGTGTGGCGGATAATCGACTGCCGCATCCTTAGCGTCTCGTGCAGATCGATGTCCTTTTCCAGCGAGGTGTATTCGCCGTTTCGCAGCTTGATGACGCTGGGGATCTTCACGAAGTCGACGCGGGCGCGGTAGTCGAAGGCGCCGGCGATGGTGGCGCCCGAAATGATTAGCACCTGAAGTCCGCGGAAATCCCCGACCAGCGAATGCGCGATCGTTCGGCAACGCTGCAAATGGCCGAGCCCGAACGTGTCGTGGCTGTACATGAGAATTCGTGCGTCTTTTGCGTGCTGTGTCATTGTGAACGTCTTTTAGAATTCTCGCCGGACCGTGGGCAACCCCGCAGGCTTCGAAACCATTCTCGCGGGTCTATCGACCTGTTTTGAAACATGGGGGCGAGAGGTACGCAACGGCATTCTTCACCAGGTCACGAATGCCAGGGGCGCTGATTGTGGCGCCATGCCTTGTCTTCGCCGACGATAGACGGCCCGAGCACAAATCTCTGTCATGAGGCTTGACCCCGTGGAATTAAATGCCCTGCGGCCTGAGGCAGGCAAAGCGCACATTGCGAAAAATCAAGGGCGACCAAGGCGAAACGAGGCTGCCGCACATTGTGAGGAGAACCCGCACCTTGGGAAAATGCTTCATAATCCATCGAAACACAACGGCCGCCAGAGGCCGCACGTTGCGGCCTTTTATCCTGCCATCAGCCTTGGCCTGTGGCAAGCGTCCGGTCCTTGCACCGTTGAAGCTGGTGCAATCTCGCGTCATGCCGGCTTCCTCCGTCATGTGGAGGATAGCTGCGGCCCCAATGAGATTCGTCAGCCAGGCGACCCATTCGCCAGATCCGTCACAAAGCTTTGCGTGAACACGCCGGCCGGAAGGACGGCTACGCCAACCTTGCCCTTGTCGTCCTCGGCGTTGCCAGCAGCAGACTTGTCTCGCTGCCGGTTATCCCCGGGATGAGCCGTATCCGCCTAAGCACCGCGTCGAAATCGGTGAGCGACGCCGTTCCGAGTTCGACCACCAGGTCCCAGCGGCCATTGGTGGTGTGAATGGTCGAAACCTCGGCGAGGCCGCCGAGCGCCCGGACCACGCGGTCGGCGGCATGGCCCTCGATCTCGATCATCATCACGCCGCGTATCCGCTGGTCGACCGCGTCGGCGCGCAGCACCACCGTGTAGCCGATGATCTCGCCCGTTTTTTCCAGCCGCTCCATGCGCGCCCTGACCGTGGCGCGCGACACCCCGAGATCGACCGCGAGATCGGAGATGCTGCGCCGGGCATCATGCCTGAGCAGCGTGACCAGCCTTTCGTCGAGCAAGTCCATGATTCTATCCACTTTGACCAAGCTGACTTATCGGATTGATAAATCATTCTTCTCGAAATGCCAATTTCGCCTGTTCATTCTGCCGGGCCGGGATGGTTCATTCCACGCATCAACCGCCCAATCAATTTACAAGGACAACAAGAACCATGCGCTGCAGGATCGTTGGCGCGCCGGTGCAGGACGGCGCCGGCAGGATGGGATGCGAGATGGGGCCGAGCGCGCTGCGCACGGCCGGGCTTGCCTCGGTGCTGTCGGAACTCGGCCACGAGGTCGAGGACTGGGGCGCGGTGCAACCGGCCGCCGTGCGCGCAATCGTCCACGGCAATCTCGCGCTGAAGGCCCTGCCGGAGATTTCCGCCTGGACGGCGGCAATTGCCGAGACCGCCTATGCGGCTTCGCGAGACGCCATGCCGATCTTCCTTGGCGGCGACCACGCGATATCGGCCGGCACGGTGTCGGGCATAGCCCGCCGCGCCGCCGAACGCGGCCGGCCGCTCTTCGTGCTGTGGCTCGACGCACATCCCGATTTCCACACGCTCGATACCACCGTCAGCGGCAATCTGCACGGCGTGCCGCTCGCCTATGCCAGCGGCCGGCCGGGCTTCAACGGTTATTTCCCGGACCTGCCTGTCGCCGTCGACCCTGCCCACATCTGCGTCATGGGCCTGCGCAGCGTCGATCCGGCGGAGCGCCGGGCGCTGAGCGAAGCGGGGGTTACCGTGCACGACATGCGCACCATTGACGAGCACGGCGTTGCACCTTTGCTGCGCGCCTTCCTGGCCATCGTCGAAAAGGAAAACGGCCTGCTGCATGTCAGCCTCGACGTCGACTTCCTCGACCCCTCCATCGCGCCGGCCGTCGGCACCACCGTGCCCGGCGGCGCCACCTTCCGCGAGGCGCATCTGGTGATGGAGATGCTGTCCGACAGCGGCCTGGTCTCCAGCCTCGATCTGGTCGAGCTCAACCCGTTCCTCGACGAGCGCGGCCGCACCGCCACGCTGATGGTCGACCTCGCCGCCAGCCTGATGGGCCGCCGCATCATGGACCGCCCGACCCGCAGCCATTCCGGAAGCATTGCATGACCCAGCCTTCCCGCCTTGCCATCGTCCCCTTCGTCAGCGTCGACCGCATGATGAAGCTGGTGCTGACCATCGGCGTCGAGCGGTTCCTCACCGAACTCGCCGCCTATATCGAGGAGGATTTTCGCCGCTGGGAGCTGTTCGACAAGACGCCGCGCATCGCCTCGCACAGCCATGACGGCGTCATCGAACTGATGCCGACCAG
Organism: Mesorhizobium sp. C432A; assembly: GCF_030323145.1. NCBI lineage: Bacteria > Pseudomonadati > Pseudomonadota > Alphaproteobacteria > Hyphomicrobiales > Phyllobacteriaceae > Mesorhizobium > Mesorhizobium sp. C432A. The sequence goes on along the minus strand of NZ_CP100470.1, from coordinate 1,233,676 downwards.
CGACGGCCGGCTATACGGCTTCAAATATGTCAACGGCCATCCCAAGAACATGCGCGAGGGGCGCCAGACCGTCACCGCCTTCGGCGTGCTCGCCGATGTCGGCTCCGGCTATCCGATGCTGCTCACCGAAATGACGATCCTGACGGCGCTGCGCACCGCGGCGACCTCCGCTGTCGCGGCCAAATATCTGGCGCCGAAAGGCGCGCGCTCGATGGCCATCATCGGCAATGGCGCCCAGTCCGAATTCCAGGCTGTCGCCTTCAAAGCGCTGCTCGGCATCGACCGGCTGCGGCTCTACGACATCGACCGCTCGGCTTCGGAGAAATGCGCCCGCAACCTCGCCGGCAAAGGCTTTGACATCACCATCTGCGCGACCGGCCAGGATGCTGTGGAAGGCGTCGACATCATCACCACGGTGACCGCCGACAAGCTGTCCGCCACCATTCTGACCGACAACATGGTCGGTTCCGGCGTGCACATCAACGCGGTCGGCGGCGACTGCCCCGGCAAGACGGAACTGCACCGCGACATCCTTTTGCGCTCCGACATCTTCGTCGAGTTCTCGCCGCAGACGCGCATCGAGGGCGAAATCCAGCAGCTCCACGCCGACCATCCGGTGACCGAGTTGTGGCAGGTGATGACCGGCAAGGCGGAAGGCCGCAAGACGGCGGAACAGATCACCTTGTTCGATTCCGTCGGCTTCGCCACCGAGGATTTTTCCGCGCTGCGCTATGTCAGAGACCAGCTTCAGGCCACCGGCCTCTACGAGGAGCTCGACCTGCTCGCCGATCCCGACGAGCCGCGCGACCTCTTCGGCATGCTGCTCAGGGCAGCGCTGCAGCCGGCCGCCGCCTGAGGGACTTCAGCCGCTCAACGGCGCGCAGCTCTCCCGTTCGACGAGCACCGGCGTGAGCACTTCGCGGCGCGAATGCGCCGCCGGCTCGGCAACTCGCTCGATCAGCAGGCTCACCGCCCGCGTGCCGATCTTCTCGACCGGCTGTGCGATCGTCGTCAGTGGCGGCCAGGTGGTGACGGCATAGGGTATGTCGTCGAAGCCGATCATCGACATGTCGCCTGGGACCCGCAATCCGCGCCCGCGCAGCACTGTCAGCGCGCCCATGGCCATCAGATCGTTGCAGGCAAACAGCGCCGTGATCCCCGGCGCCTGCGCCATCAGCCGCTCCATCGCTGTGCGGCCGCCGGCAAAGTGATAGTCGGAATCCACCACCGAGGCCGGCGGCAGGTCGAGGCCGGCTTCCTGCAGCGCCCTGGCGAAGCCGCGCAGGCGGGCGGGGCTGGAGCTGGAATCGCGCGGGCCGCCGATGACGCCGATCTTCTCGTGGCCGAGCCCGGCCAGATAGCGGCCGGCTAGATAGCCGCCATGATCGTGATCGACCAGCACGGAATCGACATTGACCGAATGGATCTCGCGGTCGATCAGCACCGCCGGCACGCCGGGCAGAAGGCTGGAGAACACCCGCGCATGATCCGACGAGCCGGCGAAGATCAGCCCGTCGATCTGCTTGGCCATCAGCACCTGGAGGTAGCGCTCCTCCTTCTCGGCGCTGCCGTCGGAGTTGCACAGGATCACAGTATAGCCGGCAAGGAAGCCGGCATCCTCGATCTGGCGCGCCACGCCGGCGAAGAACGGGTTGGAATTGTCCGGCAGCAGCAGGCCGATGGTCTTGGTCTCGCCGCGCCTCAGGCTGCGCGCCAGCGTGTTCGGGCTGTAGCGCAAGGCGGCGATGGCCGAATGCACGCGCTCGGCCGTCTCAGGCTCGACATGGCGCGTGCGGTTCATCACATGCGAGACGGTTGCGACCGACACTCCGGCATGGCGCGCGACATCGGCAATCGTCGTCATTTCTTGTCCCCTAGTGCATGTCGCCCGGAGTGTCCGGCGGATCTGGGAAAATGACATCCATAAAACAAAAACCAAAAAGCGCGACGCGCTTTATCGGATCACCCTCAACAGCTTTTCCCGATAGGCATCCAGAATGACGGCGAGCACAATGACAAGGCCTAGCACGATCGGCTTGAAATTGTCGCCGACGCCGAGCAGCTCGTAGCGAACGCCGGCGACCGGGCCACCGATGTTGACGCAACAGATAGACCATGGCGACGATGCCGGCGCGTTCTCCCTTCCGCCGGAGCGCTGTATCCTTCTCAGGCTAGTGATTCCCGCAGACAGGAAACCTTCATGAACGGCCTGACGCCCATACTTTCCACCGTGACCGCCTCGTTCCTTGCCTCCTTCGTCGAAGTGGTCGAGGCCTTCACCATCGTGCTGGCGGTCGGCGTCACCCGCAGCTGGCGGCCAGCGCTGACAGGCGCGGCGCTGGCGCTGGCGGTGCTGGCGGCTCTGGTGCTGGCCTTCGGACCGCTGCTGGCGCTGATTCCCATTGCGGTGCTGCAGTTCGTCGTCGGCGTGCTCCTGGTCCTGTTTGGCATGCGCTGGTTGAGAAAGGCCATTTTGCGCAGTGTCGGCGTCATCGCCCTGCATGACGAGGACGCCGCCTTTTCAAAGGAAACCGCCGCTTTGCAGCAGCAGGCCAATGACCGCCGCGCCGATTATCTGGCCGGGCTCGCGGCCTTCAAGGCGGTGCTGCTCGAAGGTGTCGAGGTGGTGTTCATCGTCATTGCCGTCGGCGCCGCGCATGCACAGACCTTCTATGCCAGCCTTGGCGCGTTGGCGGCCTTCATCCTGGTAACGATCATCGGCCTTGCGGTGCACAGGCCGCTGACGCGGGTGCCGGAAAACGCGCTCAAATTCGCCGTCGGCCTGATGTTGACAAGCTTCGGCATTTTCTGGACCGGCGAAGGCCTGGGCACCGACTGGCCGGGCGCCGATCTGGCGCTGCTGGCCATCTTCGCAATCATCGCCGTCGCGTGCTTCGCCATGGTGCGCTGGTTGCGCGCCAGCTACCCCAAGGCTGCACAAGGAGTTGCTCGATGAACGTCGTCCGCCTCATTCTAAAGGAGCTCGTCGGCATGTTCATCGACGACGGCAGCCTTGCGACGTTGGCGCTGCTGTTGATCGTGGCGATTGCCGCGGCAGTGAAGCTGCTGGCGTTGCCGCCGCTTGCCGGCGGCGTCCTGCTTCTGCCCGGCTGCCTCGTCATCCTGCTCTACAGCGTGCGCCGCGCGGCACGGCGCTCCGGTCAGTAGAGGGTGAAAAACACCGGCAGCATGCCGCTGATCCGCAACTGCTCAATCGTCTCGATGGCCGGGAACAGCGCCAGGAAATAGAGCCCGTCCGTGAATGTCCGCCGCAACGCCTTTGTCGAGAACCGGCGTTCGGCTTGATCGTGAAACAGCAGCGGGTTCGGCCAGAAAGGCGGCGTGCGTTCGGCATAGACGCTGTAGGCGGGGCCGAACTTTCCAAACAGGAACTCGGCTTCCTTGCGCGCCGTCACCCGGAACACCAGGTAGCTCACCAGAGCCAGCGCCGCCGCCACCAGCACCGAGCCGTACATCAACCCGACGCCCGCCGCGCCGACCGTGGAAAAGAAGTAGAGCGGGTTCCGGCTCATCGAGAACGGGCCGATGGTGACCAGCTCGTCGTTCTTCCTGCCGCCGACATAGAGAATGCTCCACAGACGGCCAAGGAAGCAGACCAGCACGAAGCCGATGCCCAGCGCCTCAATGTATTCGTGCCCGTCCGAGCCTTCGACGAGAAAGGGCTTGGTGAACAGCAACAGCATGACGGCGAGGGCTGCCGCCACTTGTATGACGAGCAGGCGCTTGTGCTGGTCGAACGCCTTCGCTGCCGGCTTGGGGGGAGCGTAGCTCATCATAGTTCCTGCTCTCCGGCAGGGCTCATAGCGCCGGTGTCTCGCCACCCACTAGCGCTTCCGTGCGGCGATGGCGAGGCAACCGGCAGGAATTTCAGCCATTCTTACGAATTTGTAAGCGGGCGGACAGATTGCGGCGAGGTCGCCTGCCCATAGTCCTTATGCCGGCCGACCTGCCGGACATCGTTTCAACACCGCCTGGATATCGGCGCAAGACAGGAACACCAGCATGAAAAAGCTAACCCTCGCTTTCTTGCTCTGCGCCATTGCCATCGCCAACCCGGTCTTTTCAGCCGCTTCCGCTGCGACGCCTTGCGAAGACGCTCTGAAGGACCTGCGCGCGGCGGAAGCCTTGGCGGCGCTGAGCGCCGCGGACAAGACAAAAGTATCCGATCTCGAGGCCAAAGGCGTCGAGCGCTGCAATGCCGACGACGACAAGCGCGCCGACGACTTCTTCGCTCAGGCCATGAAGATCATGGGGAAGTAAGACCAAGCCTCGCCGCACGTACCGGGGAATAGGCCCGTCCCCGCCGAAACGACAAGGATCCCATCATGCTCTTGTCTGCAAGCACTGCACCCGCCGCACTGGCATCACCCAACAGGGTCCCTGATGTCACCGTCGAATTCTGGCTGATCAAGCTTTTGGCGGTCACCATGGGCGAGACGGCGGCCGACTATCTGGCCGTCAATCTTGGCTTCGGACTGACCGTCACCTCGCTGATCATGACCGGCATCCTTGTCGTCGCGCTGGCGCTGCAATTCGCGCAGAAGCGTTATGTGCCATGGGCCTATTGGCTGGCGGTGGTGCTGATCAGCGTCGTCGGCACCTTGATTACCGACAATCTGGTCGACAATTTCGGCGTCCGTCTGCAAACCACCACGATTGCCTTCACGGTCTTGCTCGCCGCGACATTCGCGGTCTGGTACGCCAGCGAAAGAACGCTCTCCATCCATACGATCGTCACCACCAGGCGCGAGATCTTCTACTGGCTGGCGATCCTGTTCACCTTTTCGCTCGGCACCGCGGCCGGCGACCTTGTCGCCGAGACGTTCGACATTGGCTATCTCACGACTGGCTTCTTGTTCGGCGCGGTCATCGTCTTCATCGCCCTCGGCTATTTCGCCTTCGGCCTCGACGCCATCCTCGCCTTCTGGCTGGCCTACATCCTGACGCGGCCGCTTGGCGCCTCGTTCGGCGACCTGCTGTCGCAGCCGGTCGAATATGGCGGCCTCGGCTTCGGCACCACCTTCACCAGCATGATCTTCCTGGGCTGCATCGTCGCCCTCGTTCTCTATATGAGTCTGAAGAAGGGCACCGGCGAGGCCGACAAAATCCTGCTTGAATCGGAGTAGATGCAAGCACCTGCACGCCCGCTTGACGCGACGAGAACGCGCCAAAACGTCAATGGATCCCTGCCGTGGGTCGCCCTGGGCAGCTATCGCGCTCACCTCATGGACGGAAGAATGAACTCCAGGAAATCCGGTTATAGCGGCCTCCAAATTAGCCTGCATTGGATGATAGCGGCGCTTGTCCTGTTCCAGCTCCTGTTCGGCGAAAACATGACAATCTATGTCGATGCGGCAGCGGACAGACGCCAACTGTCGTCCTACGGGCAGACCATGGGGTCCGCCCATTACTGGGTAGGCCTGGCGATCCTGTTGCTGGTGTTCGTGCGACTGGCCGTCCGCCTCTTCATCGGTGCGCCCAAGCCGCAATCCACAATGCCGAAATGGATGGCTTTCGCCTCACGCACAACGCATGCGCTGTTCTATGGCCTTCTCGTTGCCGCTCCTGTTTCCGGGCTTCTGGCCTTTTATGTTTGGAGCTGGATGGGCGATGTCCATACTTGGGCAAAGCCGGTATTCATCGTTCTGATCTGCATTCATGCCGGTGCGGCACTCTTCCATCATTTTATTCTGAAAGACGCCGTGCTGCGCAGGATGCTTGTCCCTGCGCGCGATCCGGTCGGATGACACTTATGGACATGTGCAACGACCACGAGCGACCAGGCGCGGCGGATATTCTAGGAACGGACCGCCGCCGGTGCTAGCATGCCGCTCTGGCAAAGCCTCGGCAACAGACCGGAACAGAGATGCGACTTCTCCTTGTTGAGGATGACCCCAGGACCGCAGACTATGTCGTCAAGGGCCTGAGCGAAGCCGGGCATGTCTGCGATCTGCTGCGCGACGGGCATGACGCGCTGTTTGCCGCGACACGCGACGCCTATGACGTGATCGTCGTCGACCGCATGCTGCCCGGCCTCGACGGCCTGTCGATGATCAAGGCGGTGCGGGCGGCCGGCGTGCGCACGCCGGCGATCTTTCTGACCTCGGTCGGCGGCGTCGACGACAGGGTTGAAGGGCTCGAGGCCGGCGGCGACGACTATCTCGTCAAGCCATTCGCCTTTTCCGAACTGCTCGCCCGCATCAACGCGCTCGGCCGTCGCCCTGCGGTGCAGGAGCTGAAGACGACGCTGCGCATCGCAGACCTCGAAATGGACCTGATCCAGCGCCGCGTCACCAGGCAGGGCCAGGCGATCGATCTGCAGCCGCGCGAATTCAGCCTGCTCGAAGTGCTGATGCGCGGCGAGGGCCGCGTCATCACCCGCACCATGCTTCTGGAACGGGTCTGGGATTTTCACTTCGACCCCAAGACCAGCGTCGTCGAAACCCATATCAGCCGGCTGCGCGCCAAGATCGACAGGCCGTTCGAAACCGCGTTGATCCACACCGTGCGCAACACTGGCTACAGTGTTCACGACTGAGGCGCGGCATGACAGAAACTTGCCATGACTGAAGCTTGCCATGACTGAAACGCACTATGACTGAGACAGGCTCTCGCCTGCTGCGCAGCACGCCGTTTCGGCTGGCCCTGACCTTCGCCTTGCTGTTCGTGCTCGCCTTCATCCTGTCAGGCGCCATCGTCTACCAGCTGATGAGCGCGGATCTTGCCGAGCAGCTCGACCAGTCGGTCAAGGAGACCTATTCGGTCGTGGCGGTGACCTATGCCGGAAACGACCGGGAGGATCTGGTTTCGGCAGTCGACAGCCACGCCGCGCTCAGCCCGAGCAAGGAACAGCTGTTCTCGCTCACCGATCCCGCCGGCAATCATCTGGCCGGGAATTTCACCGCCGCCGACCTTCCGGATGGCTTTTCCGATTTTGCCGCTTCCCTGCCAGGCGTTGCGCCGGACACTATGTACCGCGCCTGGACCGGTTCGGTCGGGCCCAACAGCCTGACAATTGCCTTTTCGCTTTCCGAAACCGAGGAGCTGGAACGCATCGTTTTGATGAACTTCGGCTGGGCCACCCTGATCATTTCAGGGCTGGCGGTGGCTGGCGGCGCCTTGCTGGCGTCGCGTGTGCAGCGTCGCCTCGACGGCATTGCCACCACCATGGACGATGTCTCCAACGGCCGGCTCGACGCCCGCATTCCACTGCTCGGCAATGGCGACGACATTGACGGCGTCTCGCGCCAGGTCAACGCCGCGCTGGAGCGGCTGGCGGCGCTGGTGGACGGCATGCGCCAGGTCAGCGCCGACATCGCGCATGATCTGAAGACGCCGCTCAACCGGCTGCAGATGATTTTGGAAGCTGCGGCCGACAGGACCGCGCGGGGTGAGGCCGTTGCCGATGAGCTGGCGGAGGCACGTGGGGAAAGCCTGCAGATCAACGATACTTTCGATGCGCTGTTGCGTATTGCCCAGATCGAGGCCGGCGCCCGCAAGGCGCGCTTTGTCGATCTCGACCTCACCGGCGTCATCGATGCCATTGCCGAAATCTACGCCGGTGTCGCCGAGGATGACGGCAAGTCGCTGTCGGCCACGATCGTCCACGGCACGCCATGCCTGGTCCACGGCGACCGCGACCTGCTGACGCAATTGTTTGCCAATCTGGTTGAGAACGCGCTGCGGCATTGCCCCGATGGCACGGCAATCCTTCTATCGGTGCGGCGGCAAGGCGACCGCATTCTGGCTGAGGTCGCCGACAATGGCCCCGGCATCCCGGCGCAGGAGCGCGAAAAAGTGTTCCAGCGGCTCTACCGGCTCGACTCCAGCCGCACCACGCCCGGCAGCGGCCTGGGCCTCAGCCTGGTGCGGGCAATCGCTGACCTGCATGGTGCAACGATTGCGCTGGAGGATCGCCGGCCTGGGCTGGCGGTAATTGTCGGGTTTCCTCGGGCGGAGGGCACCGGTCCCGGCTTGAAATGACAACGCCAGAGCCAGGTCGACCCCACTCCGTCGAGCGAAGCAGCGACGGAGTGGGGGAAGGCGCTCATGAAACGCGAAGTCGCTGACAATTCTCCAAGTTGATGATCGCAGTCGACAAAGGTGGTCGCGATTAGCCTTGCACATGTTTCCACCCGAACGGCTGCGGGTTGATCAAGACGACCGTTGAACCTACCGGCCCACCGCACCCCGGCGAAAATCCGAGGGCGACATCCCCGCCAGCTTGCGGAAGGATTTGTTGAAGGCGCTGAGCGAGCCGAAGCCTGAATCCATGGCGACGCGCAGCACATTGGCGTCTTCATGCATCAAAAGCGCCTGCGCATAGCTCAGCCGCAGCAGGTTCATATATTCGTTGAGCGTCATGCCGGTCGACTTCTTGAAAATGCTCATGGCGTATTTGGGATGGATGTCGGCCGCCGCCGCGATGTCGACGCAGTCTATGTCGTAGAGGAAATTCTCGGCGATGAAGTCGCACATGCGACCGACATTGCGCAGCGATTGCTGGTCGAACGGGCCGCCGGGTTCCTGGCCGATGGCGGTTTCCGGCACCAGCCGGTAGGGCTCGAAGCGCACCCGCTCCAACCGCAGCAGCAGCTCGTTCACGGCGTGCTCGGTTATCGCCGGATCGCCCGAGCGGAAATAGCGGTTCCAGCGTTCGAAATTGTGATGATCGGCCTGGTCGGTCGCCGATGTCACCAGCGTGGCGCCCGTCATCAGCCGGTGGCGGACATCCGTCGGCAGGTGCAGGCGGAAGAAATGCACCAGCGGCAGATGCGCGCCGGCATAGATGGCGTCGTCGGAGAGATCGTCCATCTGGTGCGGCAGCCCGCCCCAGAACAGGCACATGTCGCCCGCCGTGAGCGCGATCTCGTGCTCGTTCATGCGGTAGTGCACGCTGCCGCGGACGATGAAATTGACCTCGACCTGGGCATGCCAATGCGGCTTCAGCATCACCAGCGGATGGTTGTGAAACATCTGCAAAGCCATCGGCAGGCCTTCGACGCTGCTGGCGCCAGGCTGGTAAAACGGCCGTTCCGGCATCTTACTTTCCGCCCATCTTTTATTCCCGTTGTCAGGGACAAGCCTTCCGCGCCGCCTAGTCTAGCCATGCTCGCGAAGAGAGAGCAAATGAAATGGGAGGATTTCAATGCGCACGACACTGATCTGTGCCGCGCTGGCGCTTGGCCTGGGCTCAGCCCCGGCTTTGGCGCAGTCCGGCGAAATTACGATCTGGAGCTGGAATATCGCCGCTTCGTCGCTGAAGGCTACGGTGGCCGGCTTCAACAAACAGTATCCCGACGTCAAGGTCACCGTTCAGGATCTCGGCAACCAGCCGACCTATGACAAGTCGATCGCCGGCTGTGCGGCCGGCGGCGTCGGCCTGCCCGATATCGTCTCGATCGAAAACGGCGAGGCCGAGAATTACTGGAGCCAGTTCCCCGATTGCTTCGTCGATTTGCACACGCTGGGCTACACCGCCGACGACCAGAAGAAATTCCCGGACTTCAAGCGCACCGAACTGGAGGTCGGCGACAAGGCCTATGCCATGCCGTGGGATTCCGGCCCGGTAGCCGCCTTCTACCGCCGCGACTTCTACGAGAAGGCCGGCGTCGATCCGGCCTCGATCAAGACCTGGGACGATTTCATCGCCGCCGGCAAGAAGGTCCAGGCCGCCAATCCCGGCGTCACCATGACCAATGCCGATTTCAACGGCGACACCGAATTCTTCCGCATGATTTCCAACGAACAGGGCTGCGGCTATTTCGCCGCCGATGGGCAGTCGATCACCGTCAACCAGCCGAAATGCGTCGACACGCTGGCCAAGATCAAGGACATGAAGGACGCCGGCATCATCTCGTCGGCCGACTGGGGCACCAAGATCACCAACAACACCGCCGGCACCGTCGCCACCCAGGTCTATGGCGGCTGGTATGAGGGCACCATCCGCACCGAATCCGCCGGCGAAAACGGCAAATGGGGTGTCTACCTAATGCCGAGCCTGACCGCCGACGGCCCCCGCGCGGCCAATCTCGGCGGCTCGTCGCTCGCCATCACCTCATCCTCGAAGAACAAGGAGGCCGCCTACGCCTATCTGAAATACACGCTCGAGACCAATGAAGGCCAGATTACCATGCTCAGGGATTTCGGCCTGGTGCCGTCACTGATCTCGGCCCTCGACGACCCCTACGTCTCGCAGGGCCTGCCCTATTGGGGCGGCCAGGCAGTGTGGAAGGACATTCTCGCCACGCTGCCCAAGGTGGTGCCGAGCCGCGGCACGCCGTTCCAGAGCGACGCCGAAATCATCATGCGCGCCGTGCAGACCAAATATCTCGGCGGCGGCTATCCCGATGCCAAGGCCGCCCTCGACGACGCCGCCAGCCAGATCGCTTCGGCGACTGGACTGCCGGTCAAGTAGGCGCCACTTCCCCTTCTCCCCTTGTGGGAGAAGGTGGATCGGCGCGTTAGCGCCGAGACGGATGAGGGGTGTTCCAGCGGAGTGAAACGTTGGCGTTTCCTGGAACACCCCTCATCCGTCGCCTTCGGCGACACCTTCTCCCACAAGTGGAGAAGGAAGAAACAAAAGGAAGGAGGAGGAACCATGCGCTACCAGAACGCCACGGCCTATCGCTTCCTCACGCCCTACCTCCTGATCTTCGCCATCTTCTGGGTGTGGCCGATCATCTCCTCGTTCATGATTTCCTTCCAGGCGACGCGCACGGTGCCCTGGCGCTTTGCGCCGACGTTCAACTGGGGCCGCCTGATCGGCGACCCCGCTTTCTTCAACGCGCTGAAGAACACGCTGCTCATCCTCGTGATCCAGGTGCCGGTGATGATCTCGCTGGCGATCATCATGGCGGTACTGCTGAACTCGCCGCTGCTGAAAGCACGTGGCCTCTACCGCTTTGCCTTCTTCGCTCCGGTGGTGGTCGGCGAGGTCGCCTATTCCGCCGTGTTCCGGCTGATGTTCAACCTGGATTTCGGCATCATCAACAAGCTCCTGGCCGGCGTCGGCCTGGCCAAGATCGACTGGTTCTCCAACGTCACACCGGCCATGGCGCTGATCATGATCGCGGTAACCTGGCGCTGGGCCGGCTACAACGCCATCATCCTGCTCGCCGGCCTGCAGTCGATCCCCGAGGACGTCTATGAAGCAGCGACGCTCGACCGCGTCAGCAAGCTCAAGCAGTTCTTCTACATAACGCTGCCGCTGCTCAAGCCGGTCATCGTGTTTTGCGCCGTGCTGTCGATCATCGGCACCATGCAGCTTTTCACCGAACCGTTCCTGATCACGGAGCGCGGCGGTCCCGGCGGCGGCACCGAGACGCTTGGCCTGCTGCTCTACCGCCAGGGTTTTCGTTCGCTCAATTTCGGCTATGCCTCGGCCGTCGCCTACACCATGGCGGGGCTGGCCATCGCCATCACGCTGGTGCAGCTGTGGCTGACAAGAGAGCCGAAATGAGAGGGGCGCCGAAATGAGTTCGCTCTCGCAACGCCGGCTCGGCCGCAGCGTCCTGCTACATCTGGTCCTGACGCCGCTGGCGGTGATCTGGCTGTTTCCGCTGTGGATGATGGTGGTGTTTTCGACCATGCCCGACAACGGCATTTTCAGCCCCGGCATCGAGCTTCTGCCGCACGGCAATTTCGTCGACAATTTCAACAATCTGCAGCGTGACACCAATTTCGTCGGCGCTATCGGCATTTCGGTGGCGGTGGCGGTGACCTACACCTTCTTCTCGGTGCTGCTGACCTCGATGGCCGGCTGGGCGCTCGCCCGCTATCAGTTCTTCGGCAAGGGCGCGGTGGTGGCGATCATCCTCGGCACCATCACGCTGCCCTATGCGGTGGTGCTGATCCCGCAATTCATCATGGTGGCGCGCGACTTCCAGCTCGCCAACACCTGGATTGCGCTGATCGTGCCACCCTTGTTCAATTCGCTGGGCGTGCTGTTCATGCGCCAGGCTTTCTCGATGATGCCGGCCGACCTTTTCGACGCGGCACGTGTCGAGGGCGTCAAGGAATGGCGTATCTTCCTGTTCGTCGCTTTGCCGCTGGCGCGGCCGATGCTGGCCGCACTCGCCATCATCCTGTTCCTCGCCTCGTGGAACAATTATCTCTGGCCGCTTTTGATCAACAGCCAGCCCGGCGCGATGACGGCCCCTGTGGCGCTCGGCACGCTGATCGGCCTGACCAAGGTCTCATGGGGCGGCATCATGGCCGGCGCCGTCATGCTGACCGTACCGATGCTGGTCGTCTTCGTGCTGCTGCAGCGCCATTTCATCGCCGGCATCGCCGCCGGCGCCGTCAAGTAGGACTAGAGCGATATGGCGGCAGTCACCCTCACCAATGTCGTAAAACGCTTCGGCGTCTATGAGATCATCCATGGCGCCAACATCGATATCGCCGATGGCGAGTTCGTCGTCTTTGTCGGCCCGTCGGGTTGTGGAAAATCGACGCTGCTCAGGATGATCGCCGGGCTGGAGGATATCAGCGGCGGCGAGATCGCCATTGGCGGCAAGGTGATGAATGATGTCGAGCCGGCCGAGCGCGGCATCGCCATGGTGTTCCAGTCCTACGCGCTCTACCCGCACATGAGCGTGGAGCAGAATCTGAGCTTTGGCCTCAGGATGACCGGCAACCCCAAGGAGGACACCGAGCGGCGGGTGAAGCGGGCCTCCGAAATCCTGCGCATCACAGAGTTGATGGCGCGGCGGCCCAGGCAATTGTCCGGCGGCCAGCGCCAGCGCGTCGCCATTGGCCGCGCCATCGTGCGCGAGCCGCAAGTCTTCCTGTTCGACGAGCCGTTGAGCAATCTCGACGCCGAGCTGCGCGTCCAGATGCGGGTCGAGATCTCGCGCCTGCACAAGGAACTCGGCACAACGATGATCTATGTCACCCACGACCAGACCGAGGCGATGACGCTGGCCGACCGGATCGTCGTGCTGCGCGGTGGCCATGTCGAGCAGATCGGCAGGCCGCTCGATCTCTACGACAATCCCGACAACCAGTTCGTCGCCGGCTTTGTCGGCTCGCCGAAGATGAATTTCATCAAGGGCCGCGTCGTCGGGCGCAACATGAGCAGCGTCACCGTCGAGCTGGTGGGCGAGGAAATGACCCGCATTATGCAACCGTTGACCGGCGCCGTGCCGCAAACAGGAGCCAAGGTCATTGTCGGCGTGCGGCCCGAACATTTCGGCAATGGCGGCGAAGGCGACGCCGACCTCACCGTCGGCATCGACGTGGTCGAGCATCTCGGCGGCACCAGCTTCATCTATGCCAGGACCGCCCATGGCGAAGACCTGGTGATCCAGCGCGACGCGGCAAAGGTCCCCGACACCCAGGAGATCACCGTGTCCATCCGCAAATCCTATCTGTTCGACGAAAACGGCCAGCGGCTGCGCTGAGCGCTTCCAGCCTTGCAAGGAGAATGACCATGACTGCAACCGCGCCCATCCGCTGGGGGATACTCGGGCCCGGCGACATCGCCAAAGCGTTCGCCCGCGGCGTGGCAGGCTCGCGCACCGGCACGATCGTGGCGCTCGGCGCCCGCAATCCCGGCAAGGCAGGCCTGGCCGAGACGTTTCCCGGCGCCCGCATCCTCGACGGTTACGACGCGCTGCTCGCTGACCCCGAGGTCGACGCCGTCTATATCGCCATCCCGCATCCCGGCCATGCCGAATGGGCAATCAAGGCGGCGGAAGCCGGCAAGCATGTGCTGTGCGAAAAGCCGCTGGCGCTGACCGCCTTCGAGGCCGACGCCATGATCCATGCTGCGCGCAAGGCCGGCACCTTCCTCGGCGAAGCGTTCATGTACCGGCTGCACCCGCAGACGGCGAAGCTGGTGGAACTCATCAAGTCGGGCGTCATCGGCGATGTCAGGCTGATGAAGTCGAGCTTCGGCTTCGCCATGCCGGGCTTCATGCCCGAGCACCGGCTCTACGCCAACGATCTCGCCGGCGGCGGCATCCTCGATGTCGGCGGCTATCCCGTCTCGATGGTGCGGCTGATTGCCGGGGCTGCGACTGGAAAACCCTTCGCCGAGCCGGACAAGGTTGTCGGCACCGCCCATCTCGGCAAGTCCGGCGTCGACGAATGGGCCTCGGCGCTGCTGCATTTTCCCGGTGGCATCGTCGCCGAGGTATCCTGCAGCATCTCGCTCAAACAGGACAATGTGCTGCGCATCCTCGGCACCAAGGGCCGCATCGAAGTGCCGGATTTCTGGTTCGCCGGCGGCGGCAACCGCGATGGCGGCCCTGGCCGGATCGATGTAATCCTCGCCGACGACACGCGCGATACCATCAGCGTCAACGAAACCCGCCATCTCTATTCCTTCGAGGTCGACGCCGCCGGCGAGGCGATCCTGGCCGGCAAACAGGAGTTCGCCTGGCCGGGCATGAGCTGGGCCGACAGCCTCGGCACGCTGCGCGTCCTCGACAGATGGCGCGCCGCCGTCGGGCTCGAATATGAGATCGAAAAGCCGGCTAAGCGAACCAACACCATTTCGGGCCGGCCGCTGCGCACCGGCGGCACGGCCATCGGCAAGCGCAAGATTCCGGGCCTGTCGAAGCCGGCCTCCGTGGTGGCGCTCGGCTTTGAGGATTTCCGCACCTTCTCGTCGGGCGCAATCCTGCTCGACGCCTTCTTCGAGACCGGCGGCAATCTGTTCGATACCGGCTATGTCTACGGCGCCGGCTACACCGAAACGCTGCTTGGCCAATGGCTCAGGAATCGCGGCGTGCGCGAGCAGTCGGTGATCATCGCCAAGGGCGCCCACTCGCCGCTCTGCTATCCCGATGTCATCGGCAAGCAGCTCGCCCAGTCGTTGGACCGGCTGCAGACCGACCATGTCGACCTCTATTTCATGCACCGCGACAACCCGGATGTGCCGGTCGGCGAATTCGTCGATGCGATGGACGCCGAGGTCAAGGCCGGCCGCATCCGTGGCCCGTTCGGCGGCTCGAACTGGACGATGGCGCGCATGGACGAGGCGATTGCCTATGCCGAGCGCACCGGCAAGCAGAAGCCCGGCGTGCTCTCCAACAATTTCTCGCTGGCCGAGATGCTGGAACCGATCTGGGCCGGCTGCATCACCTCGTCCACCGACGACTGGAAATCCTGGCTGACGAAAAGGCAGATGCCCAACTTCGCCTGGTCGAGCCAGGGCCGCGGCTTCTTCACCGACCGCGCCGGCCGCGACAAGCAGGACAATGAGGAGCTGGTGCGGGTCTGGTATTCCGAGAAAAATTTCGGCCGCCGCGACCGTGCCATCGAGCTGGCGCAGCGCCTGGGCAAAAGTCCGATCCACATCGCGCTCGCCTATGTGCTGGCGCAGCCTTTTCCGTCGGTGCCGTTGATCGGCCCGCGCACGCTGGACGAGTTGGAGGACAGTTTGAAGGCGCTGGATATCAAGCTGTCGGCGGAGGATGTGGCGTGGCTGGATAGCGGGCCGGAAAGGCGGCGGGCTTAGCAGCTAATCTCCCCCCTTGAGGGGGAGATGTCGCCGAAGGCGACAGAGGGGGTCGCCTCGCGTGGAGCGCTAACCTCCTTCTGCAGCGGCAGGTAGGCCGAGCCCAGTCGAACCGACCCCCTCTGGCCTGCCGCTAATCTCCCCCGCACGGGGGAGATTAGCGGCTCATGCGTTCCACCTACCGATCGATCCGTGTCGACAAAATAATCGACGACGACGTCCGCTCGACCCCGTCCATCGCCCCGATCTCGTCCAGCAACGCATCCAGATCCCTGATCGACGGCGCGTCGACGATGACGATCATGTCGAAATTGCCGCTCACCGAATGCAGCGTCCTCACCGGCGGCAGCGCCTGCAGCGCCCGCACCACCTTGTCGGCGAGCTTGGGCGTGACGGTGAGCAGCACATGCGCCCGCACCAGCCCCTGCTCGTAGTCCGGCGCCATCCGCACGCCATAGCCGGTGATGATGCCGCGCTGTTCCAGCCGCTCGATCCGGCTCTGCACTGTCGTGCGCGAAACGCCGAGCTGGCGCGCCAGCTCAGTGGTCGACGCGCGGGCATTGGCGCGCAGCAGGGAAAGCAGTTTTTGTTCGGCGTCACTGAGCATTTCGACGAACCTCGTCGGCGTATCGTTCAATTGCAGGGTTCATTTCGAACGATCCCACGCTTCCTTTCGACAGGCAAGCTGCGATTCTTGAAGGCATCGCGTCCACCGCGCGGCGGTCTGGGCCAAAGAGTTTTCACGAGGGGCAAGGTCATGAAGAAAATCATCGTCGTCGGCGCCGGCAAGATCGGCTCCACCATTGCAGGCATGCTCGCCGACAGCGGCGACTACCACGTCACCGTTATCGACCGCGCGGCGGTGCAGCTTGCCGCGGCCGAACTTCCCGCCGGCGTCGAGGGGCTGGAGCTCGATATCGCGGCGCCGGGCGCACTCGAGGCCGCCCTTGCCGGCGCCTTCGCCGTGCTGAGCGCCGCCCCCTTCCATTTGACCACGCGCATCGCCGAAGCGGCCGCCGCAACCGGCGTGCACTATCTCGATTTGACCGAGGATGTCGTCTCGACCCGCCGCGTCAAGGAGCTGGCCAAGTCGGGCAACAGCGCCTTCATTCCGCAATGCGGCCTGGCGCCGGGCTTCATCTCGATTGTCGCCAATGATCTCGCCAGCCGCTTCGACACGCTGGAAAGCGTTCGCATGCGCGTCGGCGCGCTGCCGCAATACCCGTCCAATGCGCTGAACTACAATCTGACCTGGAGCACCGACGGCGTCATCAACGAATATTGCGAACCCTGCGAGGCGATCGTCGAGGGCGAGCTGATCGAGGTGCCGCCGCTGGAGGAGCGCGAAGAGTTCTCGCTCGACGGCGTCACCTATGAGGCCTTCAACACCTCCGGCGGTCTCGGCACGCTGGCCGAGACGCTGAAGGGCAAGGTGCGCACGCTGAACTACCGCACCATCCGCTATCCCGGCCACGCGGCGATCATGAAGGCGCTGCTCAACGATCTCGGCCTGCGCCACCGCCGCGACGTGCTGAAGGATATCTTCGAGAGCGCCCTGCCGGCAACGCTGCAGGATGTGGTCATCGTCTTCGTCACCGTCTCGGGCCGCCGCAATGGCCGCCTGCTGCAGGAAACCTACGCCAACAAGATCTATTCGCAGCGCATCGGCAACCAGGTGCGCAGCGCAATCCAGATCACCACCGCCTCCGGCATCTGCGCCGTGCTCGACATGCTGGCCGACGGCACCTTGCCGGCGACCGGCTTCGTCAAGCAGGAAAACATCGCGCTGGATGCGTTTCTCGCCAATCGTTTTGGGCGCGCTTATGCGCAGCACGAGATGGTAAGCCGGCTGGCAAGCTGAGCTACTTCACCCTCCCCCTTGTGGGGAGGGTCGGCGCGCAATCGGAGCGAAGCGGAGATGGCGAGACGGGGTGGGGGTGAGCGCCGACGGTTGGCGAGGACCCCCACCCCGCTCCGCTCCGCGATCGACCCTCCCCACAAGGGGGAGGGTGAAGCGCCCGCTACTTCCGCAGAGCCATCGGTCGTCCGAGCAGAAACCGGATGAAGTTGCCTGCGGTCCGCGGCGCCATGCGGGGCTGCGTCGCCTGTCGTGGCGCGCTTTGCCTTCGCGCTGGCACCTTGGGTTCGACACCCGGTCGGCCCACCGTGAAGGAGGGCCCCGAGACCGGCTTCCCCCTCAACACGTTGGCGGCGTTGTTGTCATGGATGACGATGCACCATTGCGCGCCCTTCGATGCCGCCACGACGGTGTTGAAGCGCGTCGCCATTTTTGCGTGGTGCTCGCTGTAGACGCCGCTCATCGCCGGCGATCTCCTTTCGACCAGCGTGCCGAACGCCGACGTGACATAGTCGTGGTGCGTGTAGCGTCCGCTTGCCGTGTCGAAATTCTGGCCGTCCGGAAAGGCAATGTAGAGCGGCTGCAGGTCCACCACACGCTTTTCGATCTCCCGGCGCGCGTAGTGCTCGACGCGCTCCATGAAGGTCGGCGCCAGCGCGTCGTCGCTGTCGAGCCGCGTGAGCGAAACATAGTCGGCATCGGTATCGGCCTGGACGAAGGCATTGAAGCGATCATTGTAATCCTCGCCCGCCTCGACAAGGATCGGCCTGACGTCGACACCGGCCACGCAGCTGCACACGGTGCGAATATAGTTCTCGTGCGTATCGGCATCGAACGCCAGAAGGACGGTAAAATCCTTCAGCGACTGGCCTTCGAGCGACGACGCGCAATAGGTGTCGAACAACGCCAGGCGCTCGACCAGCCAGACCGGGTCGAGATTGGCGCGGCCCTTTCCGTCCCACTGGCTTGGCTTGAAGCCAGCGGCGATGTTGTAGCGTATGGCGATGTATTTCTTCAGGCCGGTGTCCATGGACCGACACTTAGTACATTCCGCTGATCTGCGACAACCAACGGCTGAGCGGCCACCCTCCCCCTTGTGGGGAGGGTCGGCTCGCGGTCGGAGCGAAGCGGAGATGGCGAGACGGGGTGGGGGTGAGCGCTGACGGTCGGCGAGGACCCCCACCCCGCTCCGCTACGCGGATCGACCCTTCCCCACAAGGGGAGGGTAAGCGCACTTCAAATATGCAGCGCGTGGCCCAGCGCCTTCAGCGCCGCTTCCTGGAAGCCTTCGCCTTGCGTCGGATGCGCATGGATGGTGCCGGCGATATCCTCCAGCCGCGCGCCCATTTCCAGCGCCAGGCCGAATGCCGCCGCCAGCTCCGACACGCCTTGCCCGACCGCCTGGATGCCCAGCACCAGATGGTTGTCCGCGCGGGCGACCACCCGGACGAACCCGTCCTCGCCGAGCTTGGTCATCGCGCGACCGTTGGCGGCAAACGGATACTGGCCGATCTTGATTTCGCCTGAAGCCTTCGCCTCCTCCGGCGTTAGCCCTGCCGTCACCAGCTCCGGATCGGTGAAGCAGACGGCCGGGATCGAGCGCTTGTCCCAGCTGCGCTTGTGGCCGGCGACGATCTCGGCCACCATTTCGCCTTGCGCCATCGCCCGGTGCGCCAGCATCGGCTCGCCGGTGACGTCGCCAATGGCATAGATGCCGCGCATCGAGGTGCGGCACTGGTCGTCGATCTTGATGAACTTGCCGGCCATGTCGAGATCGATCTGATCGAGGCCCCAGCCCTCCGTCACCGGCTTGCGGCCGGCCGTGACCAGGATCTTGTCGGCGGCAATTCTGGCGCTCTTGCCGTCCGCGGTCTCGACCAGCAGCGCGCCGCCCTTGACCCCCTTGGCGTTCGCACCGAGCATGACCTCGATGCCGAGCTGGGTGAGCCGTTTCACCACCGGCCGGGTCAGTTCCGCATCATACTGGGCCAGCACGCGCGGCAAGGCCTCGACCACGGTCACCGCGGCGCCCATTTTGGCGAACGCCATGCCTAGTTCCAGCCCGATATAGCCGCCGCCGACCACGGCGAGCTTTTTCGGCACCTCGCCGAGAGCCAGCGCTTCTGTGGATGAAATCACCGGGCCGCCGAACGGCAGGAACGGCAGTTCCACCGTCGCCGAGCCGGTGGCGATCACAACCGTTTCGGCGCGGATGATCTGGGTGCCGGTCTCGGTCTCGACCGCGACGGTCTTGCCGTCGCGGAACGTCGCCCAGCCATAGACGGTCTTGACCTTGGCCTTCTTCAGTAGCCCGGCAACGCCCCCGGTCAGCCGGCTAACAATGCCGTCCTTCCACGCAACCGTCTTGCCGAGATCGAGCACGGGCGCTGCTACCGAGATGCCGAGCGGACTGCTGCCGCCGGCCATATGCGCGACCTTCTCGAACTCTTCCGCCGCATGGATCATCGCCTTGGACGGGATGCAGCCGACATTGAGACAGGTGCCGCCCGGCCTGCCAGCTTCGACGATCACCGTATCGATGCCGAGCTGGCCGGCACGGATAGCGCAGACGTAGCCGCCGGGCCCGGCGCCGATGACCAGCAGCTTGCAGGAGATTTCTTTCATGGCGTGACCCTTTGATGCGAGGGAATGTTCCGTCGCGATCCTTCGCGCCCCCCTCTGTCCTGCCGGACATCTCCCCCACGAGGGGGAGATCAGCAGCTTCTTCGCTTCGCTCATTCCTGCAACGATGGAGATTGGCGAAACCCTGCGTGACGTCCCATCTCCCCCCTTGTGGGGGAGATGCCGGGTAAGGCAGAGGGGCGCGCTGTCCCGCCGTCATCTCGCTTGTTCCGCCCCTCAATCCACAAATATCAGCGCCGGCGTCTCAATCAGCGCCTTGATGCGCTGCACAAACACCGCCGCGTCCCAGCCGTCGACCACCCGGTGGTCGAAGCTCGACGACAGGTTCATCATCTTGCGCGGGATGAACTGGGTGCCGTCCCAGACCGGCCGCACCATCATCTTGTTGACGCCGACGATCGCCACCTCAGGATGATTGATGACTGGCGTCGTCGCCACGCCGCCCATGGCGCCGAGCGAGGTGATGGTGATGGTCGATCCCGACAGCTCGTCGCGGCTGGCCGTGCCGGACTTCGCCGCTTCGGCCAGGCGGTTGAGCTCGGCCGCGCAATCCCAGAGGTCGCGCGCCTCGGCGTGCTTGACCACCGGCACCACCAGGCCCGACGGCGTCTGCGCGGCAATGCCGATATGGACGCCGCCATGCTGATGGATGATGCCGGCCTCGTCGTCGAACAGCGCGTTGATGTTGGGCTGGTCGGCAATCGCCTTGACCATCGCCCGCATCAGGAACGGCAGCAGCGTCAGCTTCGGCCTCTCCACACCCTTGCGCTTTTCCTTGTTGAGCGCCGCGCGCAACTCCTCAAGTGCTGTGACGTCGATCTCCTCGACATAGGTGATGTGCGGGATGCGTGACTTCGCCAGCGACATTTTTTCGGCGATCTTGCGCCGCAGTCCGATGACCTTGATATCCTCGACGCTGTCATTGCGCGCCAGACCCGACGCCTTCGCTACCTGCGGTCCGCGTGCCAGGAATGCCTCGATATCTTCGTGGCTGATGCGGCCGGCAGGGCCGGTACCCGACACCTGGCGCAGATCGATCCCCGCCTCCTTCGCCCTGAGCCGGATGGCGGGCGACGCCAGGGGCTTTTCACCCTCCGGGCGCGGCGCGCCGGAGGGTGCCGCACCTTTAGATGTCGGCGCAGCACCCCCACCCTTAGCCCCTCCCCACAAGGGGGTGGGGGATTCAGTCTCAGCTGCCCGTGCGCTTTTGGCTGCTGGTGCAGGTGGTGGCGACTTGGCGTCGGATTTCGTGGCCGAAACGCCTCCCTCTTGTGGGGGTCCGGAGGACTGGCGAGACCCGTGGCTCGCCCCGGCAGGGGTGGGGGTGCTCTTGGCGCTGGCCTCGCCCGGCAGCGCATCCTTCACATTGCCTTCACCCGCCACCTTCAGCCGCACGATCGGCGAGCCGATCGCCACCGTGTCGCCGATCTCGGCGCCCAGCCACAGAATCTCGCCATCGACCGGCGAAGGTATTTCCACCGTCGCCTTGTCGGTCATCACGGCGGCAAGCACCGAGTCCTCGCGCACGAGGTCGCCGACCTTGACGTGCCACTCCACAAGTTCGGCCTCGGCGACGCCTTCACCGACATCCGGCAGCTTGATGATGTGTTCGCCCATCCCTAGGCTCCCATGGTTTCGAGAAGCGCGCGGCCGACACGGGCCGGCCCCGGGAAATAATCCCATTCCTGCGCATGCGGGTAGGGCGTGTCCCAACCGGTGACGCGCGCCACCGGCGCTTCCAGATGGTAGAAACAATTTTCCTGCACCAGCGCCGACAGCTCGGCGCCGAAGCCGGAGGTCAGTGTCGCCTCGTGCACGACGACGCAGCGTCCGGTCTTCTTCACCGAAGCGACTATCGCGTCGAGATCGAGCGGCAGCAGGGTCCGCAAATCGATGATCTCGGCATCGATGCCGGTTTCTTCCACCGCCGCCTGCGCGACATAGACCATGGTGCCGTAGGCGAGCACGGTGACGGCCGAGCCCGCCCGGCGGATCGCCGCCTTGCCGAGCGGCACCGTGTAATGGCCGTCGGCGACCTCGCCCAGTTCATGCTTCGACCATGGCGTCACCGGTCGGTCGTGATGGCCATCGAACGGTCCGTTATAGAGCCGCTTCGGCTCCAGAAAAATCACCGGATCGGGATCCTCGATCGCCGCGATCAGCAGCCCCTTGGCATCATGAGGATTGGACGGCACCACCGTCTTCAGCCCCGACACATGGGTGAACAGCGCTTCCGGGCTCTGGCTGTGCGTCTGGCCGCCAAAAATGCCGCCGCCGGTCGGCATGCGGACCACGATCGGACAGGTGAAATCGCCGTTCGAGCGGTAGCGCAGGCGTGCTGCTTCCTGCGTCAGCTGGTCGTAAGCCGGGTACATGTAGTCGGCAAACTGAATTTCCACGCATGGCTTCAGCCCATAGGCGGCCATGCCGATGGCGGAGCCGACAATGCCGGATTCGTTGATCGGCGCATCGAAGCAGCGGGTCTTGCCGTACTTCGCTTGCAGGCCTGCCGTGCAGCGGAAGACACCCCCGAAGAAGCCGACATCCTCGCCATAGACGATGACGCGTTCGTCGCGCGCCATCGACACGTCCATGGCGTCGCGGATCGCCTCGATCATGGTCCGTCTCGGCATGGTCAGACTCCCGCCTGCTGGCGCTGGCGCCTGAGATGCGGCGGCATCTCGGCAAACACGCCCTCGAACATCTCGCGCGTCGACGGCTTGCCGCCGGCATGCAGCGTGCCGTGGCCTTCAGCTTCCTTCTGCGCCGCGATCACCGTCTCGAGGATTTCCGCTTCGGCCTGGGCGTGACGCTCGTCCGACCAGACGCCGCGTTGGATCAGATGGTTCTTCAGCCGCATCACCGGATCGCCGAGCGGCCAGGCGTCGGATTCCGTCTTCGGCCGATAGGCCGACGGATCGTCCGAGCTCGAATGCGCGCCGGCACGGTAGGTGACATATTCGATCAGCGTCGGCCCGAGATTCTGCCGCGCCCGCTCCGCCGCCCATTTGGCCACGGCATGCACGGCGAGATAATCATTGCCGTCGACGCGCAGCGCCGGAATGCCGAAGCCGAGGCCGCGCGCGGCAAAGGTGCCGGAGCCGCCACGCGCAATGCCTTGAAACGTCGAGATCGCCCACTGGTTGTTGACGACGTTGAGGATGACCGGCGCCTTGTAGGTTGAGGCGAACACCAGTGCGGAATGGAAATCGGATTCGGCCGTCGAGCCGTCGCCGATCCACGCCGCCGCGATTTTCGAATCGTTGCTGATAGCGGAAGCCATCGCCCAGCCGACCGCCTGGATGTATTGCGTCGCCAGATTGCCGGAGATCGAGAAGAAGCCGTGCTCCTTCGACGAATACATGATCGGCAGCTGCCGCCCTTTGAGCGGATCGGCCTCGTTGGAATAGATCTGGTTCATCATCGTGACCATCGGATAGCCGTCGGCTATGAGCAGGCCGGCTTGCCGATAGGTCGGGAAATTCATGTCGCCCGGCATCAGCGCCTTGCGGAAAGCGCAGCTCACCGCCTCTTCGCCCAGATGCTGCATGTAGAACGAAGTCTTGCCCTGGCGCTGCGCCATCTGCATGCGCGCATCGAAGCTGCGCAGCGTCATCATGTGGCGCAACCCCTCGAGCAGCTCCTCGTCGGTGAGCAGCCCGGCCCACGGCCCGACCGCCTCACCGGTGCGGTTGAGCACGCGGATGATCGAAAACGCCATGTCGCGGATGGTGCGCGGATCGACATCGATGTCCGGTCGCGGCACCGAGCCGGCCTTGGGGATCGGCACGTTGGAGAAGTCGGGCGTTCCGCCCGGCCGCACTTCCGGCTCCGGCACATGAAACCGCAACATCCCAGCATCGGTCATGACCATGGTCCTCCCATTTGCTGCGTCGATATTTGCACATCCGCGCGCCCGGCACAGCGCCAATTCATGGGGCGCCGCAACCCATCCGGCGTCACGGCCGGCAGGCGACCCCAAGATGCAGATATGTCTGCGAAATTTCTTGTCGATGTTGGGGAGCAGCGCGCAATTAGGCGCAAAGTTTTGCAGGATTTCCGGTAGATAGTCACTTCACGGCATCCGGGAGAGATAAAGCACCAAGGTCGGCGAACTCGCGCTTTCCTCTCCCCGTGATCGGGGGAGAGGTGTCGAGCGAAGCTCGACGGAGTGGGGGTCGACCCTTGGGCGCTAGGCAATGCTTGAAATAGTGCCCTTCCTTTGTCCGTTCGCGGCGATTGCCACGTGGCTCCCCCACTCCGTCTCGGCTTCGCCGAGCCACCTCTCCCCCCTCCGGAGGGAGAGGAAGGGCGCCAAGGTCTCGAACGCTTTGGAGAACGTTCACTCAGCGACCGCATCATGCTAACCACCCTCCATGGCGCAGAAAAAAGGATACGAGGTCGATTCGTGGCTGGCGAAGCCTGACGCGCGCATATCGATCGTCCTGCTTTACGGTCCCGACCGCGGCTTGGTCGCCGAGCGGGCCAAAGCCTTTGCCGCGAAAACCGGCCTGTCGCTCGACGATCCGTTCTCAGTCGTCCGGCTCGATGGCGCGGAGGTCGATCGCGACCAGGGCCGGCTGCTCGACGAAGCCCGCACCGTGCCGATGTTCTCCGACCGGCGGCTTCTGTGGGTGCGAAATGCCAGCGGCCAGAAGGCCCTGGCCGACGACGTCAAGGCGCTGACCGCGGAGCCCGCGCGCGACGCCATCATTCTCATCGAGGCCGGCGACCTGAAAAAGGGCGTCGGACTGCGCGCGATCGTCGAGGCCGCCGACACCGCCATGGCGCTGCCTTGCTACGCCGATGAAGCCCGCGACATCGACAGCGTCATCGACGACGAGTTGCGCAAGGCCGGCATGTCGATGGCGCTCGACGCACGCCAGGCGCTGCGCCGCAATCTCGGCGGCGACCGGTTGGCCTCACGCGGTGAGATCGAAAAACTGGTGCTTTATGCCCACGGCCAGAAGGACATCAGCCTCGACGACGTAAGGGCGATGTCCGGCGACGTCTCCGGCGCCTCCTTCGACGACGCGGTCGATGCTGTGCTGGAGGGCAGGATCGGTGACTTCGACACCGCCTTCACCCGCCACTGCCTGTCCGGCGGCCATCCTTTCCTGGTACTGTCCTCGGCGATGCGGCAGCTGCAGCAGCTTCAGGTCATGCGCGGCCAGATGGACACCGCCGGCCGCAACGCCGCCTCGGCAGTGGCCGGCGCCCGTCCGCCGGTGTTTTTCTCGCGGCGCAAGCTGGTGGAGAAGGCGCTGGAGCGCTGGAACGTCGAGGCGCTCAGCCGCGCGCTGAACCGGCTGCAATCGGCCGTGCTGCAGACCAGGCGCAGGCCGGATTTGTCGGAAGCGCTGGCGCGGCAGGCGCTGCTCGGCATTGCGGTGGAGAGCGCGAGGCTGGCGCAGCGGTGATCTCCCCCTTGAGGGGGAGATGTCGCCAAAGGCGACAGAGGGGGGTCGCGGCGGGTAGTGTGCTGAGAGTTCTGCAAATTCGCTGAGAGAGGGCGGTCATGGCAGGCTGGTGATGTTCAACGTCACCGATTCCTGGAAGGAACGCCACCATGACCAAGACAGAAGGTAAATCGACCAGCGCTGCCGTCAAAGACATTCTGCTTTCGAACCCGGAGGGGCTGCACGAAGTGATCCGTGCGGTAATGCAGGAGGTTCTCGAGGCCGAGATGGAGGAGGCGCTGGGTGCTTCGAAGGGCGAACGCACGCCTGAGCGCCTTGGGTATCGCTCGGGTTACTACGGCCGCACCCTGGTCACCCGGGTGGGCAAGCTTGAGCTGCGGGTTCCACAGGACCGGGCGGGTCACTTCTCCACCGAGCTGTTCGAGCGCTACCAGCGTTCCGAGCGGGCCTTGGTGGCGACGCTGGCCGAGATGTATGTCCAGGGCGTGTCGACCCGCAAGGTCAAGGCGATCACGGAAGAGCTGTGCGGTCATGCGTTCTCGGCTTCGTCGATCTCGGCCATCAACAAGCGCTTGGACGAGAGCCTGAAGGCGTTTGCCGAACGACCGCTTCAGGAGCCATTCCCCTACCTCATTCTCGATGCCCGCTACGAGAAAGTGCGCGAAGCCGGCATCGTGATGAGCCAGGCGGTGCTGATCGCGGTCGGCATCGACTGGGACGGGCGCCGGCAGATCCTGGCCGTGGAGATGGCCAATCGCGAGAGCCGCTCGGCCTGGAAGGACTTCCTCGTCGGCTTGAAACGACGCGGTCTCAAGGGCGTCGAACTGGCCGTGTCCGACGACCATGCCGGCCTGGTCGCGGCGATCGGCGAGGTGATCCCGGAAGCAGCATGGCAGCGCTGCTACGTCCACTTCCTCAGGAACGCGCTCGATCACCTGCCCAGGAAGCACGGCGACGATTGTCTGCAGGAACTGCGCTGGCTCTACGACCGGCGCGATCTCGCCGAGGCCAAGGCCGATCTCGCCGCGTGGCTGTCCAAATGGTCCGCCCGCTACCCGCGGCTGACCACCTGGGCGGAAGAAGCCATAGAACAGACGCTGACTTTCTTCCGGCTGCCGCGTCAGCATCACAAGCACCTCAAGTCCACCAACATGCTTGAACGGCTCAACGAGGAAATCCGCCGGCGCACCTATGTCGTGCGCATCTTCCCGAACGCCGAAAGCTGCCTGCGCCTGGTCAGGGCGCTGGCCGTCGAAACCAACGAAAACTGGATGGAGGCCAACCGCTATATCAACATGGATGATCTGCGCGAGCACAAGAAGCTCGCTCTACGCCAAGCCGCATGACCAGTTTCATGATCGCCCATTTTGCAGAACTTGACGCACACAACCTCGCGGCGCGTGGAGCGCTGGCGCCTTTCGCAACGACAAACGAGGTCGGCGCTTGATGGGAGACGACCCTTCTGGCCTGCCGGCCATCTCCCCCTCAAGGGGAGAGATCAGCAGTTCGATCCCTTCGGCAATCGCCAATAAAAAGAAGGGCCGGCAACCGCCAAGCCCTTTCTTCATCCTAAGCCAGAACTTCATTCGCCGGCTAAATATGGCGCAACCCCAACCCTCTACCGCTCATCCTTCAACCGCCGGCATAGCTCGTCGAGCTGCTCCAGACTGCGGTAGTCCACGCGGATCGCGCCGCCTTTGCCCTTGTGCTCGATGGTCACGATCATGCCGATCGTGTTGGTCATCAGCCTTTCCAGCGCCAGCGTGTCGGCATCCTTGCCCGATGCGCCGTGTGCTGGTTTTGCCTTGGGCGGCGTGCCGCCCGCCGGCATCTGCGCCAGCGCCTCAGCCTGGCGCACCGAAAGCCCTTCTTCGACGATCTGCTTGGCTAGCCCGGCGGGATCCTGCGCCGTCACCAGCGTCCGGGCATGGCCGGCCGACAGCACGCCGTCGACCAGCATGTCGCGGATCACGTCGGGCAGCTTCAACAGCCTGAGCGTGTTGGCGACGTGGCTGCGGCTCTTGCCGATGACATTGCCGAGATCGGCCTGGGTGTAGCCGTGATCGTCGATCAACTGCTGGTAGCCGAGCGCCTCCTCGACCGGATTGAGATCGGTGCGCTGGACGTTTTCTATGATCGCCAGTTCCAGCGCTGTGCGGTCGTTGACGTCGCGCACGATGATCGGGATCTCGGTCAGCCCGGCGCGCTGCGCCGCCCGCCAGCGGCGCTCGCCGGCGATGATCTCGTAGCGCCCGGCCTGCGTCGGCGAAGGCCGCGCCACTACCGGCTGCACGACGCCATGTTCGCGGATCGATTGCGCGAGATCCGTCAGATCGGCGTCGCCGAAATGCCGGCGCGGGTTTTTCGGGTTCGGGCTCAGAAACTCGATCGGCACCTTGCCGTCGTCATTCAGGCCTGGCTTTTCGGCCGTTGCCACCGGGCGGTCGATCTCCCCGATCAGCGCCGCAAGTCCACGCCCCAGTCTCTTTCTCGAAAGGTCTTCGCTCATCTCAATTCCAGATTCTTGATCGTTTCGGTGCCGGATCGGCTTTGTTTATCGACCCTGCCTAATCATGCAGCGCGCAATTTTCGCTCGCGGCGGATCACTTCGGATGCCAATTGCAGATAGGCTTGGCTGCCGGAGCATTTCAGGTCATAGAGGATCGCCGGCTTGCCATAGGAGGGCGCCTCGGACACTCGCACATTCCTAGGAATGATGGTCTCGTAGACCTTGTCGCCCATATGTGCCCGCACGTCCTGCATCACCTGGTTGGCGAGGTTGTTGCGGCCGTCATACATGGTCAGCACGATGCCCTGGATGATCAGGTCCGGATTGATCGAACGGCGCACCTGCTCCACCGTTTCCAGGAGTTGGCTTAGCCCTTCCAGCGCGAAGAACTCGCACTGCAGCGGCACAAGAACAGAATCGGCTGCCGCCATTGAATTCAAAGTCAAAAGGTTGAGCGAGGGCGGGCAGTCGATCAGCACATAGCCGAACGGCGCACCGCGCTCGGTGGCGGCGCGCAGCGCGTTGCGCAGCTTAAGCACGCGATCCGGCGCCGAGGCGATTTCCATCTCGATGCCGAGCAGATCGAGCGTCGACGGCACGATCGACAGGCCGGGCACCGCCGTTGGAATGGCCGCCTCTGCCAGGCCCAGTTCGCCGGTCAGCACATCGTAGGACGAGACGGTGCGGTCCTTGCGGTCGATGCCAAGACCGGTCGAGGCATTGCCTTGCGGATCGAGATCGACGATCAGCACCTTTTCGCCGATGGCGGCCAGCGCCGTGGCCAGATTGATGGCGGTCGTGGTCTTGCCGACGCCGCCCTTCTGGTTGGCGACGGTGATGATGCGAGGTCCGGTTTTCATGGGTCTGTGCCAGGTATTCATGTGGGCCAGGTATTCATTGCGTCGCCAAGGTTGCGAAGGAGAGCTTACGCCGTCCGCAGATCGGTCACTTCGAGGATGACGCCATGGGCGTCGGTCATGCTCGGATGTTCTACCAGATCGAAAGCCCAGCGGTGAGTGCTTTCTTCCACCTCGGAGCGGTAATCCCGGCCTTTGTGGAACAGCGCCCGCGATCCCTTGGTCAGCCACGGCGCCGACAGATCGAGCAGCGCCGGCAGCGCGGCAAGCGCCCGCGCCGTGATGATTTCCGGTGCGGAAACAAGCGCATAGCTGTCGTCGATGCGCCGGGCGACGACCCGTGCCGGCAAACCGAACTGGCCAATGACCGCCTGCAAAAACGATGCTTTCTTGCGGTTGCTCTCGACCAGATCGATCGACGCGCCGTCGCGCTCGCCCAGCAAGAAGGCCATTACCAGGCCCGGAAAACCGCCGCCCGAACCAAGATCGGCCCAGCGTTTGGCCTGCGGGGCGATTCGGGCCAGCTGCGCGCTGTCCAGAATATGGCGGCCCCAGACATCGTCCAGCGTCGACGGCGCGGCC
This sequence comes from Mesorhizobium sp. C432A, assembly GCF_030323145.1. Classification (NCBI taxonomy): domain Bacteria; kingdom Pseudomonadati; phylum Pseudomonadota; class Alphaproteobacteria; order Hyphomicrobiales; family Phyllobacteriaceae; genus Mesorhizobium; species Mesorhizobium sp. C432A. The sequence continues at coordinate 1,204,320 of NZ_CP100470.1, read as the reverse complement.
AGATTGATGCTGCGGTTCCATTTCAGGAACAACTGTTCGAACGTCACCAACCGATCGAATGTTTCACGTGAAACCGGTCCCGCGGCCTCTTGCAGGCTCGCCCATGAGGCAGCGCTCACGCAACGGCCCTTTGCGCGGCCGATTCAGCGTTGCGGACGTGCGCGACGATGATTGCCAGCGCCGCCGGCGTCATGCCTTCCATACGCTGCGCGTCAGCGATCGAACGCGGCTGACGCGTTAGCATCTTCTGCTTCAGCTCGTTGGACAGGCCGGGAACATCGGCGAAATCCACCGACGGCGGGATCAACCGGCTTTCCTCGCGGCGGATCTGTCCGACATCCGCCTGCTGGCGATCAAGGTAAACCGAATATTTCGCTTCCGTTTCGAGCCGCTCAGCGGTTTTGACGTCGATTGCGCCAAAGGCCGGCGCAACACGGGCCAGCCAGGCTATATCGACGCCGGGATGAGCGAGCAATTCATAAGCGGAGCGGCGCACGCCGTCCCTGTTGATCTCCAGCCCGTGCCGCGCCGCTTCGTTGGGCGTCATCGTCGTCGCAACTGCGAGTTCGCGCGCCCTATCAAGATCCTGTGTGACTTGATTGAACCGCTGCGTCCGCTCCGGCGACACGATACCAAGCCGATTTGCCAGAGGCGTAAGCCTTTCATCGGCATTGTCGGCGCGCAGCGATAAGCGAAACTCCGCCCGCGAAGTGAACATGCGGTAGGGCTCGGCAATGCCGCGGCTGGTGAGGTCGTCGACCATCACACCGATATAGGCTTCGGTGCGGCTGAGCACGATTTGGTCGTCGGCCGCCGCCTTGCGCGCGGCGTTGAGCCCGGCGAGCAGGCCTTGCGCGCCGGCTTCTTCATAACCGGTGGTGCCGTTGATCTGACCGGCTAGGAAAAGCCCCGCAATACGTTTGGCCTCAAGCGTCGGCTCCAACTCGCGCGGATCGACATGGTCGTATTCGATGGCGTAGCCGGGCTGCAGCATGGTCGCCCGCTCTAGCCCGGGTATAGTTTTGAGAATGTCGAGTTGCACATCCTCGGGCAGGGAGGTCGAAATGCCATTGGGGTAGACCGTGTCGTCGTCCAGCCCTTCCGGCTCGAGGAAAATCTGGTGGCCTTCGCGATCGCCGAACTTGACGATCTTGTCTTCGATCGACGGGCAATAGCGTGGTCCGACCCCCTCTATCGAGCCGGAATACATGGCGGAACGGCCGAGATTGGCGCGGATCAGCTCGTGCGTCGCCGGTGTCGTACGCGTGATGCCGCAATGGATTTGCGGATTCTTGATTGTGTCGGTGAGCAGCGAGAACGGCACTGGATGTTCGTCGGCCGCCTGGCTTTCCAGCGACGGCCAGTCGATGGTGCGGCCATCGAGCCGCGGCGGCGTGCCGGTCTTCAGCCGTCCAAGCGCGAAACCGGCGCGGCTCATCGTCGCCGACAGGCCAAGGCTCGCCTGCTCGTTCATCCGCCCGGCGACAATCTTCCTGTCGCCAATGTGGATGAGGCCGCGAAGAAAAGTGCCGGTGGTCAGGACGACTGCACCGCACGCCAACCGGCGCCCGTCGGCCAGGAGCACAGCGGCGATCCGTCCTTCTTCGATCTCGAAATCCAAGACTTCGCCTTCGACGACGTCGAGACCGTTCTGCTGCCGAATCGCTTCCTGCATGGCCAGCCGGTAAAGCTTGCGGTCGGCCTGCGTGCGCGGCCCGCGCACGGCAGGGCCTTTGCGGCGATTAAGCAGGCGGAATTGGATGCCGGCAGCATCGGCGATGCGGCCCATCAGCCCGTCCATGGCGTCGATCTCACGCACCAGATGGCCCTTCCCGAGGCCGCCGATCGCCGGATTGCAGGACATGACACCGATCGTGTCGAAGCGCAGCGTGATCAGCGCGGTCATGGCACCGGCGCGCGCGGCAGCGCTCGCAGCCTCGCACCCGGCATGGCCGCCGCCCACCACAACCACATCATAGTGATCGATCATTGTCCCTTCCAGATTCAGAGATTTCCCGACACATGTCCCCACGAGAGGACGCTGTCAAGGATTGCAGGTTGATTCGTTCACGGGGAACGGAGTGCTGAAGGCCGCAGAGGTGTTTCACGTGAGTCAGGGAAGTGGCGACAATTACCTCGGCTGGCGCTGCCCCTCATCTGCCTGCCGGCATCTTCTCCCGGTGAACGGGGAGAAGGGTAGAGCTCAAGCGCTGGCGCGCTCCGGTGGTTGGCAAAATCCCGGATAACAGTATCTTTCTCGGTGAGAAATGCCCGGGAGGACAATGAGGGGCGGGGCTGGCCTTCGGCACCTGGCGTCTTTGCCAAACTCCTCATTTCACGTGAAACACGCACTTGGGCGGCCCCCTGTGTTTCACGTGAGTCACTCACACAGCGCGCCCCTGTTTCACGTGAGTCACTTTCCAATGCAAAACTGCGAAAAGATCACGTCCAGCAGGTCCTCGACATCCACCGCGCCGACAATCCGGCCGAGCCGGTCCACCGCAAGACGCAGCTCCTCCGCCCGCAGCTCCTGGCCGCGCTCTTGCCCCGACAAAGCCGAGATCAGAAAGCGCCTGGTCTCATTGAGCAGCTCCACATGCCGCAACCGAGACGGCAGGATGTCACCGGCATCGCCGATAGCAGCCGCGGCGCGCCTGCCGATCTCGGCCAGGAGTTCAGCCAACCCAGTGCCGTCCACCGTCGAGATCAACGCATCATACACCTCCAATCGCGGCGAACCTTTCAAGAGATCGACCTTGGTGCCGATTCTCAAAGCCGGGGCCTCGACAGGCATGTTGCCGATCGCACTCGGGTCCGCCAGATCTTCCAGCAACAGCACCAGGTCAGCCGTGTGCGCCTTGGCCCGCGCCTTTTCGATACCGATCGCTTCGATCTTGCCGGGCGCCTCGCGCAGGCCCGCGGTGTCGGTTACCCTGACCCGCACTCCGTGGAGATCCAGCACCACTTCGAGCAAGTCCCGCGTCGTGCCGGGCTCGTCGGTAACAATCGCCGCCTCACGCCTGGCCAGCGCGTTGAACAGGCTGGATTTTCCGGCGTTCGGTGCACCGAGGATGACAACCTCAAACCCGTCACGGATGATCTCGGCGGCATGGAAGCCATCGACATGCCGGCCGATCTCGCCCACCATTGCGCGCACATCGGACCAAACCGTGTCCGAAACCGAACCGGGCACGTCGTCTTCGTCGGCGAAGTCGATTTCCGCCTCGATCATCGCCCGTGCATGGATCAGCCGACGGCGCCAGCCAAGATAGAGTTCGCTTTGCACTCCTTCGGCATTCTGCACGGCAAAGCGCCGCTGCGCTTCGGTTTCGGCATTGACCAGATCGGCCAACGCCTCCGTCTCGACCAGATCCAGCTTGCCGTTGAGAAGAGCCCGGCGCGTAAATTCACCAGGTTCCGCATGACGCACGCCGTCAAAGCCGGCAATGATCTCCAGCATCTTGCCGGCCACGGCGCGGCCGCCATGGACGTGGAACTCGGCGACATCCTCGCCGGTAAAACTGTTCGGCCCCGGAAAAAGTAGCACCAGGCCGTTGTCGATAAGCGAACCGTCCACCGTTCGGAGCTTGCGCAGGGTTGCAACCCGGTCCTTGACCTTACCACCGGCAACCGTTTCGACGACGAATCGAGTCTTCGGTCCGGAAATGCGGATGACAGCGATGCCGGCGGGCAGGCGCCCGCTGGAAAGCGCAAGGATCGAATCGCCTGAAATCATTAGCCCTTCTCACCGGTCGCCTAGGTGTCCGGTCGACAATCCCACAGTGTCGCGGCCGTCATGAACCGGCTGTTCGTCAATATCAAGGTCGATCGCGAGGAGCGGCCGGACATTACCAAATCTGTATAGCCGCCTTGTCATCCATGTGCGAGCAGGCGGGTCCTAATCCCGACGCCAAGCAGTTCTGGGCGGGCCAGGAAGCCCTACGGCAGGCCGGCATCGTTAATGCCTGTTCCTGGCCCGGAACCGTGAAGCTGGAGCCCATCTCCCCATGGGGCAAGCCTCGTTCCGGTTGCGAATCGGAAATCCCGACCCGCGTCACGCCGGTCGTCTCCGCGATCGGAACGGATGCGAATCGACTTAACATTGCCACTGGCATCCGGCCGCAGACCGGCAGACCGGAGCTATGTACCGGCTATCCTGCCCGTGGGGCCGGATCCGTAGGAACCGAGCCGCTGTTACGACCCCGGCAACCCGCGTTTCCGTCCAAGGCCGAAGGAAGCCGCGTCACATCAATGGATGGCGGCCGCGGCGCGAACAGCAAATCCTTGGCCGCGACCACCGCTCCGACCGTGATCAGGATGCAAGCAACAGCCACCGACCAGTGAAACACACCAAAGCCTGCCAGCAGAAGCACGATGACCGAGAAGAGGGGCGCCGCGTAGGAGAGGGCGCCGAGGATCATGATGTCCCCGTGCTTGCAGCCATAGTCCCAGGCGTAAAAGCCGGCGCCTAGCGGTATTACGCCCAAGATGAAGATGGCGCTCCACTCCGTCGCCGTCTGTGGCCAGACGGTGGTCTCAAGGGTGAGGTGCAGCACCAAGGCGACCGCAGCCGTGATGAAGCAGTAACCGACGACCACATCGGTCGGCACCTTGCCAAAGCGGCGCGATAAAACCGAATAGCCGGCCCAGATGAAAGCGCAGAACAGCGCGATGACATGCCCCTTCATCACACCATTGGCCAGTCCGATCGTGCCGCCCTTGGTGATCACCACAATGGCGCCGGCAAGGCCGAGCATGACGCCGGCAATGTGATGGGCCCTCAGCTTTTCTCCAGGCAGGAAGGCGGCAAAGACGACGATCAGCAACGGCCAGAGATAGGCGATCAGGCTGACCTCGACCGGCGGCGCCGACTGGATGGCGAAGAAATAGGCGCAGTGGTAGATGCACAGCCCCGCTGTGCCGAGCGCCCAGACCTGCCACGGCTGGCGCAGCGACTTGATCGCCGCCGGACGGACAAGCCAGCTCGACGCGCCGACCAACCCGCCAAGCAGAAACGTCATCGCCGCCAGCTGAAAGGGCGGAATCGGTCCCGCCGCCGTCGAAAGCAGCGCCAGGAAGGACCATGTCAGGATGGCCGAGAAGCCGATCAGGGTCGGGATTGTTTTCTCCATGCGGCTTCCGATCTTCGAGACGCGATTACTCGCATGACGACAGCTATGGAAATTGCCGCCCAAGGCCACGCCCTGTCGGAAATGCGACCTGTTTGCCCCCGCCATGAAAAACCCCGTCCCAGTTCCCGGAACGGGGCTTCAATACGAAACGATGGCCGACGAGAAGCTTACGTGTTCATCGAATCGAAGAAATCGGCGTTGGTCTTGGTCTGCTTCAGCTTGTCGATCAGGAACTCGATCGCATCCGTGGTTCCCATCGGCGCCAGGATGCGGCGCAGGACGAAGATCTTCTGCAGATCCTGCTTGGAGACCAGCAGGTCTTCCTTGCGGGTGCCGGACTTCAAAATGTCCATGGCCGGGTAGATGCGCTTGTCGGCGACCTTGCGGTCGAGCTGGATTTCGCAGTTGCCGGTGCCCTTGAACTCTTCGAAGATGACTTCGTCCATGCGGCTGCCGGTGTCGATCAGCGCGGTGGCGATGATGGTCAGCGAGCCGCCTTCCTCGATGTTGCGGGCCGCGCCGAAGAAGCGCTTCGGCCGCTGCAGCGCGTTGGCGTCGACACCGCCGGTCAGCACCTTGCCGGAGGACGGCACGACGGTGTTGTAGGCACGGCCGAGGCGGGTGATCGAATCGAGCAGAATAACGACGTCGCGGCCATGCTCGACCAGGCGCTTGGCCTTTTCGATGACCATTTCGGCGACCTGGACGTGGCGCACCGCCGGTTCGTCAAAGGTCGAGGACACGACCTCGCCCTTCACCGAACGCTGCATGTCGGTCACTTCTTCTGGCCGTTCGTCGATCAGAAGTACGATCAGATAGCATTCCGGATGATTGGCCGTGATCGAGTGGGCGATATTCTGCATCAGCACCGTTTTACCGGTACGCGGCTGCGCGTTGATGAGCGCGCGCTGTCCCTTACCGATCGGCGCCACCAGGTCGATCACCCGCGACGAGATGTCCTTGCCGGTCGGATTGTCGATCTCCATCTTCAGCCGCTTGGTCGGATAGAGCGGCGTCAGATTGTCGAAATGGATTTTGTGACGGATCTTTTCGGGATCGTCGAAATTGATCGTGTTGACCTTGAGAAGGGCGAAATAGCGCTCGCCCTCTTTTGGGCTGCGGATCGGGCCTTCGACGGTATCGCCGGTCTTCAAGGAGAAGCGGCGGATCTGCGAGGGCGAGATGTAGATATCGTCGGGACCCGGCAGATAATTGGCGTTGGCTGAGCGCAGGAAGCCGAAACCGTCCTGCAGCAACTCGACCACACCATCGCCGATGATCTCGACGTCCTGGGCGGCCAGTTTCTTCAGGATGGCAAACATCAGTTCCTGCTTGCGCATGACGCTGGCGTTTTCCACTTCGAGCGATTCGGCATAGGCGATCAGCTCTGGCGGCTTCTTGTTCTTGAACTCTGCGAGTTTCATTTCTTGCATAGACGGACTCTGAATCTGCTTTGGGGAAATATATCGGCTGGATGCGATAAATGCCGGGCGCGGCCGAAAGCAATCAAGGGCGGCGCATGACGGGAAGGAAGACCCGTCTTTTATCGTCGGTCGGGGGAAAGAGCAAGCTGCGTTTTGTCGACCGAAATGGGCCTAGAACGGCTTGACGACAACCAGGATGACGATGGCGATCATCAGCAATGTGGGGATCTCGTTGACGATTCGCCAGTGCCGCGCCGGTTTTTCATTGCGGTCCTCGGCGAATTTCCTGACAGCACCGGCCAGATAGCCATGCACGCCCGACAGCAACAGCACCAAGCCTATCTTGGCGTGCAGCCAGCCGCCGTGAAAGCCAAACACTTTCCAGGCGAGCCAAAGCCCGAACACCCAGGTGACGATCATCGCCGGATTGATGATGCCGCGCAGCAGACGCCGCTCCATCACCTTGAAGGTCTCCGATTGGACGGACCCCTTCTCTGCGTCGGCGTGGTAGACCAGCAATCGCGGCAGATAGAGCATGCCGGCCATCCAGGAGATGACGGCCAGGAGATGGATTGCCTTCGCCCAGGGATAGAAACCCTCAGGCGCAAAGAAAAACAAAAGTGCGGTGAGAACAACCAGCACTCCGATGCCGATGGTCATGCGCATCATCGCCCCACGAGTGCTGTTGCCGCCCGTATTATCCGATTGAGCCATCAGCGTGTCGCGCTCCGCACCTGCTTCACCATCGCCTCGACATGTGCCACCGGCGTCTCCGGCGTGATGCCATGGCCGAGATTGAAGATCAGCGGTCCGTCTCCCAGCGCCTTGAGGATCGCATCGACGCCGTCCGACAGGGCTTTGCCGCCGGCCACCAGGCGCAAGGGATCGAGATTGCCCTGGACCGCCCCTGAATGCTGCAGTTCGTTCGCAGCCGCCAGGGGCACGGTCCAGTCGATCCCCAGCCCCGTCACACCGGTCTTCTCACGATAGGTCTCGTAGCGGGCGCCGGCGCCCTTGGGAAAGCCGATGATCGGTACATCGGGATGAACCGCACGAACCTGGCCGACAATCTCCGCCACCGGCTCCACGCAGAACTGCTCGAAAGACGCATCATCAAGCACGCCGGACCAGGAATCGAAAATCTGCACCACGTCGGCACCGGCTTCGATCTGGCGGATCAAATAGGCCGCGGAGTGATCGGCGAGCACTTTCAGGAGATGCTTGAAGGCCGTCGGTTCGCGATAGGCAAACAGCCGCGCCGGCGCTTGGTCGGGTGTGCCGTGGCCAGCTATCATGTAGGTCGCCACCGTCCACGGCGCGCCGCAGAAGCCGATCAGCGTGGTCTCGTCAGGCAATCTTGCCCGCAGCCGGCGAACCGTCTCGTAGACCGGTTCGAGATTCACGTGAAACGTTTCACTGTTGAGAGCCGAAATCTCAGCTGCAGTGATTGGCGTCAGCAGCGGCCCGCGGCCCTCCTCGAAGCGGACATCGCGTCCCAGCGCATGCGGCACGACCAGAATGTCCGAGAACAGGATCGAGGCATCGAAGCCGAAGCGCTCGATCGGCTGCAGCGTCACTTCGACGGCCAGATCAGGATTGTAGCAAAGGTCGAGAAAGGACCCGGCGCGCTTTCTGGTCTCGCGGTACTCCGGCAAATAGCGCCCGGCCTGGCGCATCATCCAGAGCGGCGGCGGAAACACTGCCTCGCCTCTCAGCACGTCCAGCACGATGCGGTTCTCGGGCATTGAGCGCTCTCTTCCCTGCCTTCTCTATAATTAAATAGTCTATTTCTAGAATCTTCTGATTCTAAGAGTCTGTTGGTATCGGTGGTTGTCACCTGTCCCGCTTTGCCCTGGAAAAGGCCAGCCAGCATTTTGTCGCGTGTTTCTTCCGCGGGATTGGCAAAGAGTGTGGATGACCAGGATTCCATCACTGGAGTCAATGGTTTGACGTAGCCGCTGAAAAACCGCCTCTGTGGATGAAGCGCTGGCAAAAACGCCCGTCCCCAGATTTGTCCCCAACCGCACAGTGAAGCTGACAGCGCATCGAATTGTGGACAACTGGCCTTCTGATACAGTCGCCTCCAGCCGGTCGCCTTTGCGGCCCCGGTTTATCCACACAAGCCCACAGCCTGAGGCGCCCCCTGTGAACAAACCCCAGAGCTTCTTTCACCTGCACCTGATTTCCGACGCCACCGGCGAGACGCTGCTGGCGGCCGGCCGAGCCGCCTCGGCGCAATACAAGGATGCGCGCGCCATCGAGCATATCTATCCGCTCATCCGCACCGAAAAGCAGGTGGCGAAAGTCTTCGAGGACATAGAGGAGGAACCGGGCATCATCCTCTACACCGTCGTCGACCAGAAGCTGGCGCGCGGCATTGACGAGCGCTGCGCCACCATGGGGCTACCCTGTGTTTCGGTGCTGGAGCCGGTCCTCACCGTCTTCCAGTCCTATCTCGGCACGCCGGCCGGCCGCCGCGTCGGCGCCCAGCATGTGCTCGACGCCGATTATTTCCACCGTATCGACGCACTCAATTTCACCATGGAGCATGATGACGGCCAGCTGCCGCTCAATATGGACGACGCGGATGTGGTGCTGATCGGCATTTCCAGGACATCGAAGACGCCGACCAGCATCTATCTCGCCAACCGCGGCATCAAGACCGCCAACATCCCGATCGTGCTCGGCGTGCCGGTGCCCGAAAGCCTGGTCGCTGCCACCAAGCCGCTGATCGTCGGGCTGATCGCCACCGCCGAACGCATCTCGCATGTCCGGCAGAACCGCGTGCTCGGCAACAGCAGCACCTACGAAGCGACCGATTATGTCGACCGTGCCTCGATCGCCGAAGAGCTCGCCTATGCCCGCCAGATCTGCACCCGCCACAATTGGCCGATGATAGACGTCAGCCGCCGTTCGATCGAAGAGACCGCGGCAGCCATTGTTGCCCTGCGGGGGAAGAATAGATGATGGGATGGCAACGCGACCTCCTGCCCCAATCGACCACTATCGACCAGGCCCAGAACCCATGACCGAAAAAATCATCCTTGCCTCCGGCAGCCCGTTCCGCAAAGCAATGCTCATCAATGCCGGGCTCGGCATCGAAGCGGTGCCTGCCGATGTCGACGAGCGTGCGCTCGAGGCGCCGTTGCAGGACAGCGGTGTGTCGCCGGAAGATGTCGCCCTGATACTCGCCGAAGCCAAGGCGACCGAGGTCAGCGAACGCAGACCGGGCGCCCTGGTGCTCGGCTGCGACCAGACTTTGTCACTGGAAGATGAAGTGTTCCACAAGCCGGCCGACATGGAAGGCGCCCGCCGCCATCTGTTGGCGCTGTCGGGCAAGACGCATCAGCTGAACAGCGCCGCCGTGCTCTGCCGCAACGGCAAGGTGCTGTGGCGTCACGTCGGCATCGCCAGCCTTACCATGCGCAAGCTCGATCCGGCCTTCATCGGCCGGCATCTGGCCCGCGTCGGCGCCAAGGCGTTGTCGAGCGTCGGCGCCTACCAGATCGAGGGCGAAGGCATCCAGCTGTTCGAAAAGATCGAAGGCGATTATTTCACCATTGTCGGCCTGCCGCTGTTACCGGTGCTGGCGGAATTGCGTGCGCTCGGAGCCATCGATGGTTGAGAAAAAAGCTTTCGTCACCGGCCATCCGATCGCGCATTCGCGCTCGCCGAAGATCCACGGCTATTGGCTGAACACATACGGCATCGACGGCAGCTATCATGCGATCGATGTCGCGCCGGCCGATTTTCCCGAGTTCCTCTCTTCCCTCCCGGCCAATGGCTATCAGGGCGGCAACGTCACCATTCCACACAAGGAAGTCGCCTTTGCCCGGGTCGAGCGCCGCGACGAGGCGGCGGAGATGATCGGCGCGGTCAACATGCTGTGGCTGGACGACGGCGTGCTGTGGGGCGGCAATTCGGACTGGATCGGCTTTGCCGGCAATCTCGACGAGCATGCCCCGGGCTGGGAGAGAAACGCTCCGGCCGTGGTGCTCGGCGCCGGTGGCGCGTCGCGCGCGGTCATCCACGCGCTTAAAGTGCGCGGCATCAAAGATATCCGCATCGTCAACCGCACATTGGCGCGGGCGCAGGAACTCGCCGACCGCTTCGGGGCCGGCGTCTCGGCGCATGGCGCGGTCGGCGACTTGCTTGGCGATGCCGGCTTGCTGATCAACACGACGGCACTTGGCATGCATGGCGATGCGACGCTGGCCGCCGATCCGGCCGGCCTGCCAGCTCACGCCATTGTCGCAGACATCGTCTATGTGCCGCTGGAAACACCGCTGCTTGCCGCTGCCCGCGCGAGAAATTTGAAGACGGTCGACGGGCTCGGCATGCTGTTGCACCAGGCTGTGCCCGGTTTCGAACGCTGGTTCGGCAAGATGCCGCAGGTCACTGCCGAACTGCGGCAGATGATCGTCGCCGACATCCTCGCCAAATGATGGGTTGCAAATGATGGGCGCCAAATGATGATCGTGCTTGGCCTCACCGGATCGATCGGCATGGGCAAGTCGACCACGGCGAAGATGTTCGTCGACGCCGGCGTGCCGGTGCATGATTCCGACGAGACCGTGCATCGCCTCTATGCCGGCAAGGCAGCACCTCTCGTCGAGGCGGCCTTTCCCGGCACCGTGATTGCCGGTTCGGTCGACCGCACCGAGTTGGCGCGCCGCGTGATCGGCAACGCCGCCGCGCTGAAGACATTGGAGGCGATCGTTCATCCGCTGGTGCGGGCCGATGCCGACGCCTTTCTGGCAAGGCACCGCGCCGCCGCCGCGCCGCTCGTCGTGCTCGACATACCGCTGCTGTTCGAAACCGGCGGCCGCAACCGTGTCGACAAGGTCGTTGTCGTGACCGCGCCGGCCGATATCCAGCGCGCCCGCGTGCTGGCGCGTCCTGATATGAGCGAGGAAAAGCTGGCGGCCATCCTGGCCAAGCAGGTGCCCGATGCCGAAAAACGCCGGCAGGCCGATTTCGTCATCGACACCGGTGAAGGCATGGACGCCGCCCGCGCCGCGGTCGGCGCGATCATTGCCGAGCTCTCAGGACGCTGAGCTTGCCTGCTAACTCCTGGGGGATAAGTCGCGCCCATCAGGCTCCTGACGGCAGGCTGTCGGCATTGCCCATTGCCATTTTGTTCCGCTCCATGATTCTACTCCTCCAGGAGTGGGTTGATTCTATGCGTGAGATCATTTTCGATACCGAAACCACCGGACTCGACATGCGCGACGACCGCATCATCGAGCTTGGTGGCGTCGAGCTGGTCAACCGCTTCCCGACCGGCCGCACCTTCCACAAATTCATCAATCCGCAGGGGCGCGCCGTCCATGTCGAGGCGCAAGCCGTGCACGGCATCAGCGCCGCCGACCTCGTCGGCAAGCCGACCTTTGCCGAAATCGCCGAGGAATGGCTCGCCTTCACCGACGGCGCCAAGCTCGTCGCCCACAACGCCAATTTCGACATCGGCTTCCTCAACACGGAATTCGGGCGGCTCGGCCAGCCGGCCATAGACACCGGGCGCGTCGTCGACACGCTGGCGCTGGCGCGGCGCAAGCACCCTATGGGACCCAATTCGCTCGACGCGCTCTGCCGCCGCTACGGCATCGACAACGGCCACCGCACCAAGCACGGCGCGCTGCTCGATTCCGAGCTCCTGGCCGAAGTCTACATCGAACTCATCGGCGGCAAGCAGGCCGCACTTGTCCTCGACGCCGTCGTGGTGCAGCTCAACAGCAATGGCGACGTTGCCGATATCGACATCTCGATCGCCGCCAGGCCAATCGCCCTGCCGCCGCGCCTGACCGAGGGCGAGCGAGCGGCGCATGCGGGGCTGGTGGCGACGCTCGGTGAAAAGGCGCTGTGGCTGAAGGTGGCGGCGGGGTGAACGGATCGCGGAGGTAGCGTTCCGTCACACCCCTCTCTGGCCTGCCGGCCATCTCCCCCTCAAGGGGGGAGATCAGCAGCTTCGCCGCTCCAGCCCATTCCTGCAACGTCTAAAGTTGGCGAAGGTCGCGATGACGGCCAATCTCCCCCCTTGAGGGGGAGATGCCTGGCAAGGCAGAGGGGGGTGCTGTCCCGCCAGCATCTCAGTATACTAAAAGCCCGGCACGAAGCCGGGCTTTCAACTCATGCGCGTGACGCTTGCCTTCAGCTCACCTTGACCTTCGATGCCGCCTGGTCCTCGGCCAGCTTCTGCTGGAACATCTGTGCAAAATCGATCGGGTCGAGCATCAACGGCGGGAAGCCGCCATTGCGGGTGGCTTCGGCGATGATCTGGCGGGCGAACGGGAACAAAAGCCGCGGGCATTCGATGAACAGGATCGGCAGCATGTGCTCCTGCGGGAAGCCGGCGATGGCGAAGACGCCGCCATAGACCAGTTCGACATTGAACAGCACTTCCTGGTCGAAGGACGCCTTGGCGTTCAAGGTCAGATTGACGTCGAACTGCTTGTCGGAGAGCGGGTTGGCATTGACATTGACGTTGATCGCAATGCCTGGGGCCTTGTCGCGGCCGCGCAGCGAGTTCGGCGCGCCGGGGCTTTCGAAGGACAGGTCCTTCACATACTGGGCAAGCACGTTGAGCGACGGCTGCGCCGTTTCGCCGTTGCCGTTGGCGGCGCCGACCGGCGCGTCATCTTTGCTGGCCATGAGCCTTGTTCCTTTTGCCTGGACAGCAGCGCTGACCGAATTGAAATCGGGCGTTGGCTAGCATGGTCGGCAAGACAAGACAAGGTTTGCCGCCTTCAGGCCGAAAGGGGTCAATAGTCAGTCGTTGGCAAGGTGACGTTCAGTCGTCCTTCAGGCGGCGCCACGGCGAGTTATGGTCGGGACCGCGCTTGAAATCGTCCTCGCGCGAATAGTCGCGGTCGTCGAGGTCGATGACCTTGTCGCGCGACCTGCCGCGAAAACCGCCGGCGGTGAAATCGGTCGCGACGACGATGCGGCCCTTGAGCCTGCGCCAGGCAAGGTCGCGCACCGGCGGCAGGAACAGCAGCAGGCCGACAATATCGGTAATGAAGCCGGGGATGATCAACAGGATGGCGGCGACCACGATCATGGCGCCATGCGCGAGCTGGCGGCTGGGGTCGCCGCCGCCGGCCATCTCGGCGCGGACCCGCGCCATGACACCAAAACCCTGGTGCCGGAGCAGAAGCACGCCGGCAATGCTTGAAGCCAGCACCAGACCGACCGTCGCCAGCGCCCCGACCTCGCGGCCGACAATGACGAAACCGGCGATTTCCAGCAGCGGCAGCGCAAGCAGGAACAGAGGACGGAAGGAAATGCGCAAATCTTGACCGATCGTTTCCATGTTTGCCGGGCGGCGCATAATCGCCGCTGGCACTGAGGCCGTTAGATAGGTATGCCTGCCTTTGATTTGAATGATTGCGCCATGCGTTCTATATGCTTTGCATGTTTAACGCCATGCGACCGCCGCCCGGATTGGCTGGCGGTCCCGGCCAGGTCAGGGATTGATTGGCGAAAGATATGGGATTCTTCGACTTCGGCACCATTTTCTTTCTGATTGCGGCGGTGGTGATCTTTTTCCAGCTGCGCAACGTGCTTGGCCGCCGCACGGGCAGCGAGCGCCCGCCCTTCGATCCGTACACGGCCAGCCGCACCGAGAAGGACGCGACCCAGAAGCCCGAAAATGTGGTTTCGCTGCCACGCAAGCGCATGCCGGGCGAGACGGCTGCCGAGACCTACGCGGCCATCGATGCCTTCGCCAAGCCCGACACCGACCTCAACAAGGGCCTGCGCGCGATCAAGGACAATGATCCCTCCTTCGACCCCAAAGTCTTCGTCGACGGCGCCAAGATGGCCTACGAGATGATTGTCATGGCCTATGCCGATGGCGACCGAAAAACGCTGAAGAACCTGTTGTCGCGCGAGGTTTTTGACGGCTTCGTTGCCGCGATTGGCGACCGCGAGGCGAAAGCCGAAAAGATCCAGTCCTCCTTCGTCGGCATCGACAAGGCCGACATCGTCTCGGCCGAGATGAAGGGCGGCGAGGCCCACATCACGCTGCGTATCGTGAGCGAACTGATTTCGGCGACCCGCGACAAGGCGGGTGCGGTCATCGATGGCGATCCCGAGACGGTGGCCGAGGTCAAGGATGTCTGGACCTTCGCCCGCGACACACGCTCGCGAGATCCGAACTGGAAGCTGGTCGCCACCGAGGAAGAAGACTGAGCCTATGCATGTCGCCCGGTGCGGGCAGCTTTTTTGGGATAGCGACATGCAGGCAAACATGGGCAGTGGCGAGGCTGAGGTGTCGCTCTCGCCGCTTTTCGTGGAAAAGTCCTTCGATGATCTTCCCGGTTGGAATTCCGATGACCATCTGCCCGCTTTCGAAGCCTTCCGCCGTTCGGCCTTTCATGTCCTGAACAAGCCCTACCGCACCGGTTCGTTGGGCGTACGGTTCGACGCGTTTGCCGGCGCTTATGACGAGGCGCGCACCGTTTCGCCGGCGAATCGGTCGGCGGCCAAGGCTTTTTTCGAGCGCCATTTCGCCTCGGTCCAGATTCGATCCGAAAACCCCGGCCTGGTCACCGGCTTCTACGAGCCCGAGGCCGAGGCCTCACCAGTGCGCACGGATGAATTCACGGTGCCGCTGCTGGCGCGGCCTTCCGATCTCGTCGACATCGATGATGCCAACCGTCCTCGAGGGATGGACGACTATCTCGCCTTCGCCCGCGATACGCCGCAGGGCCTGGTGGAGTATTTCGACCGCAGTGAGATCGAGAGAGGCGCGCTGGCCGGCCAAGGCCTGGAAATCGCCTGGCTTGCCGACAAGGTCGACGTCTTCTTCATCCATGTGCAAGGTGCGGCCAGGCTGAAGATGACCGACGGCCGGCTTTGCCGCGTCACCTACGCCGCCAAATCCGGCCAACGTTTCAGCGGTCCGGGGAAGATTCTCGCCGAACTCGGCGAAATCCCACTGGAAAAAGTGACGATGCAGTCTATCCGCGCCTGGTTCAGGGCGCATCCGGATCGCGTCGACGAGATCCTCTGGCAGAACCGCTCCTATATCTTCTTTCGCGAAGCCGATGTCGACGATGCCGCACTCGGTCCTATCGCCGCCGCCAAGGTGCCGTTGACGCCGGGCCGTTCGCTCGCGGTCGACCGGCTGCGGCACACATTCGGTACCCCCTTCTACATCGACGCTCCGTCGCTGACCGCCTTCGACGGAAAACCGTTCCGGCGGCTGATGATTGCGCAGGACACCGGCTCGGCCATCACCGGACCGGCGCGGGGCGATCTGTTCGCCGGCTCCGGCGATGCGGCCGGCGAGATCGCCGGCGTCGTTCGCAATGCGGCCGATTTCTATGCCTTGGTTCCACGCGCTCTCGTTTCGGAATCGAATCGATGAGCAAGCGCCCCGATAAACTCAACGAAGACGACCGGGTGCTGTGGAACCTGGTGGCGCGCACCGCCCGACCGCTGAAGGGCCGGACCGCGGTCGAGATTCCCGACATCGTCGTCGACCCCAAGCCGGCACAGACGCCGGTCGCTGTCGGTCCGGTCCTCGCCGCCAAGCCGAAGGCGCAGCATGTATCGCACGCGCTGGACGAGCCGACATTGGACAAGCTGAAGAAGGGCCGGCTGCCGATCGAAGGCCGCGTCGATCTGCATGGCATGACCCAGGACGAGGCCTATTCGCTGCTGTTTTCGTTCCTGCACCGGGCCCATGCCGGCGGCATCCGCTATGTCCTCGTCATTACGGGAAAGGGGTCGTCGTCGGGCGGCGACGGCGTCTTGCGGCGCGCCGTGCCTGCCTGGCTGTCGACGCCTGCCTTCCGGCCGCTGGTCTCCAGCCACGATCACGCCGCCCGCAACCACGGCGGTTCGGGCGCGCTCTACGTTCGACTCAGGCGAACCCGCTGATGACGCCGTTCGGCGAAAAACTGCGGGCGCTTCGAGCCGAGCGCGGCTTGCGCCAGAAGGACATGGCGCAGGCGATCGGAGTCAGCGCCGCCTATTTGTCGGCGCTGGAACATGGCCGCCGCGGCGCGCCGACCTGGACGCTGATCCAGAAGATCATCGGCTATTTCAACGTCATCTGGGACGATGCCGAAGAGCTGGCGCGTCTGGCCGAGGCCTCACATCCGCGGGTGAGACTCGATACGTCCGGCCTCAGTCCTGCCGCCACCGAGTTGGCCAATCTCCTGGCCGAAAACATCGAGAAGCTGGACGAAGCCGAGCTTGCCCGCATCACCGGCTCGATCCGGGCCGCACTGGAGCGGCGTAAGTAGGGCGGCGCCAAGGCCACGAATGCTCATCAATAGCGCCGGCATTTCATCCTGAAGGCGATGCCCGCCGGCCGTTAGCCAGCGGGCATATAGCGAGATTACTTCGCGCCGGCCTGGCCGCCACGGCCGCCATTGCTGTCATGATCGCCGCCGCGACCGCCACCCAGGCAGTCCGAGGTGAGATCGCAACAGCGATTGCCCCACTGGTTGTTCTTGGCGCAGCCGGTCTGGTCGGCCATAGCGGATCCGGCCAGGGACGATACCGCGATGGCGGCGAGGAAAGCATTACGCAGGAAAGCAGTCATTTGAAGTCTCCATGGTTGGGTTTCTGTTTACGGCTGTGTGTCGCCGCTGGAGACGGTTTGGTTCACGCAGGTAGCGAAATTTTTTGAGGAGGCGTTTCGAGAGATAAGATTTCGAGGGCAGCGCTGCCCTCATCCGCCTGCCGGCGACTATTTTGCAACGTTGACGATTGGCGAAATCACCGATGGCAGCATCTTTCTCCCCGTCATATACGGGGAGAAATGCCCGGCAGGGCAATGAGGGGCAGCGCCGACTTGCGGTTATCTCGTGAAAGTTATTAGCCGCGGGCTTCCGACGAAGCTGTTCGCAGCGACGCGCTCACATGCATCGTCCTTATTTACTGAACCGCGCCGACCAGTACCTGCTGGCCGCCGCGGATCGAGACCCAGCGGCCGGTGTTGTCGATGGCCTGCCGCTTGAGGAAGCGATAGCCGGTGGCGTCCCAGATCTTCACCTTGTCGGTCAGATTGTCGAGGACGTAGTCGCCCTTGTCGGTGCGCACGGTCAGCACGGCATGGCCTTCGCCGTCCGGCTTGCGCACGACGGTGATCAAGAGATCGGCCAGCGACACGCCAGAGCGCGAGAGCTGGCGGCGCTTTTCCAGCACATAGTCTTCGCAATCGCCGACGCCCTTGTCGGGATAGGCCCAGACCTCGTCCTTGCCATAGATGTCGTAGTCGCTCATCGGCTTGACGGCGGCGTTGACCCTTGACGTCACGTTGATCAGCTTGCGCATGAAGGCGTCGGTCATCGCGGCGGGGTTGAGGTTGCTCGGCCGGATCGAGCATTCGCCGGGCTGGGTTTTACAGAAATCATAGTGGCCGATCGGCTGCGAGGTCATGCCGCCCGTCGCCATGGCGCCGCCTGCAAGTGCCGGCACTGCCCAGCACACAGAGATCGCCAGCCCTGCTGCCGCCCACAAGCGCAGCGTCCGTGCCATCGGTGAGGAAGTCATTGTCCCCGTTCGCCCTTGTTCTTAACGAAAGGTTAAAGGGGATTTACACTCCGTGTCAATTATCGGGGGAGCCAGATTCTTCGGCATGGTTACCCGCGCCCGCCCAACAGCGTCTATTGTGCAACAGAACGCCTGTGGCGCGCAAAATCGCCCCGCTTTTGCGGGCAATGCACGCTGCAGCCGGATCGAGCCTCAGCCTTTGGCGGAGCGGACCAGCTTGGGTTTCACCGCTACGCGTGTTTGGCGGCCGTAGCTGGTGATGAAATCGACGATGCGCGGCACGATTTCCGAGCGGAATCGCGACCCGTTGAAGACGCCGTAATGGCCGACGGCCGGCTGCATGTAATGCGCATGCCGGTCAGCCGGGATGTTGGGGCAGAGATCGTGGGCGGCCTGGGTCTGGCCGAGACCGGAAATGTCGTCGTTCTCGCCTTCGACCGTGAACAGCGCGACATTGCGGATCGCCTTGGTGTCGACCACCTCGCCGCGATGCGTCATCTCGCCCTTGGGCAGCGCATGGCGCACGAACACCGTGTCGACGGTCTGCAGATAGAATTCCGCCGTCAGGTCCATCACCGCCAGATATTCGTCGTAGAAATCGCGGTGCTTCTCGGCATTGTCGCCGTCATGCTTGACCAGGTGCATGAAGAAGTCCTTGTGGGCGGTGATGTGCCGGTCGAGGTTCATGCTCATGAAGCCCGACAACTGCAGGAAGCCCGGATAGACTTCGCGGCCGAAGCCCGGCACCGGCCAGGGCGCGTGCATGATGACGTTGTCGCGGAACCAGTCGATGCCCTTTTCCTTGGCCAGAAGATTGACCGCGGTCGGATTGCGGCGGGTGTCGATCGGCCCGCCCATCAACGTCATGGTCGAGGGCACGAAGGGATCGCCGCGCTTTTCCATCAGCGCCACCGCCGCCAGCACCGGCACCGAAGGCTGGCACACCGCCATCACATGGGTGTCCGGCCCCAGCGCATGCAGCATGTCGATGATGTAGTCGATATAATCGTCGAGGTCGAAATGGCCGTCGGTCACCGGCACCATGCGGGCATCGACCCAGTCGGTGATGTGCACGTCGGCATAGGGCAGCATCGCCTCGACCGTGCCGCGCAGCAGCGTCGCATAATGGCCCGACATCGGCGCCACGATGAGAAGCTTGGGGTCGGCCTTGCGCCCGGCGGGCACCGACCGCTCGAAGCGGGTGAGATTGCAGAACGGCCGCGACCACACCGTCTTTTCGCTGACCTCGACGCTTTTCCAGTCGACCACGGTCTTGCTCAGGCCGAAATGCGGCTTGCTGTAGCGGCGCGTCGTGCGCTCGAACAGTTCGGCGGTGGCAGCGACCGAGCGGCCCCACGGCGTATGCGAAAACGGATTGAGCGGGTTGGTGTAGAACAGCCGCACTGCATCGGCATAAAGCCGCGCGGGCTGCAGGGCGGCATGGTTCATTTCGTAGAGCTGGTAGAACATCAGGTACTCCGCAGCTGCCGTGACCGAAGGGACGACGGACAGCGCCGAGCCTTGAATGTCTCGCGCGGAGGTTAACAAGATATTGCTGCGATGCAATACGTCACGTGGCGTGACATATGCCAGTCTTTCGTCCAAGGCCTTGAGAAACCGCGTGGGCGGCTGGAGCCGGCTGAATGTGCACTGCAAAATGCAAGGCTGTTGGACAACGGGGCAGGATGCGTCCGGCCCGATCGGGCCGGACTTGGACAGATCTAGACGCGCGCCATGCACACCGAGGTATGGCCCGAGCCGATGAAGCCGAGTTGGCCGGCGGCGCCCTTGGACAGATCGAGCACGCGCCCTTTGATGAACGGGCCGCGGTCGTTGATGCGCACGATGACGCTGCGGCCATTATTCTGGTTGGTCACTTTCAACTTGGTGCCGAAAGGCAGGCTGCGGTGCGCGGCGGTCAGCGCCGACGGGTTCATGCGTTCGCCATTGGCGGTCCTGGAATGCAGTGCGTACCAGGAGGCGCGGCCGCACTGGCCAGCGGCGGAGGAGGCGGATGCACCGACCATTAGGCCAGCCGCGATCGTTACCGCGACAAGCGCGGTCTGGTTTGTTTTCTTCATGTTGGGGGGATTGGCTCCGTTTTCGACAGACCCCAGCCGTTAAGTGCCGAATAAGGCGGGAAATGCGGCAAGCATCGGGCAGTTCCGTGGCACCGGCACACGTTTGGAGTCGCTGGGAAACAGTTTGTCAGGCATCTTTCGTGTGGCGCGGCCGTATCGCCGGCGATATTGCGAGCTGTTTCACAGATTCCGTGAGCAAGGCAGGACGTTATAGTACAAGTAGAAGAGAGCGCGATTGGGCGCCGTCCTTTCGCTCTGTCATCACGGTCATGGCGCAGTTGACGATCGACTTTGAAAAGGGATTCCAACGATGAGACTGTTCAAATATCTGCTGGCTCTGATCGTACTGGCCATCGGCGCGCTGTGGTCGCTGCAAGGCATTGGCGTGGTCGGCGGCAGCTTCATGACCGGCCAGTCGCAATGGCTCTATATCGGTATCGTGACCATGCTGGTCGGTTTCGCCGGGCTGGTATGGGCGAGCCGTTCGCGGGGGTGAGTTGCGACGAAAGTCGACCGCCACAGATCGACTCCCACTCCGTCGAGCTTCGCTCGACACCTCTCCCCCGATCGACGGGGGAGAGGAAAGGCGCGAGCCTATGCAAGGGCGCGAACTTATGCGGGCTGGCTCCCTTCCTCTCCCTCCGGAGGGGGGAGAGGTGGCGCCGCGAAGCGGTGACGGAGTGGGGGAAGGCGCTGGTCAAACCCGCAGTCGCAAACAGAGCCAACCCGGCGAGCAAGAAAACAGCCACCCCATATTGCCGGTCCATTCTGTTACCTATCTATCCGGTTCGGATAGAATGCCCTGCCCGCGACAGCACTACCCGAACAGCTGATCCAGAATCCTGCCCTCCAGCCTGGCAAGCTCGACGGAACCACGCCGGCGCGGCCGCGCCACCGACACGTCGAGATCGAGCGCGATGCGGCCCTCGTCGATCACCACCACCCGGTCGGCGAGCGCAACCGCCTCGGCGACGTCATGCGTGACCAGCACGGCGGTGAATTTTTGCTCCAGCCAGATGCGTTCCAGAAGCTGCTGCATTTCGATGCGGGTCAGCGCATCGAGCGCGCCGAGCGGCTCGTCGAGCGCCAGGATCCGAGGCTGGCCGATCAGGGCGCGCGCCAGCGCCACGCGCTGCTTCTGGCCGCCCGACAG
Organism: Mesorhizobium sp. C432A; assembly: GCF_030323145.1. Lineage (NCBI taxonomy): Bacteria > Pseudomonadati > Pseudomonadota > Alphaproteobacteria > Hyphomicrobiales > Phyllobacteriaceae > Mesorhizobium > Mesorhizobium sp. C432A. The sequence continues at coordinate 1,183,019 of NZ_CP100470.1, read as the reverse complement.
CACCGAGGGCCATTCGTCGGCGCGGTCGGCGAGGCCGACTTCACCCAGGATGGCGAGCGCGCGCCGCCTGGCTTCCGCACCGGTGGCAAGCCCGGTCAGCCCGACCTCGACGTTTTTCACCACGCTGGCCCAGGGCAACAGCCGCGGCTCCTGGAACATGAAGCGGCTCTCTTCGCCAGCGCCGGCCTTGGCTTCCGGCCCGAATGTCAGCGATCCTGCCGTCGGCCGGTCGAGCCCGGCCAGCAGCCGCAAAAGCGTGCTCTTGCCGCAGCCGCTCTTGCCGATGACGGCAACGAACTGCCCGACCGGCACGTCGAGATCGATGCCGTCGAGCACGACCTTGTCGCCAAAGCGCTTTTCCACGCCCTTGAAGGCAAAGGCGCGCTGCCTTTCGACGGCCTCCTCCGGCCGTGACGGTTCCGGCGCGGCGACGAAGGAACGGATGGCGGTCAGGCTGGCGGTTGGCATCGAACCCTCAGGCGTTCTGGAAGGCGGGATGCCAGCCGAGCGACAGCCGCTCGAGCAGGCGGGCGAAGCTGTCGGCAAGCTTGCCGAGCAGCGCATAGATCAGGATCGACAGCACGACCACATCGATCAGCAGGAATTCGCGTGCCTGCATGGCCATGTAGCCGAGGCCGGAACTGGCCGAGATGGTTTCGGCAACGATCAGCGTCAGCCACATGATGCCCAGCGCATAGCGCAGGCCGACGAAGATCGCCGGCAGCGCGCCGGGCAGGATCACCTGAAAAAACAACGCGCGGCGGTCCATGCCGTAGACCCGGCCCATCTCGACCAGATGCGGGTCGACGCTCTGGATGCCGAGCAGCGTGTTGACGTAGATCGGGAAGAACACGCCGAGCGCCACCAGGAACAGTTTTGCTTCCTCGTCGATGCCGAACCACAGGATGACCAGCGGGATCAGCGCCAGATGCGGGATGTTGCGGATCATCTGCAGCGTCGTGTCGGTCAGGCCGCGGCTGAGCGCCGACAGCCCGTTGGCAAGGCCGAGTGCAAAGCCGATCGAGCCGCCGATGGCAAAGCCGGCCAGCGCGCGCAGCGTGCTGACGCCGATGTTCTGTATCAGCTCGCCCGACAGCGTCAGCCGCCAGAAGGCCTCGGCCACCGCGCTCGGCGCCGGCAGTACATTGGCCGGCATCACGCCGGCGCGGCTGGCGGCTTCCCAGCCAATTATGACCAACGCCGGCAGCAGCCAGCCGATGCCGTTCTGTTTGACCCGTTGAGCCAGGCTCATGACGACGCCTGAAGGCGGTTGGCGCCGTGGAAGCCGACGGCGAATTCATTGGCGATGTTCTCATGCGCCCGTGCCCGCCTGGTGCCCAGGCCGAGACGCGGGAACAGAAGCTCGGCGACGCGGTAGGCTTCCTCGAGATGCGGGTAGCCGGAGCCGATGATGGTGTCGATGCCGATCGCCTGATACTCGCGGATGCGCTCGACGATCTGCTCGGGCGAGCCGACCAAAGCTGTGCCGGCGCCGCCGCGCACCAGGCCGACGCCGGCCCACAGATTGGGCGAAACCACCAGCCTGTCGCGGCGGCCGCCATGCAGTTCGGCCATGCGCCGCTGTCCCACAGAGTCCATCTCCCTGGTGAAGCGGGCCTGGGCATTTTCGATCTGGGCATCGGTGACGTGGCTGATCAGCCGGTCGGCGGCGCGCCAGGCCTCTTCCTCGGTCTCGCGCACGATGAAATGAAGCCTGATGCCGAAACGCAGTTTGCGGCCGCGCCGTTCAGCCTTTTTGCGCGCCGCGCTGAGTTTTTCCGCCACCTGCGCCGGCGGCTCGCCCCAGGTCAGGTACATATCGACGAGATCGGCGGCGAGCTCCTGGCCGGCATCGGACGAGCCGCCGAAATAGAGCGGCGGCCGCTCCTGTTGCGGCAGAAGGTCAAGGCGGCCATTGTCGACGCGGTAATATTTGCCGTTGAAGTTGACGCTCTCGCCCGACACCAGCGCGCGCCAGATGGTCAGGAACTCTTGCGCTTGCGCATAGCGCTCATCATGCGGCAGGAACACGCCATCGCCGGCAAGCTCGGTCGGGTTGCCGCCGACCACGACATTGAGCAGCAGGCGGCCATTGCTCAGCCGGTCGAGCGCCGCCGTCTGGCGCGCCGCGAAGGTCGGCAACGTCACGCCGGGCCGTAGCGCCACCAGGAATTTTAGCTTTTCTGTCAGCGCTGCAAGGCCGGAGGCGGTGATCCAGGAATCCTCGCAATTCTGCCCGGTCGGCAAAAGCACGCCGGGAAAGCCGAGCCGGTCGACGGCCTGTGCGATCTCCTTGAAGGAAGCGAACTCCGGCGGCCGCTGCTGCTGTTCGGAGCCGAGATAGGAGCCGTCGCCATGCGTTGGAATGAACCAGAAGAAATCGAGCGGGCTGGCTTGCGGATTGGCTGGAGCGGTCATGGCGAAATCCCTGAAGCGGAAACGGCAAAAAGGCGCCGGGCGTTTTCCGCCCGGCGCCGCACGTGAAAGTTCAATTGCCCGGTGCGGTCCACACGGCGTCGGAGATGCGCACCGCATTCGGGATCAGTTTGAGCTTGTAGAAGCGATCGGCGGTCGCCTGCTGGCCGGCGATGATCTCGTCGGTGATCGGGAAGATGCCGAATTTGGTGCGATTGGCGGCGATGGTCTGCGCGTCGAGCGGCACGCCGGTCACCTCATGCAGGGCGGCGGCGACCTTGTCGCGATTCTGGTCCGCCCATTTCGCCGCCACGCCGAGCGCCGCTATCGTCGTGGTGATCGTCTCCGGATGCGCCTTGGCAAAATCCTTGTTGGCGAGGAAATAGGTGTTCACCTTCAGCACCTCGCTGGAGCGCGCCAGCACGCGCGGCTGGTAGCGCGTCTCGGCGATGGCGTAGAACGGGTCCCAGACCGCCCAAGCATCGATCTGGTCGCTGGCGAAAGCCGCCGCGGCATCGGCCGGGCTGAGATAGACCGGGGTGATCTGGTCGAAGGGGATGTTTGCTTTTTCGAGCGCCGCGACCAGCAGATTGTGCGCGCTGGTGCCTTTGCCGACGCCGATGCGCTTTCCCTTGAGGCCGGCGAGCGACTGGATCGGCGATGCCGGCTTGACGAAGATCGCTTCGCCGTCGCCATTGGCCGGCAGTGCCGCCGCATAGACGATGTTGGCGCCGGCCGACTGGCCGAAGATTGGCGGTGCGTCGCCGGTCCAGCCGACATCGATGGCGCCGACATTGAGCGCCTCGACCAACGGCGGGCCGGCGGTGAATTCGACCCATTTCACCGCGACACCCTTGTCGCTCAGCGCCTTCTCGATCACCTGCTGCTGCCGGGCGATGACCGGCAGGCCGGTCTTCTGATAGCCGATGTTGAGCTGCTTCAACTCTTGCGCCGAGGCACTGAGCGAGGCAGCAATGCCCGCCGCCAAAAGGCCAAGGCCGAAAACGCGTCTGGTCAGGCTGAACATGATCCCTCTTCCTTCGCTGCGAACCGGCGCCGGGAAGGGCTCCCTGCCGTGGATGAGAGACAAGGCTAGGTAGGTCTATAAATTTAGTAGAGAAACGATTTTGCGAGTTGGCTGCTTGACGTGGAAATATTTTCTTCAGATCCCAGCACTCGTCATCCTAGGGCGAAGCAAGGAGCGAAGCGACGCGGCGCAGACCCTAGGGATCCATGCCGTGACGTTTGCCGTAGAGTGGAACGGATCAGAATGTCGCTTGTGCGCGAACCGAGGCTCGATACCCTGAAACCATGACCGGCGACGTCTACATGACTGCAAGCCAAAAACGCGGCACGATCTACATCGGCGTCACCAACGATCTCTCCCGCCGCATGCCTGAACACAAATCCGGCCAGGGCGCAGGCTTCACCAGCCGCTATGGTGTTCAACGGCTGGTCTGGTATGAGGAATTCTTCGACATCACCGATGCCATTCAACGCGAGAAGTCGCTGAAGCGATGGCCGAGACAGTGGAAGATCGAACTGATAGAGAAGGCCAATCCGGAGTGGTTTGAGCTGTTTCGCGGAACCGGGTGGTAGGCGCCCGGTTTGTTGCTCCCCTGGAGCGTAGCATCAGCGTCTCGGCATGGATCCTAGGGTCTGCGCCGCGTCGCTTCGCTCCTTGCTTCGCCCTAGGATGACGAAATCGCGAAGGCTGGCGCTAATCTCCATCACCTCACTGCGACCAATACTGCCAGGCCCAGTAAAATCCCTCGTCGCGCGGCGGCAGGCGGTCGCGTTCGGCGTCGAGTTGCACGGGGGCCGGCGATTTCGGCTGCGGCTGCGACGACGAGTTCTCCCGCCAGGCGAGCAGCCAGTTGCCGAGATGGGCGAACAGCACCGCGGTGGACTGGGTCATGACATCACTCCTTCTGTTCCGGGGTCGGCGGTCGCCGTGCTGCGAAGGGAAGCAGCCGGTCAAACCGGCAGAACTTGTTGTCATTCCTTTCCCGCCCACGGAACCAGCTGACGCTCGATTCGGCGGATGATGAATTCCAGCACGAAGGCTATTGTCGCGATCACCACTATTCCCATCACCACGACATCGGTGACCAGGAACTGGGCGGCCGACTGGATCATGAAGCCGAGGCCGCGCGTTGCCGCCACCAGCTCGGCTGCAACCAGCGTCGACCAGCCGGCGCCGAGCGCGATGCGCAGGCCGGTGAGGATCGACGGCAGCGCGCTGGGCAGGATGACATGGCGCACCACTTGGCGCTGCGTCGCACCAAGCGAACGCGCCGCATCGATGCGCTCCTTTGAGACACCGCGCACGCCCGAGGCCGTCGACAGCGCCACCGGCGCCAGCATGGCAATGGCGATCACCAGGATCTTTGACGGCTCGCCGATGCCGAACCAGATGATGACCAGCGGCAGATAGGCGAGCGGCGGGATCGGCCGCAAAAATTCGAGCAAGGGATCGAAGATGCCGCGCCCGACCGTCGAAATGCCGATAGCCAGCCCAACCGGAACGCCGATGACGATGGCCGCGAGCAGCGCCGCGAACACGCGGCCGAGGCTGGCGACGATATGCTGCAGCAAAGTCGCGTCGACGAAGCCGTCCTTGATCACCACGATGAACTTGGTCCACACGGCGGCGGGCGACGGCAGGAACACCGGCGACACCAGTTGCAGGCGCGCAGACAGCGCCCATGCCGCCAGCACGACCAGGATGGTGACGGCGCTGATCGCCCGCGAGGAAACCCCGCGCCGCTTCCGCACCGGCCGCGACCACGGCACCGAAATGGCATCGGCCTCGCCGGTCCCGGTGGCCGGCCGCTCGCTGTAGGAGGTGACGCTCATGCCACCTCTCCTTCGAAGATCGCATCGGTCAGCTCGCCGCGCGCCGCGGCAAAGGCCGGATCGGCCTTGATGGTGCGGATCGGCTCGCCTGCGGCATAGCGCCGGCTGAAACCGGTCTCGAATGTCCGCACCACGCGGCCCGGTCCGGGCGCCAAAACGACGATGCTTGTGGCCAGCACCAGCGCCTCCTCGATGCCATGCGTGACCATCAGCACGCCGACCCGGCTTGCGGTCCACAGGTCGAGCAGCGTCGTCTGCATGCGCTCGCGCGTCAGCGCATCGAGTGCGCCGAGCGGTTCGTCGAGCAGCAGGAATTCCGGCTCGGCCGCGAGCGCTCGGGCGAGGCCGACGCGCTGGCGCATGCCGCCGGACAATTCCCAGATGCGTTTGTCGCCGACGCCGTCAAGCTTGACCAGCGCCAGCAACTGGTCGGCGCGGCGCGCCCGCTCGGCTTGCGGCACGCCGCGCAGCCTGAGCGCAAAGCCGACGTTTTCACGAGCCGTCAGCCAGGGAAACAGCGCATCGTTCTGGAACACGACCGCCCGGTCGGAGCCTGGGCCGGTGATCGGTCTGCCGCCGATCGTGGCGACCCCGCGCGCGGGTTCGACCAGGCCGGCGGCGACATTGAGCAGCGAGGTCTTGCCGCAGCCGGAGCGGCCGACCAGCACGACGAAATCGCCCTTGGCGACATCGATGGAAACTCGGTCGACCGCCGGCGCTGCTTGGCCGTCATAGTGAACCGAGGCCTTGTCGAGTACGAGATGCGGGTCGAGTACGAGATGCGGCATGAAAAGGGGCTCCGGAAGAAAATCAGCCTGCCCCGGCCCTCGTTAAGCGGATCCGGGACAGGCAGCACGCGGCGTCAGGGAAGAGGAAACCGCGCGTGTTCAGAGCAATTCCAGGAAAAGTGTGAAGCGGTTTTCCGTCCGGAATTGCGTAAAACTGAAGATCAGTTCGAGGCCAGAGCCTCGGTCACGTATTTCGACGACACGTATTTCGAATAGTCGGGCAGCACGGCGTCGATCTTGCCCTGCTCCTTGAGGAAGGCCGAAGCTGCCTCCATCGCCTTGACCGTGCCGCCGCCGAGGAATTTGTCGGAAGCCTGCTCCTCCAATGTCGGGAAGACGTAACCCTTGAGGAGCTGCGGCACCTCTTCCAGTTTGGCGCCGGTGATCTTGGCGATCTTGGCCGCTTCCGGCGACGAAACCGACCATGCCTCGGGCTTGGCCAGGAACTGGGCATAGGATTCGCCGGTCACCTTGACGAAATCGCGCACGGCGTCCGGGTTCTTTTCGGCGAAGTCGGTGCGCACGATCCAGGCGTCGAAGGTCGGCGCGCCCCAGGCGGCAACCTGCGAGGAATCCAGCACCACCTTGCCTGTCGTCTTGATCTGGCCGAGCGCCGGATCCCAGACATAGGCCGCGTCTATGTCGCCGCGAGCGAACGCGGCGGCTATTTCCGGTGGCCTGAGATTAAGGATTTCGACCGACTTCGGGTCGACGTTTTCGTGCTTCAGCGCGGCAAGCAGGCTGTAATGCGTGGTCGACACGAACGGCACCGCCACCTTCTTGCCGGCGAGGTCGGCGATCTTCTCGATGCCGGATCCATTGCGGGCGACCAGCGCCTCGGACTGGCCGATCAGGCCGACGACAAAGATGGTCTGGATCGGCAGTTCGCGGCTGGCGGCCGCGGCCAGCGGACTCGAGCCGACATAGCCGATATCGACCGAACCGGATGCGACGGCGGCGATGACATCGGCACCGGAATCGAACTTACGCCAGTCGATCGTTGCCTTGGTCGCCTTTTCATAGGCGCCGTCGGCCTGTGCTACTTTCGAAGGTTCGACCACCGTTTGGTAGCCAATGGTGATGTTGAGGTCCTGCGCCTGGGCCGGGCCGAGGAAGGCCGCACCCGCCAAAGCTGCCGACGACAGGAGGACAATGCGTCGCGAAATGCTGGACATGAAAGGCTCCATGAAAAATGAGAAAAACCGGATGCCTGTTCATAGTCAGCTAATTCTATCATTCTTGTAGAGTTAAATCGTTCCAAGGAAAAAGCACTTGTTAGAAAAAAACCAACGGCTGATGCGGGCGCGGTGACCGGCCCGTGTCGGACCGTGCACAAACGCAAACGGCGCCCCAAAGGTGCTGAAGAGTTGGTGGTCCTGCCAACCCTCGCTACGGAAGAGGCCTGATTTGGTGCTCGGCGCGCCGCTTGCGGCCTGCCGCAGGATCGATGTCGAGCCGTTGAGCCTCACCGACTTCCGCAGCGACGGCCACCGCTGGATGCTGCGGTCAAGCGGCGTGCCGGTGGCCGCCAAGGCCGCCCGGTCTCAGAGCGGCAAGGCGGCGTCCTGATATCGGGCGCAGGGCGGCGCCCGAGTTGTCGGGAGTCATGTTCGCCGATCCGCGGGCTGCGACCCAAAATTCCCGGCAAAGCCCCAAATGGCGCAAATCCATGCTGTAAAAGACGGTTGATTTGAAAACACGTTCCGCGTGTTCGAGGGTAAGTATAGTAATCTTATCGACATTGGGAGCAGGAGCCGCCGTTCATCGCCGCAATCGCTCGCGGCTGGCTGTGACCGTAACGGCACAAAGCCTTGCTAAAGTGGCCCCTGCGGCGTGAAAACGAAGCAAAATCAAGGTTTCTCGGCTTGTATATCATGTCAGTAGAATTTATGTGTCGAAGCAGCTTGCACGCGGCGGGGAGGCACGTCAGGCGTTTCGCAACCGATGGTTTTGGGCCATCGCCTGACAGAGAAACATTCGGTCTATGCTCACCAAAAAAGGCAAGTACGGCCTCAAGGCGCTGGTCCATCTGGCGCAACTGCCGACGGGACAGCTCGCCTTTGTCGGCGACATCGCCAGCGGCAACAACATTCCGAAGAAATTCCTCGACGCCATTCTGGGCGAATTGCGCAATGCCGGTTTCGTCCAGAGCCGCAAGGGCAAGGATGGCGGCTATCGCTTGGCGCGCCCGGCCGACGAGATCAAGGTCGGCCATGTCGTGCGCGTCCTCGACGGACCGCTGGCGCCCATCCCCTGCGCCAGCCGCACTCAGTATCAGCGCTGTGAAGACTGCAATGAGGCGACATGCCAAGTCCGACATCTGATGCTCGAGGTCCGGCAGGCGATCGCCGAGGTGCTCGACCAGCGCACGCTGGCCGAGATGCGCGACATCGTCCTCGACGACCTTCCGGTCGCGAGGGACATCGACGAGCTTGCGCCGGCGCAAAAGGTCCCCGCCTGATCCTGAGCGTGCTCGCATGAGCGTCGCGCGCGCCAATTCGATCATCCGCAGCTCGATCATCATCGTCGGTGGCGGCGCCAGCGGCGTCGTGTTGGCCGCGCATCTGCTGAAGTCGCCCAACCCGGACCTTCGCGTCACGCTGATCGAAAAGCGTCCGCATTTCGGCCAGGGCATCGCCTATTCGACGCTTTTGTCGGCGCACGTGCTGAATGTCAGCGCTGCGGGGATGAGCGCCTATGCCGACGATCCCCTGAATTTCTGGCGCTGGTTGCAGGGGCGCGGCCTGATAAGCCAGGAACAGACGCCGCAGACACCCTTCTATGCACCGCGCAGCGTCTATGCCCGCTACCTCAAGGAAGTGCTCGACGAGCTCGAAGCGCGCGAAAAGGAAACCGGCCGTCTCAGGCTGATTCGCGAGGAAAGCCTGTCGATCTCGCCGACATCGTCCGGTGTCGAAGTGGTGCTGGCCAACGGCACCAGCGTCGTCGCGCATCTGGCGGTGCTTGCCACCGGCCATGACGAGCAGCCCGGCGCCGGCCAGGGCCACGCCATCCGTATGGGCACCGAGGCCGACACCGCGCTCGATCCTGAAGCCCGCGTGCTGGTGCTGGGCACCGGGCTCAGCATGGTCGATGCCTTCCTGTCGCTCGAGCAGCGCGGCCATCGCGGCGAGATCGTCGCCGTGTCGCGGCGCGGCCTGCTGCCGTCGCCGCACCGCAAGGGCAACCCGATCAAGCTCGACGTCGCCGACATTCCGCTTGGCACGCAGCTCTCCTATTTGGTCGGCTGGTTTCGCGACCTGATCCGCGAAAACCAGAAGGCCGGCATCGACTGGCGCGACGTCGTCGATGGGCTGCGACCCTTCAATCAGAAGATCTGGCAGAACTGGCCGTCCTCTGCCAAGCGCCGCTTCGTTGAGCACACCAAGGCCTGGTGGGACATCCATCGCCATCGGCTGGCGCCCGAGGTGCATGCCCGCGTCACCGAAGCGGTGCGCACCGGCCGCATCCGCCCGGTCGCCGGCCGTGTCGACGGCATCGAGGCTGGCGATGGATTCACCGTCGGCATCCAGTCTCGCCACACAAAGGCGCTGGAAACGCTGCAGGTCGCCCGCATCTATGATTGCACCGGCATCGCCCGCGACATCTCGACGACGTCGAACAGCGTCGTGCGTTCGCTGGTCGACCGAGGCCTGGCGCGGCCCGACCCGCTGCGGCTTGGTCTCGATGTCACAGCCAAATGCGAAATCATCGCCGGCGACGGCACCGCATCGGCCAAGATCCTCGCCGTCGGGCCGCTGACCCGCGGCACCTTCTTCGAGATCGACGCCATCCCCGACATCCGCGTGCAATGCGCTAGGCTGAGCAAGCAGCTGCTGGGGTAAAGCTGTTGACGTCGGCGGGATAGCACGCCCCTCAGAGGGGGGTGGGAAGGATGGCTACGGAGGGTGTTTGGCTTGAGTCCAAAGCCGGCGTCAAACTGGAATTCCATTCCCCCTCTCGCCGGTTGATTGGCACGATCTACCTTCTTTCCGACTGCAAACGGCCGGAAAAGAAGCTACGCTGCCGCTCTGCCCCCGAGGCGGTCGCTTGTCCAAGGGAGCACATCGATATGAGCGAGCACGGAAAAGCTGCGCCAGGCAGTTCGGACGGCGCGTTATCCCGCCTGCGTCCGCCCTACGCCTCGGTGCTCGACCTCATCGGCCAGACGCCGGTGGTCGAACTGACCAAATTCGACACCGGCAAGTGCCGGCTGTTCATCAAGCTCGAAAGCCAGAATCCCGGCGGCTCGATCAAGGACCGCATTGCGCTGTCGATGATTGCCGCGGCCGAGAAGGAAGGCAAGCTGAAGCGCGGCGGCACCATCGTCGAGGCGACCGCCGGGAATACCGGCCTCGGCCTCGCCCAGGTCGGCATCCCCAAGGGCTACCGCATCATCCTCGTCGTGCCCGACAAGATGTCGCGCGAAAAGATCCAGCATCTGCGCGCGCTCGGCGCCGAAGTGCGCATGACCCGCTCCGATGTCGGCAAGGGCCATGCCGAATATTACCAGGACATGGCCGAGAAGATCGCATCGGAAACGCCCGGCGCCTTCTACGCCAACCAGTTCGCCAACCCGGCCAACCCCGAGGCGCATGAGACCACCACCGGACCGGAAATCCTTGCCCAGCTCGATGGCGACCTCGACGCCGTGGTCGTCGGCGTCGGCTCCGGCGGTACGCTGACCGGGCTTGGCCGCTACTTCGCCAGAACATCGCCGAAGACCGAAATGGTGCTGGCCGATCCCGTCGGATCGGTGCTGGCGCCGCTGATCAAGACCGGCAAGATGGAAGAGGCCGGCAGCTGGACCGTCGAAGGCATCGGCGAGGATTTTGTGCCGCCCAATGCCGATCTGTCGCTGGTCAGGAAAGCCTATTCCATCCCAGACAAGCAGAGCATGCTGGCCGTGCGGGACCTGCTTTCGAAGGAAGGCATTCTCGCCGGCTCGTCTTCCGGCACGCTGCTGTCGGCCGCGCTTCGCTATTGCCGCGAGCAGACGACAGCAAAACGCGTCGTCACCTTCGTCTGCGACAGCGGCAACAAATATCTGTCCAAGGTGTTCGACGATTTCTGGCTGGCCGAGCAGGGGCTGGCCGAACAGGAACAGCATGGCGATCTGCGCGACCTCGTCATGCGCTCGCACCGCACCGGCGACACCGTTTATGTCGGCCCCGACGAAAGCCTGCTCAACGCCTATGGCCGCATGCGCCGCTCCGATGTCTCGCAGCTGCCGGTGCTGGACAATGGCAAGCTGGTCGGCATTATCGATGAGGGCGATATATTGGCCAAGGTCGACGGCCCCTATGACGGCCGCTGGGACCGCTTCAACGCCCCGGTGCGCACCGCCATGACCTCCAATCTGCACACGCTGCAGGCCAGCCAGACGCTGGATGCGCTGCTGCCGGTGTTCGACCGCAACGAGGTCGCCATCATCTTCGATGGCGACGAGTTCGTCGGCCTGATAACCCGTATCGACCTGATCAACCATTTGAGGCGCGCACGATGACTGCTGAAACATCCCCATCGGGCAAGAACCGCCTGGCTTTTTCCACGCGCACCATCCATGGCGGCCAGAGCCATGACCCGCTGACCGGCGCGGTGATGGTGCCGATCTACGCGACCTCGACCTATGGCCAGCAGTCGCCCGGCGTGCACAAGGGGTTTGAGTACGCCCGCAGCCAAAACCCGACCCGCTTCGCCTTCGAGCGCGCGGTGGCCGATCTCGAGAGCGGCTCGGCCGCCTTTGCCTTTGCTTCCGGCCTGGCGGCGATCTCGACCGTGCTCGAGCTGCTCGACAGCGGCGCCCATATCGTTGCAACCGACGACATCTATGGCGGCTCGTTCCGGCTGATGGAGCGGGTGCGCAAGCGCTCGGCCAATCTGCAGGTGAGTTTTGTGGACTTCACTGATCTGGCGGCGGTGGAAGCAGCGATCCGTCCGGAGACAAAACTGCTCTGGGTTGAAACCCCGACCAATCCGCTCCTGCGCATCGTCGACCTCGAAGGCGTTGCGGCACTCGCCAGGCGCAAGGGCGTATTGACGGTCGCCGACAACACGTTCTGCAGCCCCTACATCCAGCGGCCGCTGGAACTCGGCATCGACATCGTCGTGCATTCGACGACGAAATATCTCAACGGCCATTCCGACATGGTCGGCGGCGTCGCCATCGTGGGCGACAACAAGGACCTCGCCGCCCAGCTGAAATTCCTGCAGAACGCCATCGGCGCCATCTCCGGTCCCTTCGACAGTTTTCTCGCGCTGCGCGGCATCAAGACACTGGCGCTCAGGATGGAGCGGCATTCCACGAACGGCCTGAAGATTGCGCAGTGGCTGGAGGCGCGAAAAGATGTGCGCCGCGTCGTCTATCCCGGCCTGGCCAGCCATCCGCAGCACGCCATCGCCGTCCAACAGATGCATGCCTTCGGCGGCATGATCTCGGTCGACCTCGACCGCGACCTCGCCGGCACCAAACGCTTCCTCGAACGGACGCAACTGTTCACGCTGGCTGAAAGCCTCGGCGGCGTCGAAAGCCTGATCGAACACCCGGCGCTGATGACGCACGGCTCGATCCCGGCGGAAAAGCGCGCGGAAATCGGCATTTCGGATTCGCTGGTGCGGTTGTCGGCGGGGATAGAGGATGGCGATGATCTGATCGCCGACCTGGACCAGGCGCTGCGGGGGTAGGCGTACCGGATGCGTACCGATGACAATGAGGGGCGGCGCTGACCGTCGAGATTAAATCCCAATCCGCCGCGCGTTAACACATTCAGCAGCTTTTGCTTAACTCTTCGCCGCTATGTCCCGCCCCGGGGAGGCGGCAAGAGTGAGTGTGATGGACAACAACCCGGAAAAGCGCAGCGAATGGCGCGCCATTTTTTATGTGCAGGCCCGCGTGGCCATCCTGTTCGTCCCGGTCGTCGCCAGTCTTCTGATCATTGCCGCACTTGCCGGCAACGACCACAATCCCAATGCCATAGACCGCACGGTTACTGGCTCGGTGAAATAGGCGCAGCGGTCGGCCGACAGTCGGCCGCCTCAGAAAAACTTCGGGATCGGGCCGTTCTGCGGCGTCACGTCGCCTTCCAGGTCGATGAACGCCTCGTCGACAAAGCACCAGGCCCAGCCTTCCGGCGGGTCGTAGCCTTCGATGATAGGGTGCTTGGTGGCGTGGAAATGCTTGGTGGCGTGGCGGTTGGGCGAGTCGTCGCAGCAGCCGACATGGCCGCAGGTGCGGCAGAGCCTGAGATGCACCCACATGGAGCCGCTCTTCAGGCACTCCTCGCAGCCGAGCGCGCTCGGCGTCACCGTCTTGATGTCGCGCGTGTGTTTGCATTCATTCATTATGCTCTCCTGGCCAGTTCGGGCGCTGCTGCGTCGGGTCGCGCGAGATAGGCGTGCAAGGCAGCCACCACCTGGGCGCCTTCGCCGACGGCGGCGGCGACCCGCTTGACCGAGCCGGAGCGCACGTCGCCGATGGCGAACACGCCGCTGCGGCTGGTCTCCATCTGGCCCGCCCCTATGTCGGCGCCGGTGCGCACGAAACCCCTGGCGTCGAGCGCGATATCGCACCCAGCCAGCCAATCGGTGTTGGGGTCGGCGCCGATGAACAGGAAGAGATGCTGGATCGGCCGCATCTCGACGCCGCCGGGGTTGCGCCAGCGCAACTGGGTGAGATTGCCGCCTTCGCCTTCCAGCGCCTCGATCTCGGTCTCGCCAAGCACCTCGATGTTGGGTTGCGCCTCGATACGCTCGACCAGATAGCGCGACATGGTTTCCCTGAGGCCGCCGCGGCGCGCCAGCATCGTCACCTTGCGGACCTGGCTGGCGAGATAGACCGCCGCCTGCCCCGCCGAATTGCCGGCGCCGACCAGCGCCACTTCTTGCCCTGTGCATAGCCGCGCCTCGATCGGCGAGGCCCAGTAATGCACCGACGTGCCCTCGAACTCGGCCAGCTTGGCGACGTCGAGGCGGCGGTAGCGCGCGCCGCTGGCGATCACCACCGTGCGTGCGCGCAGGCTTTCACCGTCGCCGACGGTAAGCGTGTAGCCCTCGCCTGCTGCACCGAGCAGCTTGGCCTCGTCGGGGATGACTATTTCGACGCCGAATTTCTGCGCCTGGTTGTAGGCGCGCGCCATCAGCGCCATGCCGGAAATGCCGGTGGGGAAACCCAGATAGTTCTCGATGCGCGCGGAGGCGCCGGCCTGGCCGCCGAAGGCGCGGCAATCGAGCACGATGGTCGACAGCCCTTCGGATGCCGCATAGACCGCGGCCGCCAGCCCCGCCGGCCCGGCGCCGACAATGGCGACGTCATAGACCATGTCGGGATCGATCGGCCGCAGCAGGCCGATGCAGCGGGCAAGTTCGGTTTCGCCGGGATTGTGCATCAGCTTGCCGTTGGGGCAGAGCACGATCGGCAGATGGTGCGGGTCGACATGAAAATGCTCAATCAGCGTCTTGGCGCACGGGTCGCTGTCGGAATCGAGCGCGCGGTGCGGCTGGCCGCTGCGGCGCAGAAACCCCTGCAGCCGCAGCATGTCGCCATTGCCGGCCGGGCCTACGACGATCGGTCCGCTGCTGCCGCTTTCCAGGAGCCCGACGCGGCGCAGGATCAGCGCCCGCATGATCCGCTCGCCAAGGCTTGCCTCCTGCACCATCAGGTCGCGCAGCCGCTGCGAGGGGATGACGAAGGCCTCGACCGGCTCGGCAGCCTCCGCATTGACCAGCGACGGCCGGCTGGAAAGCTGCGCCAGCTCGCCGATGAAATTGCCGGGACCATGAGTGACGATGGTCTCGCGCCGACCGGGCCTGACATCCTGGGTGATATCGACCGTGCCCGACAGGATGACGATCAGCCCCGGCGCCACGGTGCCGGCGGTGACGATGTGCTCGCCGGCGGCATAGGAACTCGCCTCGCCGAACCGGCGCATGCGCTCGATATCGGTGTCGCCCAGGATGGGAAACATCTGGTCGCGGCGGGTGACGGTGATCGGCTGGGTGGGTGGGGCCATAGGTGCGAGCGTAGCGCCGAGACGGCCGGGTTTGAAGTGGTTTGTTAAGCGCCTGGCCGGGAGGGCAGGTTGGTTCCCGCACCAACTCGTGCGGATGCTTCGGATGGCCCCGCGCTGCAAGGCAAACAGCGCGCCGACCAGTGCGACCTTTATAAGGGCGAGCCCGAGCAGTACCGCCAGCAGTCCTCGCTCACCGGGATGCTGCAAGAGCAGCGCGCCGACGGTCGGCGCCGGGCTATCGCGTTACGCCAAGCGCCTGGGGTGCGGTGGTATCCTCGGGCTCCCCGAAGGCAGATCCCGGCGAAAGCCCATTCGTCACATCTTTGTAGAGCGCTATCGGATGCGGGCGCCCCACCAGATATCCTTGGATTTCGGGACATCCTTCCTTCATCAGGAAGGCACGCTCGTCCTCTGTTTCGACACCCTCCGCGATGACAGGCAAGGCCAGCGCATTCCCCAGGCTGAGTATCGTGCGCACGATGGCGGCCGATTGGACATTCGAGCCGACACCCGAAACAAAACTGCGATCGATCTTGATCTTGTCGAAGGGAAACGCCTGCAACGAGGACAGTGAGGCATACCCCGTGCCAAAATCATCCATCGAGACCCTGACGCCCAACGCCTTCAACCTCCGCAAAACCGACAAGGCAGTTGCCCGGTCGCGGATGAGAACCCCTTCCGTGATTTCCAGTTCCAGCCGCCCCGGAGCAAGGCCGGTCTCGTAGAGGATAGAATGAACGAGGCCTACCAGGTCCCCGAAACGGAATTGCACGGGAGAGAGGTTGACGGCGATCTGCAGCGGTGAGGGCCAGGAGGCCGCGTCTCTGCACGCCTGCCTGAGCGTCCATTCACCTATCTCAACGATCGTGCCATCCTGTTCGGCAAGCGAGACAAACGCGTTTGGGGAGATGAGCCCATGCTTTGGATGGTGCCATCGGGCGAGTGCCTCGAAGCCGAAGATTTCGCCGTCCATCCTGGCTTGCGGCTGATAATGAAGCACAAGTTCGCCATGGGCGACCGCAGAGCGCAAATCTCGCTGCAAGGCGTAGCGCTCTCTTAGCCGCTTATCCATCTCAGGATCGAAGAATTGCACCATTCGACGGCCGTCCGCCTTGGCCCGGTAGAGCGCTGCGTCGGCATTTGCCATCAGCGCCGCGGCATTCTCACCGTCTTTCGGATAGATCGCCGCCCCGATGCTCACCCCGATCGAAATGTGCTGGCCCCGGATTTCGAATTTGCCTGCCGCCGATTCGAACAGACGGTCCGCAACGTCCTTGGCACTCGCGGACCGGTGATCCATGGCCAGGACAACCGTGAACTCGTCGCCGCCCATGCGCGCGATAAAGGCCTCAGGCGCCGCGGTTTGGAGACGCCGGGAGATGGTGCAAAGCAGATCGTCGCCGGCGGCGTGCCCGAAAACGTCGTTCGCCTCTTTAAAATGGTCAAGGTCGATGCTGAAGACGGCAAAACTGGCGTGCGTTGCTTTTGCGCGCTCGAGCGTCGTGGCCAGGTGTGCTGCAAGCGCGGCTCGGTTCGCCAGGCCGGTAAGCGGATCGTGGTGCGCGAGATGCGCGATTTCCTCGTGCCGTGCCATCAGTTCGGTGCGCGCTACGTTCATGTTCTCGCGCGCGTCGTCCAGGCCGTGGGCGGCTTCCCTCACCTTGTCCTGGAGCAGGTTGAAGCTTTCGGCCATCTCTCCAAGTTCGTCACGAGAGTTTACCGTAACCGGCATGATATTCACGGAGGCATGGGCCGCAGCGAGGTCTCCCCGCCCCAGGGCGACCATGGCAAGAGAGAAATCCTTCAGCGTTCCGGATGTCAGACGCTTTGCCGCGTTGCTCACCTCGGTCGCCGAATGGGTGATCATTCCCGGCAAGATCAGGCCAACGCTGATGGTCAGCAGCGCGACAACGACAAAAATGTCCTCCAGCGCGGCGACCAATGAAGTGTCGCCTTGGGGAACGCTGCCGATCGCCAGGAAATAGCCGGCACCGTCAAGCACGAGCACAAAAAGCATGGCTCCGGTAAGCTTCAGGTGAAGCGTATGTGGCAGCAAGGGTAGACCGAGTGCGTATCGATCCTCCATAGCGCGCCAGGCGTAGAGCGCAGCACCCGAATATGCCAAAGCCAGACCGAACAGGACGGTAGGAAGGCCAAATTGCTGAAATCCCAGTATGGCGGTCAACAGCCATATTGCAGCCGCGCCTACGCCAAGGATGATCGTTCCCCTGGGAGCCCGGAAGGGTCGCTCGGCTTCGGGACTGTCACGGCGCAAGAGCCAGACTGCGATGTTTGGCATGCAGATGCTGATCAGGTACGTAAAATTGGCCGCGGCGATCATCCAGAGCGGATACCCGCACAGCATGAAGCCGATTGCCGCGGCAGCTGTGAGCAGCGTTGCCGCCCAGGGACAATCTGTTGAGGTGCGCCTGGCCAGGAAGCTCGGCAGCAGGCCGTCTTCGCTCAGTTGCGCAAGGGTCCGCGCGGCGCCTGCCAATGGCTGCAACGTTCCATGGAACATGTTCAGCATGATGAGCCAGATGGCGGCCGCCTTGCCGAAACTCCCCAACAAGGGCGCAAAGGTAGGCCCAAGAGCTATGGCGAGGTCGGTGCCGAGCGGCTCCGGTCCGAGCACACCCAGCCAGACAACCGGCAGGACCAGGAAATAGACGCCGGCCATTGCGGCGCTGGCCCACATCGCCAGAGGAATGTTGCGGTTGGGATCGATGGTTTCGCCAACATGGCAGGCTGCAGCCTCAAATGCCGGTGCGGCAAACCCGATCAGGTACAGTCCCGCCATCACCGACGTGATGTCGCCGAACAGGCCGGTAAACGGGCTGGTCAGGGCAAAATCCGTCGCCTGCCGCCAGTCGACCGAGCCACTGATGACCGGAACGAGGGATGAGAGAAACGCAAGCGTCGCGGAGGCAGTGGCGATCGGGATCGCCAGTTGGACCACCCACTTGATTCCACACAGGTTGACCGCCGTAAAGAATGCGATAAGCCCGCAGGCGACCGCCTCCACGGGGAGGCCCGGCAGGTACCATTGCTGGATTGCAGACGCTGAAAGAACCGCTGTCAGTCCGCAGGTAGGCACCCAACCCCACCAATAGCAGGTGCCGGTCAGAGCGGAGAGAACGGGACTGTAAGGTCGGAAGGCTTCGGCGCACGCTGCAGAGATACCGCCGACGCGGTTTGGCCACATGAGAACCAACTCGGTCCAAGCCGGCGCGGCGGCCCAGCCTAGAAGCAGACCAACAACGAGCAAAGGAACAGCAGCGCTTCCTTGACCGGGAATATTCCCCTGGCCGACAAAAAGGGCGGCAATCAGAAACAGGCTTTGATTGCTGCCACCCATGGCGAGCGCTGTCGTGCCCATCCATCCCAAGGTTCTCGGGTGCGGTCGTGAAGGCGTGAGGCCCGGCATTCAGAGACATCCATTCGAGTGCGGAGCGCTGTCTGACTGGCGAATGTAACCTGCGGAGATATTTCTGTCGAACGTCGCGCTCCCGAAGTCAAAGTTGGACCTTAGGTGAGACGTATTAAGACTTCGTACCAAATCCGATCCCGCTGGTGATCACTGTCAACTTACGGTGGCTGCGGTTCAATCATGCTGATGCCGGTCCGAATGGCTCGATCTCCTCCGATCCGGGATATCATTTCCAATTTTATCTAATCGCCCACTATGGAAGAGCGATCGAATAGTCGCGAATACAGCCTAATATCGCTTATTATCGACAAATCTCGTGATTGCGGAGCGTGACCGCCTTTGACTTCGTACCTCGCCATCGTGGGGGCAAGCACCGAGACTTCACGCCGTGCCTCAAGTTGGAGCTAACTTGTGCGAGCACGCCGCATAGCCGCGCGTTGCAGGGTAAACAGCGCGCCGACCACGCTGGGCCGGCGGTCGGCCTCGGCGCGCTGGTGGGTCCTTCCCAGGCCGGCGCCCGTACGGTCGAGATGGCGATCGCCCGCTACCATCATCCGATCTGGACCAAACTGGCCTCGGTGACATTTGTGACCATAGGCGTGGCGACGCTCTGGACCGGCCTGCCGGTTCTGCCGGCCGCGCTGATACGGCGCCGGCATCGGCTCGCATGGCCGGGTATCTTCACATGCGGCGACATGGTGTTCTGGACGATGCTTGAGCGCGACGCGACCTCGCCAGCGGGCACGCCTTCGACGCCGGCCCGCAGCAGGAATGTGTTCAGCACCAGAACACTTGGGATCAGCGTTGCGGGAGCCTGCACACGTGAGTACTTCGCCCTTACAAGCCTTCCGGCTGGTCCTCGAGGACGAACGAAGCTGCAATCAGGTCATCGCCACTGATGCGGCCACTGCCGCCAACCATGATGGATGCGACTTTCTGAAAGGTCTTCATGTCGGCCTCTGTTATGCGCGCATCGCGCATTCTCGCCCTGAGAGAACCCAGGCGGGTATCAAGGGCTGGCGATGTCTCGACGTCATCGATCATCTTCGATCATCCTGGAGCGCAATGTGAAATCCGCTGCCCGCCGCCATGGCCGGCGGCGGGCGGCAGCTATTCGATCAGTCGTAGACCTTCACAATTTTCCGGGTGCTGGGATCGACCAGGACGGTGCGGTTGTCGACCACGACGTAGCGGTATTTGACGTTGGGAACTTCGTGCAGCTCGACCGTATCAGGCAAGGCACTGCCGACGTTCAGCTCCACGCCCGGGATCTTCACCGAAGCCAGCGGCTGCTTTTTCACGTATTCGCGGACGACCGTATCCTGCTCCGGTGTGATGACGACATCCTGAGCTGCGGCGGCGCCGACCCCAGCCAAAAGCAACAAGCCTGCAGCGGCACTTGCAAAGTGGATTTTCATGGTTTTCTCCTCGCGTAATCCGGCGACGGCACCACGCCTGTTCGCCGAGGGACCGAACTTGAGATCAGCCAGATTGTTCCTGTGACTTCAGTCCGCGGCGAACCAGACCAAAGTCGGATATCAGCTAAGACCCAAGTCCCGAGGCGGAACGTTCAAGCGGGGCAGGCGTTTCCCAAATGCAACTAAATAAAACAGGAGAGGAACACATGGCAGACGGCCCAACTGTTGTTAATTCTGGGGGTGGCGGCGGCACTGCGATTGCTGTTGTTCTTGCACTTGTTGCGGTCGTAGTGTTGCTTATTTTTACCGGCGTCATCAATATCCGCGGCGACGGCGGCAAGGATATCAACGTCAAGGTTGAAGCGCCAAAGGTGGAAGCTCCGGCTGCACCTGCAAAGCCTGCGGCACCTGCCCCAGCCCCTGCGAGTGGCGGCTGATCTGCTCGTATCCACGCCTTCAAACTGACCTATGAAAGGGAAATTCCCATGACCAGGTATTTCGTCAGCGCCGCCGGCGCCCTCGTCCTTATGGCGGGCATCGGCACCTCGTTTGCCGAGGATGTTATTGTTCTCAAGCCCGAACAACAGACGGTCGTTCGCGAATATATCCATAAGCAGAAGCTGGCCTCAGTCAGTTTGCTCGGCGTCGAACTCAACGTCGGCACGGCACTTCCCGACACTGTCGAGCTCCACGCAATCGACGTTCCGGATGTCCGCTACAAGTATACGGTTGTCGGAGATCATGCGGTTCTCGTCGATCCCGACACGCGCAAGGTCGTGCAGATCATCGAATAACGCGCGAGCCCGCCGCTCCGGTCTGGAGCGGCGGGCTGTGGCTGCCCTGTGAAAGTCTACGGGCAGCCTTTTCTCAACGGGAGGATGTCTGATGTTTAGCGACAAGGAAACTTGGGTCCTGGAAGCTGCCTTACTCGCGGCAATTCCAATTTGCGTAGCCGTCACCGCACTCGTGGCATTTTTGACCGCGGCCTTGATATGAATCGCTTCCTGTTTGTGATGGGCGACTTTCTATCCCGGCCACCGGGCTTCTATGTCCTTCTTGTAGCCATGCTGCTCTGTACTGCGTTGGTGCCATTCGGCCTGACGAATGTGGTCACCTACGCATTGTCGGTAGCGGCCATCGTGATCACCGGCGTTGTGCTGATCCAGGGTTACCGCGACACGGCCGCCATTCACGCCAAGCTTGATGAGATTATCGTTTCGCTGAATGAGACCAGAAACGATGTCGTCGGCTTGGAGCATGCCGAGCCGGAGGAGATTCGGGAGAAGCTCCAGACACTCGAAGAAGAAGCAATGAAAGCGGTTCGCCCGCCGCATTGACCCTCCGCCGGACTATCTGTCATCCATCAGCAAAAAAGCCCGGGAACCGGGCTTTTTTGCTTCGCGTCTAAATCATTTCGGACTTATCCGAAACGGGAATTTGGTGCCCAGAAGAGGACTCGAACCTCCACTCCTTGCGGAACACGGACCTGAACCGTGCGCGTCTACCAATTCCGCCATCTGGGCTGGTGCGGGCTCATGTAAGCGGGCAAACGATATGTGTCAACGCGCTTTTTCGAGGGCCGCTGCCTGCCGGCTTAGTTTCCCGGGGGTCAGCGCCGCCCCTCACCTGCCTGCCGGCATCCTCTCCCCGTACAGTGACGGGGATAGGGGCGCTCTCATCGATGATTTTCGCCGGTCACCTGCGTCACAAGAAGAGCGCCGAGGCTGCGGCCAGCCCTTTCTCCCCGTCACTATACCGGGAGAACTGCCCGGCAGGGCAATGAGGGGCAGCGCCGACTTGGCGAATGCGCTGGCCGAAAACCTCACCCCTCCAGCACGTCCTTCGACGCCACAGTGGAATCGGCGTTGAGCTTGTAGATCACCGGCACGCCGGTGCCGAGCTCGAGCTTGACGATCTCCTCGCCGCTCTTGCCGTCCAGCGCCATGATCAGCGCGCGCAGCGAATTGCCATGCGCGGCGACCAGCACGGTGCCGCCTTTCAGAACATGCGACTGCATGTCGTGCAGGTAATAGGGCCAGACGCGGGCGCCGGTGTCCTTCAGGCTTTCGCCGCCGGGCGGCGGCACGTCGTAGGAGCGGCGCCAGATGTGCACCTGCTCCTCGCCCCACTTCTGGCGCGCGTCGTCCTTGTTGAGGCCGGAGAGATCGCCATAGTCGCGCTCGTTCAGCGCCTGGTCGCGGATCGTCTTCAAATCGCTCTGGCCGACCGCGTCGAGAATGTGCTGGCAGGTCTTCTGCGCCCGGATCAGCGCCGAGGTGAAGGCAATGTCGAATTTCAAGCCGCGTGCCTTGAGCTTCTGGCCGGCTTCCTTGGCCTCCTTGTGGCCCTGCTCGGTAAGGTCGACATCGCGCCAGCCGGTGAACAGGTTCTTCAGGTTCCATTCGCTCTGGCCGTGGCGCACGAGCACGAGAGTTCCCGACATGTTTGCTCCTTCAAAATTATGGATAGTTTAGCTCAAGCCGAGCACGTCCCGCATGGAATAAAGTCCAGGCTTTTTACCGCGCGCCCAGAGCGCGGCCTTGACCGCGCCGCGGGCAAAGATGGCGCGGTCCTCGGCATGGTGCGACAGCGTGATGCGCTCGCCGGTCCCGGCCAGGATGACGCTGTGGTCGCCGACCACCGAGCCACCGCGCAAGCTGGCAAAGCCGATCGTTCCTGGCTTGCGCACGCCGGTATGGCCGTCGCGTGACCGCACATCGTTGCCGGCAAGGGAAATGCCGCGTCCCGCCGCCGCCGCTTCGCCGAGCAGCAAGGCGGTGCCCGACGGCGCGTCGACCTTGTGCTTGTGATGCATTTCGAGGATCTCGATGTCGAAATCCTCTGGACCGAGCACGCGCGCGGCCTGCTCGACCAGCACCGCCAGAAGATTGACGCCGAGGCTCATATTGCCGGATTTGACGATCGTAGCGTGGCGGGCCGCGGCCTCGATCCTGGCGTCGTCTTCCGCCGAGCAGCCGGTGGTGCCGATGACATGGGCAATGCGTGCCTGCGCGGCATAGCCTGCGAATTCGACGGTGGCTGCCGGCATGGTGAAATCGAGCACGCCGTCGGCCTTGGCGAACACCGGCAGCGGATCGTCGCCGACCGTCACATTGATGATGCCGATGCCGGCAAGCTCGCCCGCATCCCTGCCGAGATAGGGCGATCCGGTTCGTTCGACCGCGCCGACGACGCGGGCGCCGGGGATCGAGTGGATGGCGCGGATCAGCGTCTGGCCCATGCGGCCGGCCGCCCCCACCACCACCAGGCCCATTTCGCCGGATTCGCTCATGCTGTTCTCCCCACCGCCTTCTTGGCGCGGTTGCGCCGGACCGGAGTTTGGACGGGCTTGGAGTCGTCGACAAGCCCCAACCCGTTCTTGCCTTGAATGCGGTGGAAGCGGGCGTAGACACTGTTTGGATCGGCCATCAGCGCGGCATGGGTGCCTTCCTCGACCAGGCGCCCCTCTTCAAGCACGATAATGTGGTCGGCGTTGACGACCGTCGACAGGCGATGCGCTATCACGATGGTGGTGCGCCCTTCCATCACATGGGTCAGCGCCTCCTGGACGCGCGCCTCGGCCTCGTTGTCCAGCGCCGAGGTCGCCTCGTCGAGCAAAAGGATCGGCGCATTGCGCACGATCGCCCGCGCAATCGAGACGCGCTGGCGCTGGCCGCCGGAAAGGGTCGAGCCGCCCTCGCCGACGGGCGTGTCGTAGCCCTGCGGCTGCTGACGGATGAACTCGTCGGCCGCCGCCAGCACCGCCGCCCGCTCGATCTCGGCGTCGGTCGCCGAAAGTCGGCCAAAACGGATGTTGTCGCGTATGCTGCCTTCGAACAGATAGGGCGCCTGCGAGACATAGGCGATCGAGCCGCGCAGCGAGTGCTTGGTGACTTTGGAAATGTCCTGGCCATCGATCTCGATCGAACCCTTGTCGACATCGTAGAAGCGCTGCAGCAGCGCCACGAGCGTCGTCTTGCCGGCACCCGAGGCCCCGACCACCGCCGTAACCTTGCCGGCCGCGGCGGTGAAACTCAGGTTCCTGATCACCGGCATGTCGGCGCTGTAGCCGAACGTCACATTGTCGAAGCGAACCTCGCCGGTGGTGATCCTGGCTTCGACCGCGTCGGGCGCATCGCCCTGTTTAGGCTCCAGGTCGAGCAGCTCGTAAATCATCCGGGCGTTGACCAGGGCACGTTCCATACCGACCTGCGTACGAGCCAGGCGCCGTGCCGGATCGTAGGCCATGATCAGCGCGGTGATGAAGGAAAACACAGCGCCTGGTGGTTGTCCGAGCACCAGCGCCCGGTAGCCGGAATAGGCAAGGACGGAGGTAATGGCGAAACCGCCCAAAATCTCGGAAATCGGCGACAGCCGCTCCGCGACCCGGGCGATCTTGTTGTTACGCTGCTCGGCCGTATCGGCCATGATGCCGATCCGGCGCGCCAGCTCGGCTTCCAGGGTGAAGGCCTTGACGATGGCGATGCCTTGCGTGGCCTCCTGTACGGACCCGTTCAGCCGCGAGTTGATCAGCACCGATTCCCGGTTGATGCGCCGCAATCGGCGGGTGATGTAGACGACGGCCCAGATCAGCGGCGGCCCGATCAGCAGCGAGCTGAGCGACAACACCGGATCCTGGTAGATCATGACGCCAACGAGGGCGATCAGCGAGACCGCGTCGCGGCTGATGGAGGTCAGCGTCAGCGACAGCAGATCGCGAACGCCGCCGACATTCTCGTTGACCTGTGCCGCCAGCCGACCGGAACGCGTATCGTTGAAGAAGTCGACGCCGAGCTTCATCAGATGGTCGAAGCTGCGCTTCTGGTAGCGGGCGACCAGATTGTTGCCGATCTTGGCCAACGCGACCGCCTGGCCGTAACCGGCGAAGCCGCGCAGCACGGAGGCGGCCATGAACCCGGCGCAGATCCAGACGATCATGTCGCCGCGTCGTTCGTAGAAGATCTCGTTGATCATCGGGGCCATGATCCACGCCGTGAAGGCGGTGGTGGCGGAAACAATCAGCAGGCAGCCGACGGCAACGACATAGGTCCAGCGATATTCACTACCGTTTTCGGCCAGGATGCGGCGCAGCACCGCAGTGACCTCAGCTGGCTGGACTTTCAGTTTGAGTGGACTTTGAGCGGTCAAATCGCGGGCGCTTCGTGGTTTGCTAGAGCATGATGCCGAAAAGTGTGAAGCGGTTTTCGGACGACATCATGCTCTATCTCTTTGATTTAGAGCCGGATTCAGATTTCAGGTCGATTCGATCTGAAATCATCCGGCCCTAGGGATGCCAGGCTGGAATTCGGCCCCCTCTTAGCGCCCCGGCTACGGCTTGCCTATGGCGAAACTTCGTCGCGGCCCGAGGTTGGGGTCACGAAAGCGGCAGCCATTTCCAGGAAAATACCCGTTTTCGGGACGAAATGGATCATGCCCGCCAGCGCCGCCCCGCGGTCTGGACGCCGAACAGCGAAGGGTTGCGGGCATAGGCGGCAAGGCCCAGAAGTGCTGCCAGCGGGTGGGTGATGACATAGACCGGCATTGAGGCCATCAGCGCGCTGTGCGGCGCTTTGTCCTCGAAGGCGGCACGGAAATTGCCTTCCTTCAGTGCCGGAACGATCTTTTGCGCGATGCCGCCGGTCAAAAACACGCCGCCGCGGCTCATGAACACCAGCGCGAGGTCGCCGGCGGTGCGGCCGAGGCAGGTGACGAACAGCGCCAGCGCTTCCTCGGCAACCGGGTCGGTCTTGGCCAGCGCCGCCCCGGTGATTTCGGCCGGCGTGGTGAACGGCGCCGGCTTGCCGTCGGCCTTGGCGACCGCCCGGTAGACATTGACCAGACCGCGCCCGCACAGGATCTGCTCGCCCGAAATGCGGCCGTCCAGCTTTTCGATATGCGGGAACACCTCGAAATCGCGCGGCGTCCGCGGACCGATATCCATATGGCCGCCTTCGCCAGGCACCGGGATCCAGTGGTGGAGGGCATGAACCAACCCGGCGACGCCGAGGCCGGTGCCGGGGCCGAGCACGACACGCCCGGCATTCTCCTCCGGCGCGCCGCCGCCGATCTTTTCCATATGCTCTTCGCCGAGCGCCACGACGGCCAGCGCCTGCGCCTCGAAATCGTTGAGCACGACGATGTCGCCCAGGCCCAGATTGGCAAACATCTGCTTCGGCTTCACCACCCAGGGACAGTTGGTAAGCGGGATCTCGTCGCCATCGACTGGTCCGGCGATCGCCAGCACTGCCGAATTCGGCCGGATGGACGACCGGTCGAGCACCGCCGCCTGGATCGCCTCGTCTATGGTGGCGAAATTGGCGGTTTGCACGATATGCGGCTCACCGGCTTCCGAATTTGCGTCGAGCACGATCGAAAAGCGCGCATTGGTGCCGCCGATGTCGCCGATCAGCACTGGAAACCGCAACGCGGTGTCGTCGTCGCCTGACATGCTCTTGCTCGTCCCCTTTGCGGCGCCGTTGCGACCGTTTCAATCGCCCGGTTTTTCAATCGCCCGGTGTTCAATCGCCCGGTGTTCAATCGATTGACTAGCGCATGGCCCCGGAAAGGGAAAGCGTCAGTTCGCCATCACTGTCCGACGTTTGCCGGCGGCCGTCGCCTTGGCAGGGGAATGCCGATCTCCGGCGTGGCGGTGAATGCGTTGGCTGCGTTTGGCAACCCGCCCGCATTGCCCGCAATAGGCGGAGGCGCGTCGGGTTCCGGCGCCCTGGCGGCGATCGGCACGCCGCCGCCGCGATAGGTGACGGCTTCGGCCGAGTCGGCATCGGGCTGGTCGAGCACGAACTGGCATTGTTTCGGCAGGTTCGCCATCGTCATCAGGTCGCGCGCCTTGGGCGCGTCCGGGTTCTTGTTGGGCCGCCACGGCTCCTCGGTAAACCACCAGGCCAGCGGCTTGCCGCAGCCGTCATCGTCGGGCGTCGCTTCCTGTCCCTTGCAGTTGGGCGAACCCGGCTGGCAGCCGATGCGGATGTGGAAATGATAGTCATGGCCCCAGAACGGCCGGATTTTTCTCAGCCAGGTACGGTCGCCGGTGACGGTGTCGCACAGCTTCTTCTTGATGCCTGGATTGACCAGGATGCGCTCGACTTCCGGATAGCTCGCGGCGCGCTTCAACAGCTTGGTATGTATCGGCTTCCACAGCCTGTCCTTCACCAGATGCGTCTTGTCGTCGACCATCAGCGTGGCGCTGATGTTTTCGCGCTCCTGGGTCGTAAGCTTGCGGTCGGGCATCGGCGTCAGCCAGATGTCGGCGTCGAGGCCGATCTGGTGCGAGGCGTGCCCGGTCAGCATCGGGCCGCCGCGCGGCTGCGAAATGTCGCCGATCAGAAGCCCCGGCCAGCCGTCGGCGGCGGCATCGCGCGACAGTTTCTCGATCAGCGCGATCATCGTTGGATGACCCCAGCGCCGGTTGCGCGAGGGACGCATCACCTCCCAGTTCTGGCCGTCCATCGGAATGGCGACGCCGCCGGTGAAGCAGCCCTTTGAATAGAAGCCGAAGGATTGCGCCGCAGCCACCGCCGGCAGCTTCTTGGCGCCGAACAGGTCTTTTGCCCGTGGCTCGGCCGTGATTGCGCCCGCCACCAGCCCGGCCAGCGCCACGACCGCCAGCGCCGCCGTCAGGAACGGCCGTCTGCCGGTCAAGGATCGCATCGAAATCGTCATGAACCCCACTGCAAAAGTCCGCAACACAATCGAATCATATCACCCTCGGGCTCGCGTTTCGATTATCTACCTTCATCGGGCTGCGCGGCTCGCCGTCGCGCCAGCTGCCGTCGGCCCACATCCGATCGAACGCCTGGCGGTAGTCCGGATAGCGGAACCGGTAGCCCGCTGCCTTGATCGCGGCGTTGGCGACGCGCTTGTTCTCGCCATAGAAGGACCGCGCCATGGGCGAAAGTTGGGCGGTCTCGAAAGGAATCTCCGGCGGCGGCTCGACGCCCATCAGCGAAGCGGCATAGGTGACGACATCCTGCGGCGGCGCCGGCTCGTCATCGGTGATGTTGAAAATGCCGCCTCTATTGCCACCGATGAGGTGCCAGAGCGCGCCGGCGATGTCGTCGCAATGGATGCGGTTGAACACCTGGTCGGGCTTGACCAGCCGCCTGGCCGTGCCGTTTTCCAGATTGACCAGCGCGTTGCGACCCGGCCCGTAAATGCCGGAAAGCCGCAGGATGGCCACCGGCTTGCCAGTCTCGAGTCCAAGCTGCAGCCAGCCCCGCTCGGCCGCCACTCGCATCGACGAGCGTTTCGACACCGGCCGGCATTCGGCCGTTTCATCGACCCAGGCACCGTCATAATTGCCATAGACGCCGACGGTCGAGAGATAGCCGATCCAGCGAAGCGCCGGCATCGCCTCGATCGCCTTGCGCGCGGCGAGAAGCACAGGGTCGCCGGCCTCCTCCGGTGCCACCGAGACGACGAGATGGGTGGTCTTTTCCAGCGCATCGCCGATTTCAGGGGTCAGGGCGCCGTCGAACAGCAGCGGCGCGATGCCGACCTGCCGCAGCGCGTCGAATTTTTCCAATGAGCGCGTGGTGCCAAAAATGAGATTCTTGTGAAGAGGGGCGCCCACACTACCCCTCCCCACAAGGGGGAGGGAACGTTGCCGCGCGCTCTTACCGATCCCAGTCGCTGGGTCTGCGAAGGTAGGCGCTTCCGCGAGTTCCCCTCCCCCTTGTGGGGAGGGGTTAGGGGTGGGGGTATTCGTAGTGCGCAAACCGTGCCAGCCCGCATTGGCCCGTGCAAAGGCTTTGCCCGAATAGCCGGCGCCAAAGATAAAAACCTGTTTTTCGCTCATGCGTGCGCCTCAATTGGCAATACGGACAGCCATTCGCCCCGCACTGTCGTGTCGGTTTCAGTGTTCGAGTAGATCGCCGCCTGCCTGTTGAATTCGGCGGCCGGCACCAGCCGCGCCAGCGCCCAGATCGCCGCGCCGCGCACCAGCGGCGAGGCGTCGCCAAGGAGGGCGCGCACCGGGCCGGCCAGCGAAACATCGCCGGAATTGCCGGCGGCGGTCAGCACGTTGCGGACAAAGCGGTCGCGGCCGATGCGTTTGATCGGCGAGCCCGAGAAGAAAGACCGGAACGCCGTGTCGTCCAGCTGCAACAGCTCGCCCAGCGGCGGCTCGCGCAGTTCGTCGCGGGCAGCAAGCTTGGCTTCCGAAGCGGCGCGGGCAAACTTGTTCCACGGGCAGGCGGCGAGACAATCGTCGCAGCCATAGATGCGGTTGCCGATCTTTTCGCGGAATTCTTGCGGGATCGGCCCCTTGTTCTCGATGGTCAGGTAGGAGATGCAGCGCCTGGCATCGAGCCGATAGGGCGCCGGAAAGGCATCGGTCGGGCAGGCGTCGAGACAGGCGCGGCAGGAACCGCAATGGTCTACCTCGGTCGCATCGGGCGTGAGCTCAGCCGTGGTGAAGATGGTGCCGAGAAACAGCCAGGAGCCGTGCTCGCGGCTGACCAGATTGGTATGCTTGCCTTGCCAGCCGAGCCCGGCGGCCTCAGCCAGCGGCTTTTCCATCACGGGCGCCGTATCGACGAAAACCTTCACGTCGCCGCCGGCCCGCGCGACGATCTTGCCGGCGATCTCCTTCAGCCGGCCCTTCATCACCTCGTGATAGTCGCGGTTTTGCGCATAGACCGAGATCGCGCCGCGATCGCGCCTTGCCTGCAGCGCACGCGGATCGTGGTCGGGGCCGTAATTCATTGCCAGCACGATGATCGAGCGCACCTCGGGCCACAGCGTCGAAGGCTCGCTACGGCGTTGAAGCGTCTCCGCAATCCACGCCATCGAACCGTGAAAACCATCGGCGACGAATTCGGCCAATCTGGCTGGCGCCAGCGGGATCGCATCGGGCGTGGTGACGGCAACCGCATCGAAGCCGGCGCGCCGCGCCTCGGCGTCGACTAGCGCGCGCAGGGTTTGGCTTCTAGAAGTCGAGGTCCGCATAATGCGACACCGGCGACAGGCCGCGCACCCGGTCGGAGAGCAGCGGCCGGAACGACGGCCGCGATTTCACCCGCGTGTACCATTCGCGCGCCGCGGCATGCTCGCGCCAATCGATCTCGCCGAGATAATCCAGCACCGACAGCGTCGCCGCTGCCGCCAGGTCGGCATAGGTGACCTTGCTGCCGGCCAGCCAATGACGGGTGCCGGCCAGCCAGTTGGTGTACTTCATGTGCTGGCGAATGTTGGCGCGCGCTGCGCGGATCGCCGCCGAATCGGGGGAACCGCCGCCCGCCGTTTCCGGCATCACCGGCTTCAGCACGCGCTCGCGCACCAGATGCCGGGTCACTTCGCTCTCGGCCTTGTTGAGATACCAGTCGGTCAGGCGGCGGATTTCGGCGCGCTGCATCGGGTCTTCCGCAAACAGGCGCTTGTCGCGCTTCAGGACACCACGTGTTTCGTCGAGATATTCAGCGATCACCATGGCGCCGACGATCGGCACGTCGCCTTCGGCCAGCAGGATAGGCAAGGTGCCGGCCGGGTTCAGCGCCAAAAACTCCTTGCGCCGCGTCCACGGTTTTTCCTCGATCAGCGCCAGCTCCTCGCCATATTCGCCGAAGGCGAGGCGCACGAAGCGGCAGGTGGCGAACATCGGGTGATGGAAAAGCGTCAGCATGATTCCGCGATATTAAGGCGCACTGGCGAATCGCCGTCCGCACCGGTAAGTCTTGGCGGCCCGTCATGCGGCCGTCACGGTGCTGCGACCTATAGGGGGACTTCCGCGCCGTGACAAGCAAGCCCTTTTGCCAGCCGTTTCCTTCCGTCCCTTGAATGCCGAGGTTGCCATATGGATAGCCATACCATTGTCGAAGCCCTGCTGCTCGGCCTGCTGGAGGGGCTGACCGAGTTCATCCCGGTCTCCTCGACCGGCCATATCCTGCTCGCCGGCCATTTCCTCGGCTTCCATTCCACCGGCAAGGCTTTTGAGATCCTGATCCAGCTGGGCGCCATCCTGGCGATCCTCAGCGTCTATTTCCGCCGCCTGTGGCAGATGCTGCTCGACCTGCCGCATGACCGGCTGACGCGGCATTTCGTCCTCGGCATCCTGATTGCCTTCCTGCCGGCCGCCATCATCGGCGCGCTGGCGCATGATTTCATCAAGACGGTGCTGTTCGAATCGCCAAGGCTGATCTGCATCATGCTGATCGTCGGCGGCGTCGTGCTGCTGGTCGTCGACCGCATGAAGCTGCAGCCGGTCTACCGCGACGTCGAGCGCTTCCCGACAAGGCTTTACCTGCAGATCGGCCTGTTCCAGTGCCTGTCGCTGATCCCCGGGACGTCGCGCTCCGGCTCGACCATCGTCGGCGCGCTGCTGCTGGGCGTCGACAAGCGCGCGGCGGCGGAATTCTCCTTCTTCCTCGCCATCCCGACCATGGTCGGCGCCTTCGCCTTCGACCTGTTCAAGAACCGCAACGTGCTGAGCAGCGCCGACCTGCCGATCATCGCCATCGGCTTCATCGCCGCCTTCGTTACCGCGCTGATCGTCGTGCGCTTCCTGCTCGATTACGTCTCGCGCAACGGCTACTCGCTCTTCGGCTGGTGGCGCCTGGTGGTGGGCACTGTGGGGTTGGTGGCGCTGATGATCTGGGGGTGAGCTTTACCCTCCCCCTTGTGGGGGTCCGAAGGACGGGCGAGACAGGCGGCTCGCCCCGGTCAGTCGATCCGCAAAGCGGATCGGGGTGGGGGCGCCACACCCTCGCCCCGTTTCGCCAACGACGCGTCGCGTCGCTTGCTCACCGACCCTCCCCACAAGGGGGAGGGTAAAGGCCGCTAACTCCTCCCAAAAAACGCGTTCTCGACATGCACCGGCCAGCGCCAGGGCAGCACCGCGATCATGTCGAAGCGCATCGACAATCTGCCGTAGTCCGGCTGCCGCGACAGCCAGATGTCGGCGGCGCCCTCGATGCGGCGCTCCGATTCGTGGCCGATCGCCTCCATCGCTTCCATCAGCGTGCGCCGCGCCTTGACCTCGACGAACAGCACCAGGTCGCCGCGCCTGGCGATCAGGTCGATCTCGCCGAAGCGGGTGCGATGCCGGCGGGCGAGGATGCGATAACCTTTCAGCATCAGCGCCGCTGCCGCCAGCCACTCGCCGCGATGGCCGCGCCGATAGGCTTTTTGGCGGCTGGCGGCCGGGCGCTCAGCCACCTTCACCTTCTCCAACCGCATCCCTGAGTTCCAGCAGCCGCCGGTAAAGCGCCTGCTTCTGCCCGCCGGTCATCTTCGCCGCCTCCGCCGCCGCCTTGGACGCCGGCATTTCGGCGGCCAGCGACAGCAGCAGCCTGTCGATGTCGGCGGGTTGGTCGGCCTTGATCTCGGCGGGCCCGACGCAGATGACGATTTCGCCCTTCGGCGTATCGGCCGCCGCATAATGATCGGCCAGCGCCTGCAGCGTTCCCGTCCGCATCTCTTCGAAAGTCTTGGTCAGCTCGCGGCCGATGGCGGCCTTGCGCGCGCCGCCCAACGCCTCGACCATGGCGACCAGCGTTTCGGCCAGCCGGCGTGGCGACTCGAAGAAGATCAGCGTTGCCGGCACCGCCCTGAACGTTTCCAGCTTTGTCATCCGCTGCCCTGATTTCACCGGCAGAAACCCGGCAAACAGGAAGGCGTCGGACGGCAGGCCCGACGCCGTCAGCGCCGCCAGCGGCGCCGATGGGCCGGGGATCGGCACCACGCGCAGGCCGCGCTCCAGCGCTTCGCCGACCAGCCGGTAGCCTGGGTCGGAGATCAGCGGCGTGCCGGCATCCGAAATCAGCGCCACGCTCTGCCCGGCCTCGAGTGCCGCGATCAGCTTCGGTCCCGCCTCGCCGGCATTGTGTTCGTGATAGGCGGTTGTGCGCCTGCGGATGCCGTAGCGGTCGAGCAGCACGCGTGAGACGCGGGTGTCCTCGCAGGCGACTATGTCGGCGGCAGCCAGCGTTTCCAAGGCGCGCAGCGTGATGTCGGAGAGGTTGCCGATCGGCGTCGCCACCAGATACAGCGCCGGCGCCAGCGGCCGGACTGCGACCTCGGTCTGCCCAATCACATAGCTGCGCTTCTCGCCGGTCACCGGGGTCTCTCCATTTCGCCCTGTTTGGCACGGCGCGCGCCGGGTTGCAAAATCCCGAACGTCGAGCCAAACCTGACGCCGATGTAACCCGGCGGCCATGTCTTTGCCACAGTGGGGAACGAAAGCGTGGCTGGCGGATTGAATACCTGAGTCTCTTGAGGAGGAGGACAGGATGGACAGCCTGGAATTGCAGGACGTTTTCGAGCCCTATTATGCCGAGCGCAAGCGCTTCACTGCGCGAAAGGGCAAGCGTGCGCTCGCCGAAAGCGACACCGGCCTGGCCAGTCGGGCGGCCACCGCCTTGCCGACGAATGTCAGGCTTTCGGACAACAAACCGGACAGCACGACGGAGCACTGACCGTACGATGCCCAATCGTTTCGATATCTTCATCACCCGTCTTGAAACGAAGAGCGCCCGCGAAGGCGCGCCGCCGCATCCGATGAACGACCAGAACAGCGTCCGCCGGGACAAGAGCGACGCCAAGCCGGCCCGGACCGGAGAGGCGCATGCCGAGAAACACCGCGGCAAGCGCCGCTTCAAGCACGACGCTTAGTTTGTCGATCGGTGCAACATCGTCATCCTAGGGCGAAGCAAGGAGCGAAGTGACGCGGCGCAGACCCTATGATCCATTCCGTGACCTCTGCCGAAGGATGCAGCGGCGCAGAATTCTGAACCGCTGCAGCGCCTTAACCTCGCGGCAAATCCCGGGTGAAGCCCGAGGATGGCGAACGCGGGCGTGGAACGCCCCAACCACATCAGTCAGCCCAGGTATCGCGTCACCCTCACCTCCAGCAATCGCACCAACTCCGGATCCATGAATCCGTAATCATCCGGGATGTCGAGGCAGATGACGCGGGCCTTCTTCAGGCTCTCCTTGAATTTCTTCTGCAGCTTGGTGCGGTGCGCCTTTTCCATCACGAAGACGATGTCGGCCCAGGCGACCAGCTCATGCGTCAGCGGCGTGTGGGCGTCGTGGTTGGTGCCGGCCGACGCGACCTCGATATCCCTACGTTTGGAGAACACCTGCTCGGCGGTCGGGCTGCGCAAGCGGTTCTGGCTGCAGACGAACAGCACGTTCTTCATCGCGATCTACCGCGCCAAATCCGCCACCACGGCATCGAGCACGATCATGCCGGCTGGCGTGGCGCGTAGCCTGGCATTGCCGATCGGCGCCACCAGCCCCTCATCCTGCAGCACGGTCAGCCGGGCGCTCGACAGGCCGCGCCCGGAAAACGCCTCGTAGCGGGAAAGGTCGATGCCTTCGGCCAACCTCAGCCCCATCAGCAGGAACTCGTCGGCCTCTTCGGAGCGCGTCAGGATCTCGCCGCCGGTGACGCCATGGCCCCTGGCCTCCACCAGATTGGCCCAGGTCTCCGGCATCCGCTCGGCGATCGTCACAACACGGTGGCCGTTCTCGATAAAGCGGCCATGCGCGCCCGGTCCGACGCCGACATATTCGCCATACCGCCAATAGGTCAGATTGTGCCGGCTCTCGGCGCCCGGCCTGGCGTGGTTGGAAATCTCATAGGCCGGCAGGCCATGCGCCGCGGTGACCTCCTGAGTCAGCGCATAGAGATCGGCGGCCCGGTCATTGTCGGGAACGGTAAACTTGTGCGCCGCATGCAGCGCATGGAACGGCGTGCCTTCCTCGATGGTCAGCTGGTAGAGCGACAGATGGTCGGCGGCATGGCCGATCGCCTGTTCGAGCTCCACCTGCCAGTCGTCCAGCGTCTGGCCGGGGCGGGCGTAGATCAGGTCGAAGGAAAGTCTTGGGAATATGTCCCGTGCCAGGCCAATTGCATGCAGCGCCTCGTCGACATTGTGCAGCCGGCCGAGGAAGCGCAGATCCTTGTCGTTCAGCGCCTGC
The DNA here is from genome assembly GCF_030323145.1 of Mesorhizobium sp. C432A. Taxonomy (NCBI): domain Bacteria; kingdom Pseudomonadati; phylum Pseudomonadota; class Alphaproteobacteria; order Hyphomicrobiales; family Phyllobacteriaceae; genus Mesorhizobium; species Mesorhizobium sp. C432A. The sequence continues at coordinate 1,148,161 of NZ_CP100470.1, read as the reverse complement.
ACGCCGAGCGACACGCGGTTGACGCCGGCGGCGCGGTAGCCGCGAAAGCGCTCGGCCTCGACCGAAGATGGATTGGCTTCCAGCGTCACCTCGATGCCGTCGGGCACCGTCCAGTTCTTCGCCACGGCGTCCAGCACCGCCGCCACCGTCTGCGGCTGCATTAGCGACGGTGTGCCGCCGCCGAGAAAGATGCTGGTCACTTCGCGCGGCCCGGTGCGCTCGCGCATGGTCTTCAGCTCGGTCTCGAAGGCGCGGGCAAAGCGCTCCTGGTCGACCGGCTGGTGACGGACATGGCTATTGAAGTCGCAATACGGGCATTTGGCCGCGCAGAACGGCCAATGGATGTAGACGCCGAAGCCCGGGCTGCGGTCCAGCGACATTAGGCTGAGCCTAACCTGGCGCGGGCGAATTTCTGGAAGGCGCGGGCGCGGTGCGACAGCGCCGTCGGCTGCCCGGGCTTCCAGCCGTGTTTTTCCTCAGCGCTCATCTCGCCGAACGTCTTGTCGAAACCGTCCGGCAAAAACACCGGGTCGTAGCCGAAGCCCAGTTCGCCGCGCGGCGGCCACACCAGCGTTCCCTCAGCCTCGTCGCGATAATATTCAGCCTCGCCATTGGGGAAGGCCAGGCAGATGACGGCGACGAACCGCCCCTTGCGCTGCGCTGGCTTGGCGGCGCCGACCTCCTGCAAGGCCACTTCGGTGCGCTGCATGGCCATGCTGAAGTCGCGGCTGCCATCGGGAGCTTCGGCCCAATTGGCGGTGTAGACGCCGGGGGCGCCGTCGAGCGCGTCGACGCACAGGCCCGAATCGTCCGACAGCGCCGGCAAGCCGGTCGCCTTAGCCGCGGCGAAGGCCTTGATGTAGGCGTTTTCCTCGAAGGTGGTGCCGGTCTCCTCCGGTTCCGGCAGGCCGTAGTCCTTGGCCGACTTCGCCTCGAAGCCGAACGGACCCATCAAATCGGCGAATTCGCGCAGCTTGCCCGCATTGTGGCTGGCAACGACGATCTTCTTTCCATCGAGAGAATGCATCAAAGGCCCCAGATCCTTGGCTCGGCGAATTCGATCGAATTGCACGAGGGGTCGCGTATGTAGATCGAACGCCCGCCCTGCGGCCATTCGAATTCGCTTTCGATGGCGATGTTTTTCGCCTCAAGTTGCGCCTTCCACTGTGCGAGTTCATCCGCACTTGCGGCAAAGCAGAGATGGCCCTCGCCGACCGTGCCATGCGGCGGCACTTTCAGCCGCGCATCCGGTGCCGGCGGGATTTTTGTGGCTTCGGCGTTGAAGATGAGCAGTACGCCCGGGCCGCAGCGGAAGAAGAGATGGCGGCCGTCGACCTTGCCGAGCAGGCCGAGTCCAAGCACGTCGGAGTAGAAGGCTTCGGCGGCGGCGAGATCCGTGACGTAAAGCGCTGACTCAAGAATAGCGGAGGGCGTCACGAGGCGCCCCCCTCTACCCTGCCGGGCATCTCCCCCTCAAGGGGGGAGATCGGCAGTTCCGCTGGCGGCGTCTCAACGTTGATGGTTGGCGAAAACGGTTGCGACCTCTGATCTCCCCCTTGCGGGGGAGATGGCCGGCAGGCCAGAGGGGGGTATGAAGGATCGCCGACGTCATCACGTTAAATTCAATCAGGCCACAGCCATCTGCTGCAAGCTCACCAGCCGCTGAATGCCCTTCTTTGCCAGGCCCATCAGCTCCGCGAACTGCCCTTCCGAGAACGGCTCGCCCTCGGCGGTGCCCTGGATCTCGACGATGCCGCCCTTGCCGGTCATGACGAAATTGGCGTCGGTGCCGGCAGATGAATCCTCGATGTAGTCGAGGTCGATGACCGGCTGGCCGTCATGGATGCCGCAGGAAATTGCCGCGACATGGTCCTTCAGCACCTTGGCAACACTGGCCATCTGCCGCGCTTCCATCCAGCGCAGGCAATCGTAGAGCGCCACCCAGCCGCCGGTGATCGAAGCCGTGCGGGTGCCGCCATCGGCCTGGATGACGTCGCAGTCGACGGTGATCTGCTGTTCGCCCAGCGCCTGCAGGTCGACGACGGCGCGCAAGGAGCGGCCGATCAGCCGCTGGATTTCCAGCGTGCGGCCGCCTTGCTTGCCGGCCGAGGCTTCACGGCGCATGCGCTCGCCGGTCGAACGCGGCAGCATGCCGTATTCCGCCGTCACCCAGCCCTTGCCGGAATTGCGCATCCAGCCCGGCACCTTTTCCTCCAGGCTCGCCGTGCACAACACATGCGTGTCGCCGAATTTCACCAGGCACGAGCCTTCGGCGTGTTTGGAGACGCCGCGCTCGAAGGAGATGGCGCGCATTTCGTCGGCTTGGCGTTTGGAAGGGCGCATCGAGGCCTCTTTCTGTTCTTTTATGGTTGCGTCGGCGGCTTGTAGACGCATGCAGCCCATGGCGCAAAGGAAAAGGCCCCCAGATAGACGCCGGGTTGCGCGGGGGCGATGGAAGTCTATATCCTTGAGCCGGAGGTTTTTGGCTCGAATGACCAAGGCAGTCACCGAACCCAGTTTGCTGGCGCCCGCGCTGCAGTCGCTCGACATGCGTTCGCGCGACATCTTTCGGCGCATCGTCGAATCCTATCTGAAGGACGGTGAGCCTGTGGGATCGCGCAGCCTGTCGCGCATCCTGCCGTCGTCGCTGTCGCCGGCCACCATCCGCAACGTGATGAGCGACCTCGAGCATCTCGGCCTGATCTATGCCCCGCACATCTCGGCCGGGCGCCTGCCGACGCAGACCGGCCTGCGCTTCTTCGTCGATGCCTTCATGGAGCTTGGCGATCTCTCCGACGAGGAACGCCGCGTCATCGAGGCGCAGGTGCGCGCCTCCGGCTCGGGCGCGACGCTGGAACACATGCTGACCGAGGCCAGCCAGATGCTGTCGGGCATGTCGCGCGGCGCCGGCCTGGTGCTCGCCACCAAGAACGAAGTGGCGCTGAAGCACATCGAGTTCATCCAGCTCGAGCCGACCAAGGCGCTGGCGGTGATGGTGTCGCAGAATGGCGATGTCGAGAACCGCGTCGTCGACCTGCCGGCCGGCATCACCGTCTCGCAGCTGCACGAGGCCTCCAACTTCCTCAACGCCCATATCAGGGGCCGCACGCTCGCCGAGGCGCGCATCGAGATCGCCCGTATCAAGGATGAGACCCGGGCAGCGCTGGACACGCTGTCGCAGGACCTGGTCGAGAAAGGCCTGGCGGTGTGGGCCGGCGCCGATAGCGGCCTGCCGGCGCGCCTTATCGTGCGCGGCCGCGCCAATTTGCTCGAAAACGTCACCGCCCAGGCCGATATCGAATTGCTGCGCCACCTGTTCGAGGATCTGGAGACGCAGGACGGGCTGATCCAGCTGCTCGACCTCGCCGAGGACGGCCCCGGCGTGCGGATCTTCATCGGCTCGGAAAACAAGCTGTTCTCGCTCTCCGGCTCGTCGCTGGTCGTGGCGCCTTACCGCGACAAGGACGCCCGCGTCGTCGGCGCGCTCGGCGTCATCGGCCCGACCAGGCTGAATTATGCCCGCATCGTGCCTATGGTCGACTACACTGCGCAATTGATTACCCGGATGTTAAGATAATTCCGAAGCCGGGATCACCGTAAAGGAGGGCGCAGAATGGCGCTTGAATCGTTCAAGGCCCAGATCAGCATGCTGCTCGAAGAAATGGTCAACCAGCCGGAGGACGAGCACGAAATCCAGGAGCAGCTGCGCGAAAAACTGCGCGAAATGCGCGCCATGGGCTTGCCGCTGCCGGAAGATCTCGTCGCATTGGAAAAGCGTCTCGACGACGATCTCGACGTCGAAGAGGAAAGTTGAGCGGTTCTCTCGTCGAATCTGCGCGCGCGCACGCTTCTCTTTTGCGGCGGCCGCACAATATCTCCCTTGTGCATGACGCGCCGACCGGCGCGAGTTCGAGGAGAACAGCATGATCCGGATTGCCGGCTTGGCAGGCCTTGCCCTGCTTCTGGCCACCAGCACCTTCGCCCAGGAGGCCGATCAACCGCTGCTGACCGGCAAGGACGCTTTCGGCGACTGGACGGCCGACAAGCCAGGTGTGCGCCGGCTGATCAAGCCGGATGATCTGCAAAAGCCCAACATCACCGAATCCGCCTCCAACAGCGCCGGCCTTGGCGATCGGCCCGAGGGCGCGAAGCCCGTCCTGCTGCCTGGGTTTTCGGCCGAACTGGTTGCTTCCGGCATTTCCAATCCGCGGGTCGTGCGCGTGGCGCCGAACGGCGACCTGTTCGTCGCCGACAGTGACGCCAACCAGATCCGCGTCTATCGGCTGGCCAAGGGTAGCGCGAAGCCGGCCGAAGAGGGCATTTTTGCCGACAATCTCAACCAGCCCTATGGCATCGCCTTCTACCCGCCTGGCGACAAGCCGCAATGGGTCTACGTCGCCAACAACGACAGCGTGGTCCGCTACGCCTATCGCGACGGCGACCTTAAAGCCTCCGGCGAACCGGAGACGATTGTCTCCGACATCCCTACCGGCGGCCACTGGACCCGCGATATCGCCTTCTCGCCGGACGGGAAGACGCTGTATCTCTCGGTCGGCTCCGGTTCTAACGTCGCGGAGGGCATGGGGAAGGCACCGAATAGCGGCCTTGACGCCTGGGCAAAATCACAGCCACTCGGCGCCACCTGGGGTTCCGAGGATGGCCGTGCCGACGTGCTGGCCTTCGGCCCCGACGGCAAGAATGGCCGCATCCTCGCCACCGGCCTGCGCAATTGTTCGGGCATGACCGTGCAACCGGCCACCGGCGCGCTGTGGTGTGTCGTCAACGAGCGCGACGGTCTCGGCGACGATGTGCCGTTCGAATATGCCACCTCAGTCAAGGACGGCGCCTTCTATGGCTGGCCCTGGTATTATATCGGCGCCAACGAGGACCCGCGTCACGAGGGCGCGCGCCCAGACCTCGCCGGCTCGGTCACCGTGCCCGACGTGCTGATGCAGGCGCATTCGGCGCCGCTCAACATCGCCTTCTATGGCGGCGGCAATTTCCCGGCAGAGTACAAGGGTGACGCCTTCGTCGCCCTGCACGGCTCCTGGAACCGTGGTATGAGGACCGGCTACAAGGTGGTGCGGCTGAGATTCAGCCACGGCAAGCCGACCGGCGAGTACCAGGATTTCATCACCGGCTTCGTCCTCTCCGACGACGCCGTCTGGGGCCGGCCGGTCGGCGTCGCGGTGGCCAGGGACGGCGCGCTTATCGTCACCGAGGATGGCAACGGCACCATCTGGCGCATCACCCATGTCGATGGCCCATCCTGAGCCGGCGAACAGCGCAATCCGGCCCTAATGCACGTCCCGATGGATCACCTTGGGATAGGTATGGATCACCTCGGCCGATGAGACGCGGTCATCGAAACCGGTATCCCTGAGATTGAAGAGGCCGACCGAGCCGAAGGACTTCTTCGCCCCTTGCGCGAAGCGGCCGTCGCTGAAATCGTGTTCGTAAAGCGTCACCGTGACGTGGCCGGCATTGAGCTTCGGCACGTAAACACTGCTGATGGTGTCGTTGGCGACGCCAAGCTGGTTGACGTTGAAGCGATAGAGGTCCTGCACCATGCGCCGGGCCGCATTGCCATTGATCATCCAGTATTCGCGGCGCGATGCGCGGTTCGGGTCGATGAGTTTGAGCGGCGCCTTGCGGCCAAGCCCGAGCCAGTGCTCGAACACCATCACATTGGCGCCCCAGGGATAGGGATAGTTGGACTTGTCGATGATGCGTGGCGGGCCATCCTCGGCAATCTCGGCGGTATCGACATAGTCCAGCCATTGCAGCTGGAACGACGCTTCCACGTTGAGGTCGGTATTGCGCGGATCGGCAGCAATGATGCGCCAGTCCGAGACCGGCGGATATTTGGTGTCGAGGTCGATGTAGAATTCGCCTTTGGCGGTGTCGTCGGGGTCTATCTTTTGCGGTCCGTCACGCTCGATCGCCACCAGCCGCACCTTGAAGCGGTTGTTGACGACCAGCGGATAGATCATCGGACGAACGGGGTAGGCGCCAGGGTTCCGGCTGTCGGTAAAATATCCAGTCTGCGGAACGACATCGCTATCGCCCTTGTCGAACAGGCTGAAAGCCTGACGCCCCTCGAACCACAGATACCATTCCAGCTCGTGGACGTGACCGCGTGCTTCGGAATAGTTGTTGGGCATCCACTTCATGAGCTGGATGTGAAGTCTTTTGGCTAACATGGGTGCTCCTGCCGTTCGGAGCCATGCGAGATAGCCGACCGCCTTCGGGGCGTAAGTGAACCATCTCTCGCTTTCAGGCGAGGATGACCGGCTTTCATGCCCTGCTTGGCGCAATCGAATCCGTTTTGCCGTTGCAGGCTTTCATGGCATCAGAGTCGTTTCACGAGGTGCGACCGTCATGACCCTCGCCGGCTTCCTTGCCTATAGTGCTGCGCTGGGCATCGCCGCCGCCATTCCCGGGCCCGGCGTCACCGCGCTTGTGGCGCGGGCGCTCGGATCCGGCTTCCGCTCATCGCTGGCGATGTCGTTCGGCCTGATGCTCGGCGACCTCATTTATCTCACCGCGGTGGTGCTCGGCCTTGCCTTTGTCGCGCAAAGCTTCGGCATGGTGTTTCTCGCCATCAAATGGCTGGGCGTCTCCTATCTCGCCTTCCTCGGCTGGCGTTTCTGGACGGCCGGGATCACGCCCGAGACTGTCGAGGCCAGGAAAGGCAAGGGCGGCCTGGTATCGAGCTTCCTTGCCGGCCTCGCCGTCACGCTGGGCAACCCGAAAACGATGATCTTCTACCTCGCCATCACGCCGACCATCGTCGACCTGAAGACCATCACGCTCGCCGACTACGGCATCCTGGTCGCGCTCACCGTCATTGTGCTCTTCGTGGTGCTGGTGCCATATCTTGCGCTGGCCGCCAAGGCGCGCTGGTTCCTGAAATCGCCACGCGCGCTGAAGGCGCTGAACCGCACCGCCGCCGGCTTCATGGTGGGCGCGGCCGCTGCCATTGCCGCACGTCAGTAGATCGGTTCAGGCCCATCCATTCCGCCGATCGGTCCATCCGGAAAATGCGGCTTGAGGGGACAAGCGTTTTCAGCAAGCGGCCCACTCGATATTTTCGGCCGGCAGCCTATCTTGCGCGGGCGAAAGCCCTATTCTGTCCGCCGACGCCAATTGCCTGATCTGATTTGGGAGCGAAACCAATGAACAAGCCTTCCGCGCGCGTGCCCGGCCGCGGCCGTGTCTACAACTCGATCACCGAGACGATCGGCGACACGCCGCTGGTGCGGCTCGACAAGTTCGCCAAGGAGAAGGGCGTCGTTGCCAACCTTCTTGCCAAGCTCGAATTCTTCAATCCGATCGCCTCGGTCAAGGACCGCATCGGCGTTTCCATGATCGAGGCGCTGGAAGCGTCGGGCCGGATCAAACCCGGCAAGACGACGCTGATCGAGCCGACCTCGGGGAATACCGGCATCGCGCTCGCCTTCGCCGCCGCCGCCAAGGGCTACAAGCTGATCCTGACCATGCCCGAAACCATGTCGGTGGAGCGCCGCAAGATGCTGGCGCTGCTCGGCGCCGAACTGGTGCTGACGGAAGGGCCGAAAGGCATGAAGGGCGCCATCGCCAAGGCCGACGAATTGGCCGCCACCCTGCCTGACGCCGTCATCCCGCAGCAGTTCGAAAACCCGGCCAACCCGGAGATCCACCGCCGCACCACCGCCGAGGAGATCTGGAACGACACCGATGGCGGGGTCGACATCTTCGTCGCCGGCATCGGTACCGGCGGCACGATCACCGGCGTCGGCCAGGTGCTGAAGCAACGCAAGCCCTCGGTGCATGTCGTCGCCGTCGAGCCGGAGGCCTCGCCGGTGCTGTCGGGCGGCCAGCCCGGCCCGCACAAGATCCAAGGCATCGGCGCCGGCTTTGCGCCCAAGATCCTCGACACCTCGATCTATGACGAGATCGTCAAGGTCTCCAACGAGGATTCGGTCGCCAACGCCCGCCTCGTCGCCCGCCTTGAAGGCGTGCCGGTCGGCATCTCGTCGGGCGCTGCCCTGCAGGCCGCCATCGCCGTCGGGTCGCGGCCGGAGAACAAGGGCAAGAACCTGGTGGTGATCATCCCGTCCTTCGCCGAGCGCTATCTGTCGACGATCCTGTTCGACGGGCTGGGGGCTTAACGTCTTAACTGGATAGGCGGCGATCCTTCGCACCCCCCTCTGCCCTGCCGGGCATCGGGGGTGCTGTCCCTCCGACATCGGAAGTCTCATGGCTGGACCGCAGAAAACCCGGCCGTGGCGTCCGCCACCGGCTTGAGCGGGAGGCGGCTTCAGGGTCAAATCGCCCCGGCCTGCTTCGCGCGGGCAGGGGGAGAATCACATGTACAAGCTTTACACGCGCCCAGGCAGCGGCGGTTTTGTCGTCGAGGCCGCATTGGCGCTGGCAAACGCGCAATTCGACCAGATCGATGTGCCGAAGAAGGATCCGCCGGACCCGGCTTTCCTCGACATCAGCCCGTTGAACCAGGTTCCGGTGCTGACCTTGCCCAACGGTCAATCGATAACCGAATCGGCGGCGATCTGCATCCTGCTTGCCGAGCGCCATCCGGAGGCGGGTCTGGCGCCGGCCGCCGGATCGCCGGATCGCGCCGGTTTCCTGCGCTGGATGGCGTTCATGTCATCGGTGCTCTACCCCGCCATCCTGCGCCTCTACTATGCCCATCGCTACACCACCGATGCCGACGGCAAGAAAGCCGTCAAGCAGGCAGCCATTGCCGAGATGGACCGCGGCTTCGCCATTGTCGATGCAGCCCTCGAGGGGCGCGGCTGGCTGGTCGGCGACGCGATGTCGCTGGCCGACATCTACCTCGTCATGCTGGTGGCCTGGCACCCCGATATGGACAAGGCGCGAGCCGACTGGCCGAACATCGAACGCTTATGGTCGGCGCTGCGCGCGCATCCGCTGATGAAACGGCTCAACACCACGCATGAAATGTGGCCGGCCTGAACGGACGCTTCAATTTCGCAGGATCGCCCGTTTCGCCTGCAGGAAGCGGCGCACGGCGGGGTCGCGTTCAAGGCCGATCGCCCGGTCATAGGCTTCGACCGCTTGCGCCGCATTGCCGAGCCTGGCCAGCAGGCCGGCGCGAGCGGCCCAATAGGGCTGATAGTCGTTGAGCCGCTTGTCGTCGCCCAGCACGTAGAGCGCCGCCAGTCCTGCCGCCGCCCCTTCGGCCTCGGCAATCGCCACGGCGCGGTTGATCGAAATCACCGGCGAGCCTGATATCGCCGACAGCGCATCGTAGAAGTTACGGATCGCCGCCCAATCGGTTTGGCCGGTCCGTCGCCGCGTCGCATGCACCGATTGTACCGCCGCTTCGAGCTGGTAGCGGCCGATGACGCCCATGGTGGCGGCGTGGCCCAGCAGCGCCTCGGCTTCGTCGATCAGCGCGTGATCCCAAAGACGGCAATCCTGGCCGGCGAGCGGCACATAATCTCCAGCCGCATCGCGCCGCGCCGGGCGGCGCGCCTCGGCAAACAGCATCAGCGCCAGCAGGCCGAGCGCTTCCGGTTCGTCCGGCATCAGCGATGCCACCAGCCGCCCGAGCCAGATGCCTTCGGTCGCCAGATTGCGCGCTCTCGTCTCGGTCCCTGCCGGGTCGGTCCAGCCTTCGGCGAAAGCCGCGTAGATCGCTTCCAGCACCGTTCCCAGCCGCTCGCCGAGTTCGGCGCGATCCGGCACGCGGAACGGAATGCCGATCTCGCGGATGCGGCTCTTGGCGCGCACCAGACGCTGGCCCATCGTCGCCGGCGAAACCAGGAAGGCCGAGGCGATCGTCGCCGCGTCGAAACCCAGAATGGTCTGCAGGATCAGCGGCGCCCGCACGCTGGCTTCGATCGCCGGATGCGCACAGGCAAACATCAGCCTGAGACGTTCGTCGGGAAGGTCTTCGTCTTCCATGCTCGCCTCCATCTCCTCGGCCATCAGCTTGAGATGGTCGCGGCTCGCCTCGCTGGTCAGCCGACGGCGCACCGCGTCGACGCGCCGCCGGCGCGCCACGGCCAGCAGCCATGCTTCCGGCTTGTCGGGCACGCCGGTCTGTGGCCAGCGCTCCAGCGCCGCGGCGAAGGCCTCGGCCAGCGCGTCCTCGGCGCCGGCCACGTCGCGGGTGCGCGCCGCTAGCCAGGCGACCAGCTTGCCGTAACTCTGCCGGGCGGCCGCTTCGGCCGCCGCCCGCGCGATCTCCGGGCGATTGTCCATCACGGTGTCATTTCTTGGGCATGTAGTCGGCCATTTCCCAGATCGGCCGCAACTCGACCGTGCCGGCGCTCGCCGCCGGACAGCGCGCCGCCCAGTCGATGGCGGTATCGATATCGGCCGCCTCGATCATGTAGAAGCCGGCAAGCTGCTCCTTGGTGTCGGCATAGGGGCCGTCGATCACGTTGGTCTTGCCGTCTGTGATTCGCACCGAGGTGGTCGCCTGGGTCGGGCGCAACCGTTCGCCGGCGAGCCATGCGCCGGATTTCTTCAACGCTTCGGTATAGGCGGCATATGCTGCGCTCATCTGCTGAGCCTTCTCGATTGGCGTGTTCGCCTGCGCGGCTTCGTCGCTGTTGATCAAAAGCATGTATCGCATGGGTCTTCTCCCGTGGTTTCGAAGGCCGCGTCCTAGCGGGGCCAGACGTATGTCGCGCGGCGGCGGCCGATTTCGACGGGCTTCAGAAAAAACTTTCGCCTCCGCCAGGAGATTTCGCAAGGACCAGATGTTCCTCCGTCTGCTGGCGGATGACCGGCAGCGGACTGGCCGTGGCTCCGCACAGCACTATCCTCGGTCGTTGGCGGGCACGTCACACGAGGCATGGGAGAAGAGAATGGAACTCGTGACCCACAAGAAATTCAAGAACGGCCGGTTGATGCCATGGGGCAAAGGCACGGTCGTCAGCGGTGCGAAAGGCACCGTCTATCTCTGCGGCAACACCGCGACATCGGCTGACTACGATCCGGCCGGCAAGAAGGGTGGCGGCTTCGCTGGCGATGCCGCGGCGCAGTGGCGGGAAGTTCTCGGCAACATCAAATCGGATCTGGAAGAACTTGGCAGCGGGCTCGACCATCTCATCAGGCTGACCTTTTTCGTCAAAGGGCCATTTCCCGACGGCGGCGTCCTCAGCTCGCCTAATTTTCGTCTCGACGTGCTGGACGCGTTTTTCGCCGAGCATTGTCCGAAGCATTGTAGCGACAACAATCCGCCGCCTTCGGAGGTAATCGGCGTCGCAGCGCTTGCCCAGGCAGACATCGTCATCGAGATCGTCGCCGTCGCGGCGCTGCCGGACTGAGGCGCGAACGAACAGGCCGGCCTTGCGCGACGTCGCCGTTGCGACCGAAGCGCGCCGGCACGAGCGGCGCCGCCGCGCCGGTGCGGGTTTTGCACCAGGCCTCGGCCTTGCCCAGTGAGCGCCCGGCGACGAGCAGGATCAGGCGTGGCTCGCTCTCCAGCAATTGCACGATGCGGCCGCCGAAAATGCCATAGCCGCCAACGACCAGAAGCCTCATCGCCGCTCTTTTTGCGTATGTCGTTTTCCCCAGAACCGAGGTCAGTTTTGGGTGACATGCGACTAGCCGATCATGCGCGCACGTATCGCGGCGGACGGGATCTCGCAACTGTCCTTGCGGCCGAACATGGCGTAGCGGTTTTTGGCGATGCGTTCGTAGAGCCAGTCACGCAAGGGGCGCGGGATGAGCAGCAGCGCTTTCGCCGCCCGCCACGGCCAGCCGAGTTCGGCCATCACCGCGATGAAACTGTCCAGCCGCATGAAGGGAGCGCCGCCGACAAGGACCAGATTGGTCTCGTAGCTGTCGGTGCGCAGCCCGTATCTCTGGAACAGCGCCTCGCCGAAGGGCGACTGCGCCGTGGCGAAGCGGAAGCGGTTTTTGCGGTCGAGCCCGACCACCGTGCGTACGAAGCCCGAGCACAGCACGCAGACGCCGTCGAAAACGATCAATGGCTGGCTGGCATCGAAGGGTTCAGGAGAAGAAGTCACGGGACGTCCGGCAGCTTGTGTCTTCAGACACTAAGCCCGCCGGCAGCGGGATCAAAGTCGCGGCGTTGTCGCACGGCTTCTCGCGGCCAGCGCGGGGCGCTCGGCGCGATAGGTGGTTGCGCGGGGATCGGCCTCCGGTCTGCAGATCCGGCTGTCGTGACGCGTTTCGAATGTCATGATCAATGCGCGCCGAGCGAGCTGCCGCGACGGGCGCAGGCCGGACCCGGGCCGCGCATGTAGTAGCGCTCCGGTCGATAGGTCGGCGCGATGAACTCGCGGATGGCGGCGGCATAGCCGGCGATGTGGCCCCAGAATTTCATTTTACTCAAGTCCCTGTCCCGATTTTCGGATGTCCCGTCCGATTGCGGGGATCATAGCGTCGAGGCGTGAATAGTCGGTGAACACGATGTTAATCTTTGGTCGAAAACCCCATGCTTCGTGGCCGGAATGCGGCTGTTTGGGGGTCTTTCGGTGTGGTTCGTCGCCATTTCCGGCATTGTGACTTTTGCATCACATATGTTTCGTCTGGATGTCGCTTGAGCGCGGTTCTGTTTCAGATTTGGCGAGCCTCTCGAAATTTCCACGCTCGCTGCCGAAATGCCCCTGGTTGCGCGCCCGGAACCGGAACGGGCCTTGCCCGTTCTCGCTTGAACCGCATCGCGCAGGAGTTCGCCATGGCACCTCGCCCCGCCTGGAAGGGCTATCTGAAACTGTCGCTGGTCACCTGCGCTGTCGAACTGACCAACGTCGTCACCCACGCCGAAAAAGTTTCGTTCCGGGTGCTCAACCGCAAGACCGGCAACACGGTCAAGCGCATCTATGTCGATTCTGAAACCGGCAAGCCGCTGGGCGATGGCGACGAGATCAGGGGCTATGAGGTGAGCCCCGGTGAGTTCGTCCATATCGAGGACGAAGAGATCGAAGCGGTGCAGATCGAGTCCTCGCACACGATGGCGCTGGACGGCTTCGTCGACAAAGCCTCGATAGAGCAGATCTATCTCGACACGCCCTATTATGTCACGCCCGCCGACAAGGTGTCGGAGGAGGCCTTTGCCGTCATTCGCGATGCCATGGCGGACAAGAAGATGGCCGGGCTGGCGCGCGTCGTGCTCTATAGCCGCGAGCGGCCCGTGGTGATCGAGCCGCGCGGCAAAGGCATGGTGCTGACCACCTTGCGGTACGGCAACACGGTGCGGGAGCCGGAGAGCATCTTCGGCGACATCAAGGCGGTGAAGACCGACCAGGAGATGACCGATATGGCCGAACGCATCATCGACAAGAAGAAGGGGAAGTTCGATCCGTCGACATTCGAGGACAAGTATGAGGACGCGCTGCTCGAACTGATCCGCGCCAAGAAGGCCGGCAAGAAGGCTCCGAAAGCGCAGGCCGCGCCCAAGCCGTCCAATGTCGTCAATCTGTTCGACGCGCTGAAGAAGAGCCTGTCCGATGGCGGCCAGGCGGAAGGCCCGGCGAAGAAGGCCAAGCCGGCGGCAAAAAGCGGCAAGGCGAAAGCTTCTGCGCCCAAGCGCAAGTCGGCTTGAGGGTCGGCGCCGTGGCCAGCCTCGAACAATATCAGTCCAAGCGCGATTTCAAGAAGACGGCCGAGCCGGCGGGCAAGGTCGCGCGCGGCAAGCAGCCCGGCGGCATCTTCGTCGTCCAGAAGCACGACGCGACCAGGCTGCACTATGATTTCCGCCTCGAGCATGAGGGCGTGTTGTGGAGCTGGGCGGTGACGCGGGGCCCGAGCCTCGACCCGCACGAAAAGCGGCTGGCCGTGCATGTCGAGGACCACCCGATCGACTATGCCGGCTTCGAGGGCACCATTCCCAAGGGCGAGTATGGCGGCGGCACCGTCATCGTCTGGGACGAAGGCACATGGACGCCCGAGATCGACCCGGCCAAGGCGATGAAGAAGGGCCATATCGACTTCGAACTCAACGGCCAGAAGCTGAATGGGCGGTGGCATCTGGTCAGATTAAGACCCCGCCCGGGCGAAAAGCGCGACAACTGGCTGCTGATCAAATCCGACGATGCCGCCGCCCGCCCCGGCGAGGATATCCTGAAGGACGCACCGAAATCGGTGAAGTCCGGCCTGACCATCGAAGAGGTCGCGGAAGGCAAGACCGCCGACGGCAAGAAGCCGAAGGTCTCGCACTCCAACAAGCCTGCGGCATCCAGCAAGGCGAAAGCCGGCAAGCGCCTCGACTTCGTCGAGCCGCAACTGGCGACGCTGGAGCGCGAGGCGCCGCCCGGCGAGGACTGGCTGCATGAGGTCAAGTTCGACGGGTACCGCATGCAGGCGCAGATCGCCGGCACGGAGGTGCGGCTGCTGACCCGCACCGGCCTCGACTGGACGGAGAAATTCGGCCCTGAGATCGTCGCGGAACTGGCCCAGCTGAAATGCAGCGACGCCATCATCGACGGCGAGATCGTCGTGCTCGCCGACAGCGGCGTTTCGTCTTTCTCGCTGCTTCAGCAGGATCTCTCCGCCAATCGAACCGACCGCTTCACCTACTATGTGTTCGACCTTATGCGGCTTGACGGCAACGATTTGCGCCGCGAGCCGCTGGTCGAGCGCAAGCAGGCGCTGCAGGAGCTGCTCGGCGAGACGGCCGAAAATGCCCCCGTCCGCTTCAGCGACCATTTCGCCGAGCCCGGCAAGATCATGCTGCAGCACGCCTGCCGCATGGGCCTTGAAGGCATCGTCTCCAAGCGCGCCGATGCGCCCTACCGCAGCGGCCGTGGCCCAAGCTGGGTGAAGTCGAAATGCACGGCCCGCCAGGAATTCGTCATCGGCGGGTATCTGCCCTCGGACAAGACCGGCCGCGGCCTGCGTTCGCTGCTGGTCGGCTACCACGAGGGCGGCAAGCTCCACTATGCCGGCCGCGTCGGCACGGGCTTCACAGCCAGGAGCGCCACCGATTTGAAGAAAAAACTCGATGCGCTGAAGGCAGACGCCTCGCCGTTTGCCGCCGCGGTGCCAAAGGGCAAGGGTTTGGTCTGGGTCAGGCCCGAACTTGTCGGCGAAGTGGAGTTCCGCAGCTGGACCTCGGACCGTATAATACGCCACGCGTCGTTCCAGGGACTGCGCGAGGACAAGCCGGCGGAGGAAGTCGTGCAGGAAAAGCCATCGAAGGCGGCAAACAAGGCAAAGCCGGCGGCAGGCGGCGCCGGCAAGGCCGCCGGGGCTAAGGCGCCCGCGACGATCACGACCAGCGTAAAACTATCCCATCCCGACAAGCTGCTGTGGCCCGAGGAAAAAATATCCAAGCAGGACTTGCTCGAACACTACGCGCTGGTCTGGCCGCGCATGGAGCAGTTCATCGTCAACCGGCCGCTCAGCCTGGTCAGGGCGCCGGATGGCATCGGCGGTCCGCGCTTCTTCCAGAAACATGCTTCGGCCGGCATGAGCGACAAGATTGCCCGCATGAAGGACCCGACCGATGGCGAGGAAATCCTGTTCATCCGCGATTTCGACGGCCTTGCCGCTCTGGTCCAGTACGGCGTGGTCGAGGTCCACATCTGGGGCTGCAAGATCGATGAGCTGGAAAAGCCGGATCAGATCATCTTCGATCTCGATCCCGACGAAGGCGTCGACGTCAAGGCGGTGCGCGAGGCCGCGCTCGACATCAGAGGCAAGCTCGACGATCTGTCGCTGCCGAATTTCGTCAAGCCGTCAGGCGGCAAGGGCTATCACGTGCTGGTGCCGCTGAAGCCGTCGGCGGATTGGGAGGCGGTCAAAACCTTCTCGCATGATTTCGCCAAGGCGCTGGAGCAGGCCGCGCCCGACCGCTACACGGCGACGCTGTCGAAAAAGGCGCGCACCGGAAAAATCTTCGTCGACTATCTGCGCAATGGCAGGGGCTCGACCACCGTCGCGCCCTACTCTTCCCGCGCCAAGAAGGGCGCGACGGTCTCGGTACCGGTGACGTGGGCGGAGGTTGAGAAGGGGCTAGCGCCGAATTCCTTCCCGATCGGCGACAAGACGACGCTGAAGGAATTGGAGAAGGCCGATCCGTGGGCGGATTTCTTCGAGCATGCGAAGGTGCTGAAGCGGGGGTGAGCGTCGCGCGCCTCACCTGCTACGCAAGCGTTCCGTCACACCCCCCTCTGTCCTCAAGGGGGGAGATTGGCAGCTTCGAGGCGCAGCTCACCTTTACGATGTTCGAGATTGGCGAAAGCTGTTGAGCGCGTAATCTCCCCCTTGAGGGGGAGATGGCCGGCAGGCCAGAGGGGGGGTGCTGTCCCGCCAGCGTCGCCCAATTAGCGCTGCCGAACCTCTACGCCAAAAACACCCGCTCGAACGCCTGCTTCCCCGGCGGTGAAAACACCACCGCGCGGCTGTCCTTCTCCCGCCTTGCCCATTTCTCCGCCAGGATCTTGTCCAGAATAGCCGCGCCCAGCGTTCCCGCAAGGTGCGAGCGGCGCACGCTCCAGTCGAGGCAGGCGCGGCAGACCGGCCGGCGCGGCTTGGCGCCGACGTCGATGCCGATGGCCGAAAAATGCGAGGCTGCTGCTGGCCCCAGCCTCATCTCATTGTCGTCGCGCAACAGGATGCCGCGCGCGACGAGGCGGTCGAGCATCGCCACCGCATGTTCGCCGGCGAGGTGGTCGTAGCAGACACGGGCGACGCGCATGGCGCCGTCGCGCGGGCCGGGCCGCACCCGCTTGGGGCCGACCGCTTCGGCCACCCCGGTGATCGCCTCGATCATGCCGGCCACCTGCGGCCCTGCGAGGCCGTAATAGCGATGCCGTCCCTGGCTGGCCAAAGTTAAAAGCCCGCCCTCCATCAGTTTCGACAGATGCGAGGACGCGGTGGGCAGCGACACGCCGGCCTCCAGCGCCAGTTCGCTGGCCGTCAAAGCCGTGCCGCCCATCAGCGCATTCAGCATGTTTGCCCGCGCCGGATCGCCGACCAGGCTGGCGATGCGGGCAATGTCGGGTCCTTCACGCATAGTTAGGTCTCCATCGAAGCATTCTCGTCAGATAAGCATTATTGTCGGGCGGGATCAAGGAGAACGCCGATGCCAACCGCTTCCGCCCCACTCGCCAGCCGCCGGCCGTTCCCGTTCGTCACCTGGCTGCAACGGCGGCTGCTCGCCCGCTGGTACGACCGCCATGTGCAGCGGCTCGACCTCGCGGCGGTCGACGACCATCTGCTGCGCGATCTCGGCCTGACCCGTGAGGATGTGCGCCGCGAATGCGCAAAATCCTTCTGGCAGGCCTGACCGCCAGCGCTTTTGCTTAGCAGACCCTGCGGCACAACGTTTCGACGCCGCTCGAACTATCCACGCGAAACCCAAGGAGTTCACGATGACCATCGCCTGCTTCATCCGCTATGAGATCGACCCGTTCGGCAAGCCGGCCTTCGAGCAATATGCCAAGGCCTGGGGCCAGGCGATCCCGCGCTGCGGCGCCGATCTGATCGGCTACTACGCCCCGCATGAGGGCTCGGCCACTACGGCCTACGCCGCCTACAGCATCGACAGCCTCGCTGCCTACGAGGCCTACCGCGCTCGTCTCGCCGCCGATCCGGCGGGCAAGGCCAATTACGAATTCGCCCGCCGCGAAAAGTTCATCTTGAAAGAGGACCGCATCTTCCTGAAGCTGGTGTCGGGGCCGCATGGACCGCGGCAGCTGTTCCAGACCGCGGTCAAGGAGGAGATATGATCGCTGTCATCTTCGAGGTGCAACCGGCGCAGGGAAAGCGCGATGCCTATCTCGGCATCGCCGCGGAACTGCGGCCGCTGCTCGACGGCATAGACGGTTTCATCTCGATCGAGCGCTTCCAGAGCCTGGGCGATCCCAACCGGGTCCTGTCACTGTCCTTCTGGCGCGATGAGGAAGCGGTGAAAGCCTGGCGCAACACGGAAGAGCACCGGCAGGCGCAGCATGCGGGCCGCGGCGGAATATTTGCCGGCTATCGGTTGCGGATTGCGCATGTGGTGCGGGATTACGGGCTGACGGAGAGGGACGAGGCGCCAGAGGATAGCAGGGCGGTGAATGGGTGACTAGGTATCGGCGTCGCGCCAGGCCCCCTCATCCGGCCGCTTCGCGGCCACCTTCTCCCCGCTGGGGAGAAGAGACTGGCGCAGGCGTCGAAAATCTCCTCTCCCCTCGGGGAGAGGTCAGCCGAGCGTAGCGGAGGCTGGGTGAGGGGCGCTTGGCGCTCACGCATTCCCGATCAGCACCCCGGCCGCAAACACCAGCGCCCCACCCAGCACCACCTGAAACGCCGCGCGCAGGAACGGGGTTTGCATGTAGCGGTTCTGCACGAAGGCGATCGCCCATAATTCGAAGAACACCACCACGGCCGCAACCGCCGTCGCCGTCCAGAAATGCGGGATGATGTAAGGCAGCGCGTGGCCGAGCCCTCCCAGCGTCGTCATGATGCCGACCGTCAGTCCGCGCTTGATCGGCGAGCCACGCCCCGACAGCTTGCCGTCGTCCGAAGCGACTTCGGTAAACCCCATCGAGATGCCGGCGCCGATCGAGGCGGCGAGGCCGACCAGCAGCGTCTGCCAGGTGTCGTGCGTGGCAAACGCTGCGGCAAAGATCGGCGCCAGTGTCGACACCGAGCCATCCATCAGCCCGGCCAGTCCCGGCTGGACATAGGTCAGGATGAACTGGCGCTGCTCGGCGCTGGCTTCCTCGGCCTTGACCTCGCCCGGCACAAGTTTCTGCTCCAGCCGGTGCGCCGAATTCTCATGGCTTTGCTCGGCCGCGGCCAGGTCGCCGAGCAGTTTCCGCGTCGAGGCATCGCCGGTGCGCTTGGCCGCCTCGACATAGAAGCGATAGGCCTGCCGCTCCATCTCTTCGGCTTGGCGCCGCACATGCTCGATGCCGAGCGGCCGCACCAGCCAGTCGGGCTTGCGCTCGTAATAGCCTTTCACGTGCTCGCGGCGCAGCAACGGAATGCGCTCGCCGAAACGTTTGCGGTAAAGCTCGATCAGCGAATCGCGATGGCCGTCTTCCTCCGCCGCCATCGCCTCGAACACTTTCGCCGATTGCGGAAAACTGTCCGCCAGCCCGTCGGCATAGGCGCGGTAGATGCGCCCGTCATCCTCTTCGGATGAAATTGCCAGGGCCAGGATCTCCTGTTCCGACAGCGTTTCGAAAGGACGGCGGCCGAAACCGAAGACACGGGAAAGCATGAGAAATTCACCCCAGTTTAGAACAATTCTAAACTAGGCGCTGCAATCTCTGCGGTCAATCACCAGTCAAAAAATGTTGAAGCGCCGGATTGCAACGCGCCCTTCATTATCGGCAAATGTTCACCTATATCGGTCGCGATACGCAAGCGAAAGGCATGAGCAAGATGACGGCAAAGCCGCATGACCACTTCGATCCGAAACCCGTCCTCGATCTCATCGCCAGCATCGAGGCCGATTTGCAGCGGCTGAAAGGCCTGGTCGAACAGCAGGTCGAGAAATTCGACCCCGCCAATCCGCACAACAAGGCGCCCGACGGCAAGCTGACCGAGGAGGGCGTCGAGTGCTGCTACCGCCTGTTCGACGAAGGCAAGTCGCGCTACTCGGTCGCCCAGCAGATGAAGATCTCGTTTGCCGCCGCGACGCACAGGTTCAACTCCTGGCGCAAGGCGGGCGGGCCGAAGCGGCAGAGGGCATTGCTGGGATAATTCGCGAAAGCCAAGGCGATCTCCCCCCTCGTGGGGGAGATGGCCGGCAGGCCAGGGCTGTCCCGCCGACCTTTCCCTGCCTAAAGCCCAGCACCGGCACCGCTCAGGATGCGCGTCCAAGCCCAGCCGCAATCACAATATGCTGGCAGACATTGTCGACGTCGCGGATGACGTCGTCATTCCAGAACCGCAGGACGGTCCAGCCATCTTGTTCGAGGTGCGATGTCCGCGTATCACCGGCAGCCGCGCCGGCGTCCGCATGCTGGGCGCCATCGACTTCGATGACCAGCTTCTTCTCCGGGCAAGCGAAATCGACGATGTAGGCGGCAATCGGAAATTGTCACCGGAAGCCAAGCCCCATCAGCCGGTGGGCACGAAGTTCCTTCCAGAGCTTGAGTTCGGCTGGCGTCAGGACTTTGCGCATCGATCTGGCGTTTGCGCGATGTCGAGGCGGTAAGGCGTGTGCGGCATTACGATGCTCGGTGGTTGCAGAGGCTTGCGCTCTATGGCGCCCCCCTCTGTCCTGCCGGACATCTCCCCCACTTGGGGGGAGATTGGCTGTACTTCCTACGGCGTCAGTTCAATCTCTTCCGTCTCGCCGCCATTGCAGGTGTAGCAGCAATCCTCGCATTTTTCCTTGTTGTTGGGGCCGACGCCCCAATAGGTTCCCTCGTCGCCGTCGACCCAGGCGCCGTAGCAGATGGACTCGCCTTCGTCGCAGGACACCGGGATCTGCTTGGTCTCGCCATCGTCGAGATAGAAATCCTTGTCATTGCCCGGCCAGACATAGTCGCGGTCCTGGCTGTAGAGCTCGAGGCGCATGGCGTTGGGATGGCTGTTCTTGACGGCGAAGGTGATGTCGGCGGCGTGAGCCGCCGGCGCAAACAGCGCCGCAAGCGACAGCGCGACGACGACGCGGCGCAGACAAGTGAAAGACATGGTGTTCCCCCGAGGCAAATCGGCCCCCCGGCCGAGGGGGCCAGCATCGCATGATGGCGGCTGACATTGAAGGGGAGCGGCTGACTGATTTTGGGGTGATTGGTGGAGGGCGGAGGTTGTGTGCGTCAAGTTCTGCAAAATGGGCGATCATGAAACTGGTCATGCGGCTTGGCGTAGAGCGAGCTTCTTGTGCTCGCGCAGATCATCCATGTTGATATAGCGGTTGGCCTCCATCCAGTTTTCGTTGGTTTCGACGGCCAGCGCCCTGACCAGGCGCAGGCAGCTTTCGGCGTTCGGGAAGATGCGCACGACATAGGTGCGCCGGCGGATTTCCTCGTTGAGCCGTTCAAGCATGTTGGTGGACTTGAGGTGCTTGTGATGCTGACGCGGCAGCCGGAAGAAAGTCAGCGTCTGTTCTATGGCTTCTTCCGCCCAGGTGGTCAGCCGCGGGTAGCGGGCGGACCATTTGGACAGCCACGCGGCGAGATCGGCCTTGGCCTCGGCGAGATCGCGCCGGTCGTAGAGCCAGCGCAGTTCCTGCAGACAATCGTCGCCGTGCTTCCTGGGCAGGTGATCGAGCGCGTTCCTGAGGAAGTGGACGTAGCAGCGCTGCCATGCTGCTTCCGGGATCACCTCGCCGATCGCCGCGACCAGGCCGGCATGGTCGTCGGACACGGCCAGTTCGACGCCCTTGAGACCGCGTCGTTTCAAGCCGACGAGGAAGTCCTTCCAGGCCGAGCGGCTCTCGCGATTGGCCATCTCCACGGCCAGGATCTGCCGGCGCCCGTCCCAGTCGATGCCGACCGCGATCAGCACCGCCTGGCTCATCACGATGCCGGCTTCGCGCACTTTCTCGTAGCGGGCATCGAGAATGAGGTAGGGGAATGGCTCCTGAAGCGGTCGTTCGGCAAACGCCTTCAGGCTCTCGTCCAAGCGCTTGTTGATGGCCGAGATCGACGAAGCCGAGAACGCATGACCGCACAGCTCTTCCGTGATCGCCTTGACCTTGCGGGTCGACACGCCCTGCACATACATCTCCGCAAGCGTCGCCACCAAGGCCCGCTCGGAACGCTGGTAGCGCTCGAACAGCTCGGTGGAGAAGTGACCCGCCCGGTCCTGTGGAACCCGCAGCTCAAGCTTGCCCACCCGGGTGACCAGGGTGCGGCCGTAGTAACCCGAGCGATACCCAAGGCGCTCAGGCGTGCGTTCGCCCTTCGAAGCACCCAGCGCCTCCTCCATCTCGGCCTCGAGAACCTCCTGCATTACCGCACGGATCACTTCGTGCAGCCCCTCCGGGTTCGAAAGCAGAATGTCTTTGACGGCAGCGCTGGTCGATTTACCTTCTGTCTTGGTCATGGTGGCGTTCCTTCCAGGAATCGGTGACGTTGAACATCACCAGCCTGCCATGACCGCCCTCTCTCAGCGAATTTGCAGAACTCTCAGCACACTACCAGGGCGGAACTGCTGATCTCCCCCCTCGTGGGGGAGATGCCTGGCAAGGCAGAGGGGGGCGCTGTCCCGCCGACCTCTCATTCCTGCAGCCGCGTCATTTCAATTTTAGGCTTGCTGATCCATACGCTGGCGATCCTTCGCGCCCCCCTCTGTCCTGCCGGACATCTCCCCCACGAGGGGGGAGATCAGCAGCTTCGGCGCCCCGCCCCTCACTCCACCAGATCGATCGTCTCGGTCGTCTTCTCCACGCAGATGAAACAGCACGTATCGCACGGCTGGTCATTATCCGGCCCGACCCCGGCCGAGACCGCATCATTGCCGTTCACCCAGGCGCCGTAGCAGATGTTTTCTCCCGAATTGCACGAGATCGGCACCGATTTCTGCGAGCTCGGCTCGATCAGGAACACCTGGTCGCCGCCCGGCCACGACATTTTGCGATCCCGGCTGAACAACTCCACCGCCACCGCTTGGCTGCGCAAATTCTTGACGAAGAACGCCATATCGGCGGCATGCGCCGGCGTGGCGATGAGGAGGGCGGCAAGGGTGAGGCGGAGCATGATGGGCGGTCCCGAATCGGAGATGCGAGGGTCGCACGCCGCGAGGGCCGGGCCTAGAGCCACGGCTAGGCAAGTCCCCCTCACCCGGACTGCCAGCCGAATTGCGAAAGGCAATTCGGGGCAATCCGACCTCTCCCCGAGGGGAGAGGAGCTCGCTCGGCGCTGGTGCTCGCCTCTTCTCCCCAGCGGGGAGAAGGTGGCCGCGAAGCGGCCGGATGAGGGGGCGGCCTCGTGATACCCTACGCCCCCTACTGCCCCACTTCACATGCGGCGCCAGCCGTCGGATCGCGTCAATCACCTCGGCGACTTCAGCAACGTCCATATCCAGCCGGCAAAAGTCAGCACCAGGAACGATAGCCGGCGGCGGGCAGCGGCGCCGAGGTTGGCAGCAAGGGAGAGCCCCACAGCACCATGGCCACCGTCACCACAAACAGCACGGCGGCGATGAGGCCGGTGAGCCGCATCCAGAGTGCAAAGGTGTTCGCCGCGCTGATCAGGACGAGCGCTGCCGCCCACAGCGAGATGCCGCCGACATAGGATGGCACGCTGGCCTCCAGCCCCGCCGCATTGCTTGAAATGATCAAGCTCTCGCCGGCGAGGAAGGTGAGGAACCCGGCCGCGACACAGTCATTGCCCAGCCGCTGGTATTTCATGGTCAGCAGCGCGGTGGCCACCACGAGCGCTGCGCCATCGATCGCCCACAGCGTTTCGCGCAACGGCACGCTGGCGACGAAGGTGCCGGCCAGGCCGAAGGCGCCGCCTATGGCGAGGCCGGTCGCGGCGACGGTGTCGGATGTGCGCATTTGGTGCTCCCTATCAGCGGAAGAGTACCCCCAAATGCGGCTTCGTTGAAGGACGGCGTCAATTCCCTGAAGATCGGTGGACCTGCCTTAATCGAAAACAGGCACCAGATGCACCTCCCTGCCTTCCTCCTCTAGATGTATAACGCCAGCCATTACTCGGACCTCCGAAAGCAGCCTCACTGCATTGTTGCCGGGCATCGCGCGTCCTGCTCGCGCCAAGGACGTGCTTACAATCTGAAACGCCTTATTCTCAGATCTCGTCTCGTGATATCTGCATTCAATTGAGCCGTCCTCCGCCCTCTTTCCTGCGAAGCGCATAAACCAATGAAACATTGGCTTCGTTGGGCCATCAAAGAGCGACAGTTGGTTGTCCGATGACATCTTGACGAATCCGCCGAAAGCACCGGTCCCAAGAAGAAGGCTTGCCCTGCAAAAGACTCTATGCGGGATGTTCCCCTGTCGTATTACTTCAGCGCCTACTGCCGAAAACTCCTTTGGTGATTCTAAGTAACTTCGTTCTAACTTATCGACCCAACTGCGCCGCACAAATATTCTATCGGCTATGCTCCGAACAACCGCCTCCTCTACCTCTCTCGAGGTGCGTGGCACTCGGTCAAGCCTCCCTGCGATTTTGTCGTATACCAGATGAGCGTATTCATGGCATAGTATATACCTCGCGTCGCGACTAGACATAGGGGCAAGCGTAATATTGTTTAACTTCCCCTCACGCGCAATCCTTGCAGTAACTCCGGCCAAGCTGCTCGCGAAGTGAAACGTCAATTCAGGCGACTCTTCAATAAATCTGAAGACGTCGGTGTAGTATCCATATGTATACTTATAAAAGGTCCTCTTGATTAATTCTTCAACTCGCTCCGAGAACTCCGCTGATAATATTGGGTGGTGACCAGCTTCCATCTATCTACAGCACAGCATCAATCGCCTGATCTATGTAATTCTGTATAACGATCCCAATCTTCTCACCAGCAGCTCCATGGAAGCTCAGGTTGTTCCCGACAAACGCCTTCGCCGCGTGCTTGCTGACGGCTTTCCTGTCCTTGGTTGACCGGTTTGACATCTTCTCCAGATCGTCGACCTTTTCCCTGAAGAGCACCTCGAAGGAATCAATCGCCCGCACTTTACCCAAAAAGTACCCGTCAAAAGCGCGCCGCGCCGCGTCTCTCTGATCTTCGCTGAAATTCGGGGATGCAAGGAGGTGAATGCCCCAGAGCCTTTTATGTGACTCTTTAAGCAAATCGAGCCTCGGCTTAACTATTGCATCGTCGATTTCGCTCAATGGAATTTGACGACCGCGCCAATCAACGATCGCTCGAGCGACTTTGGAATTCATTTTACGAGATGGCGGGAAAATCAGCACGTCCCCCGGAGCGCCCCCAGCCCAAAAACTGATGTCGTCCTCAATCTTGGTCCGCAGTTCGGGCTTCTTAAGGACGCTTAGCGCCTCTTCAGCTAGATCGGACCTATCGCCGCCGTCTCCAAACTTATCTATGCCGTACTTTTCGATCCTTTTGTACAGACGGCGCGACATGATGTCAGATGCAAGTCGTTGAGCTACTTCGAGCTTGGGAGCCTTCAATCCAGAAAGGTAATCCAAAAGGCTATCATCAGAATATTTTAGCATTGCAAGCGAATTTAACTTCCCATTGCGAACGGCTTCATAAACAGCTCTTCCAATCATCGCGTCGACAATGATTTTTGCATGATGGAAGTAAACTCGTTCGCCAATCATATACCGAGCTTCGAGCAAACTCGTGAGATCCGTCAGAAGATCGGCGCGAGCTCGGCCTTCATTCTTTTTCCATAGCCTTATTACAGGGAGCGTTTTTTCGATTCCGTCCTCTGATATTACCGAAACATACATGTAGTTTTGTATTCTTTCGGATACGTTTATATTCAAATTTGTAAAGTAACTATCTCGTTTAATATAATCAAATAGATCGGCGCATACGGTATTGCTCACGAGAAAGAAGGTGACTTCGTCGTTTACAGCATTCCCGGTACTTTCCTCTACAGGTATCCGCTTTCTCCCGCCGATTAGGAAGACATTTCTGAAGCGGTCATAAATCTCCGCGCCATAGACCTCGACTATGATCCGTCCAATCTCAGTGTTGGGCCCCAATGTCTCTTCAAATCTGGACAGATCGCTATCATCACTCTTTTGAAATTCATCATGCGACGGAAAAATCTTCAGCTCATCTTCTAGAGTATGTCCGAATGGAACATGCGTTATGTCGTGAAGGAGAGCGTAGAGGCGGGCTATGATCCTCTGGCGTGGCGTGATTTCGATGGGTTGAGAGATACTGTATCCCTGGGATATATTGTCGTTAATTTTAAGAATCAACTGATCAACTTCGTGGAGCACACCAAGGGAATGGTCAAATCGCGTATGGAGGGCGGTCGGATAAACATAGCATGAGGCTCCCAATTGCTTGACACGTCTTAGCCTCTGGAAAGCAATGCTGTCGACGACCCTCCATTCGCCATAAGTTAACCGGACGTCTCCACTTACCGCAATTCGAATGGTCTTGACGAACTTAAGAGAGCCATTTGGCATGATGGTACCCCCAACGTCCAAGGCCGGCGCTGGATCAAACTCTAACTTTGTTTGTTGCGATGTAGCCATTGAAAGTCCCTCCCCCTAACATATGGTAAAGAGACGATTAAATTGCAACGATCGGGTAGCTGAGCCGTCAGGGCTGCCGGCCGACTTCTCAATCCCCCATCTTCAGCGCCTGAATAAACGCCTCCTGCGGGATATCCACCTTGCCGAATTGCCGCATCCGCTTCTTGCCCTCTTTCTGCTTGTCGAGCAGCTTGCGCTTGCGGCTTACGTCGCCGCCGTAGCACTTCGCGGTCACGTCCTTGCGCAGGGCCGAGATGGTTTCGCGGGCGATGACCTTGCCGCCGATCGCGGCCTGGATCGGGATCTTGAACAGGTGGTTCGGGATCAGCTCCTTCAGCTTCTCGCACATCTGGCGGCCGCGCTTTTCCGCCGCCGTGCGGTGGACCAGCATGGACAGCGCGTCGACCGGCTCCTCATTGACCAGGATCGACATCTTCACCAGGTCGCCTTCCCTATAGTCGGTCAGATGATAGTCGAAAGAGGCGTAGCCCTTGGAGATCGACTTCAGCCGGTCGTAGAAGTCGAAGACGACTTCGTTGAGCGGTAGATCGTAGATCAGCATGGCGCGCTTGCCGACATAGGACAGGTCGGCCTGGATGCCGCGCCGGTCCTGGCAGAGCTTCAATATGCCGCCGAGATAGTCGTCCGGCGTCAGGATCGTGGCGCGAATCCACGGCTCCTCGATCGCTGAGATTTTCACCACGTCGGGCATGTCGGCCGGGTTGTGCAGCTCCTTCGTCGAGCCGTCGGTAAGCAGCAGCCGGTAGACGACGCTCGGCGCCGTGGCGATCAGGTCGAGGTTGAACTCGCGCTCCAACCGCTCCTGGATGATTTCGAGATGCAAAAGGCCGAGGAAGCCGCAGCGATAGCCGAAGCCGAGCGCAGCACTGGTTTCCATTTCATAGGAGAAGCTGGCGTCGTTGAGGCGCAATTTGCCGACGGCGGCGCGCAGATCCTCGAAATCGGCGGCGTCGACCGGGAACAGGCCGCAGAACACCACCGGCTGCGCCGGCTTGAAGCCGGGCAAAGCGTGCGCGGTCTGGCGCTTGTCCTCGGTGATGGTGTCGCCGACGCGGGTGTCGGCCACTTCCTTGATCGAGCCGGTGAAGAAACCGAACTCGCCGGGGCCGAGCTCGTCGACATTGATACGGGCGGGCGTGAACACGCCGGTGCGCTCGACCAGATGTTTTGCGCCGGTGCCCATCATGCGGATGGTCGCGCCCTTTTTCAAAACGCCGTCGATGATGCGCACCAGAACGATGACGCCGAGATAGGCGTCGTACCAGCTGTCGACCAGCATGGCTTTCAAGGGTGCTGACGCATCGCCTTCGCGCGGCGGCGGCAATTGGTGGACGATGGCCTCCAGCACATCGGGAATGCCGAGGCCGGTCTTGGCCGAGATCAGCACGGCGTTGGAGGCGTCGATGCCGATGACCTCTTCGACCTGCTCGCGGATGCGCTCGGGCTCGGCGGCCGGCAGGTCGACCTTGTTCAGCACCACGACGATCTCGTGGTTGTTGTCGATGGCCTGGTAGACATTGGCCAGCGTCTGCGCCTCGACGCCCTGTGAGGCGTCGACGACCAGCAGCGAACCCTCGCAGGCGGCGAGCGAGCGCGACACTTCATAGGCGAAGTCGACATGGCCGGGCGTGTCGATCAGGTTGAGGATATAGTCCTCGCCATTGTTGGCGCGGTATTTCAGCCGCACCGTCTGCGCCTTGATGGTGATGCCGCGCTCGCGCTCGATGTCCATCGAGTCCAGCACCTGCTCCTTCATGTCGCGCAGCTCCAGCCCGCCGGTGGACTGGATCAGCCGGTCGGCAAGCGTGGATTTGCCATGGTCGATATGGGCGACGATGGAGAAATTGCGGATGTGGTCGAGAGGCGTGCTCATGGCGCGCGCTTTAGCAGGGGCGGGTTGCAGGGGCAAGCGGGGTGGCGGTGCCCTTGCCTTCTCCCCTTGTGGGAGAAGGTGGATCGGCGCGCAGCGCCGAGACGGATGAGGGGTGTTCCAGCTTGACGCCGGCGTTCTTTCACCGCCATGGCTGCAAACTGACATCCCTTACATAAGCGATTATCGTGGTGCAGACGCTGTCCATGTCTTTCAGGACATCGTCGTTCCAAAAGCGCAACACACGAAAGCCTCTCGCCTCCAGTTCCGTTCTACGGGCGTGGTCTGACTCTGAGTCCGCATGCTGACTCCCATCGATCTCGATGATGAGGAGTGATTCAAGACAAGCGAAATCGGCGACGTATTTTCCAACAGGAACTTGGCGCCGAAATTTGATCCGATCGAGCCTGCGGTCACGTAGTTCGTGCCACAGTTTGTCTTCCGCCTCCGTCATTTCACGTCGGAGCGAACGGGCAAAGTTTCGTTTGGCAGGAGCGACGGGCTGATGTGGCATGACGTTAGATTAACCAACGTCTCACTCCGCTGGAACACCCCTCATCCGTCTCGGCGCTTCGCGCCGATCCACCTTCTCCCACAAGGGGAGAAGGCAACGACGCGTCCGCCCCCAATCACGAAGCGGTGAACCATGTAACGAAGCCTCTGGCAGCGGCGAAGTGTGGGAAGAACCCGCCGCAACGGAGACCCCCGATGACTGGACTTAACCCAAAACGCAGCGCGATGCTGGCTGCCGCAGGCGCGGCGCTGATGATGCTTGGCGGCACCGCCTTTGCCCAGCCGCTCACCGTGGTCGAATTGTTCACCAGCCAGGGCTGTTCGTCTTGCCCGCCGGCCAATGCCAATCTGATCAAGGTCAAGGACCAGCCGGGCGTTCTGGCGCTGTCGTTCAACGTCACCTACTGGGACTATCTCGGCTGGAAGGACATTTTCGGCCGCGAGGAATTCACCCAGCGCCAGGTGCGCTATGAGCCGTCGCTCGGCCGCTCCGGCCCGTTCACGCCGCAGGTCGTGGTCAATGGCGGTGCCGATGCGGTGGGCGCGGCATCAGGCGAGATCGAGCAGCTGATTTCCGCAAGTGGCCGCACGAACGGGCCGACGCTGTCGCTCGACGGCGGCAAGATCAGCATCGGCGCCGGTTCCGCGCCGGCCGGCAGCGCCGATGTCTGGCTGGTCCGCTACAACAAGGGCGTCATCGAAGTGCCGGTGGCGCGCGGCGAGAACACCGGCCGCACGCTGCCGCATGCCAATGTCATGCACTCGCTGGAGAAACTCGGCAGCTGGAGCGGCGACGCCACCACGCTGCCGCTGCCAGCGGCGAACGGCGGGCTGAGCACCGCGGTGTTGGTGCAGGCGCAGGGCGGTGGGCCGATCCTGGCTGCAGCAGCCGACTGATTCTTTTTCTACCCAACGCCGCTAGCGCGGCATAACCGGGCTCGCATCCGCGCGCCCTCTTCAAGGAGGAAATACCATCATGAACAAGACCCTGACCGCGCTCGCCTTTGCGCTTTCGATGACCACCTTCGCCGCCGGCGCCCGTGCCGACGAAGCGGCCAACGCCATGAAGCCGGCGATGGCCACCGAGGCGATGAAGCCCGCGACCGATGCCATGGCGCCGGCGACCGGTGCCATGAAGCCCGCCGACCCAATGGCGACGAATGCGATGAAACCCGCCACCGACGCCATGAAGCCGGCCGATGCCATGAAACCCGCAACGGATGCGATGAAGCCGGCGGACGCCATGGCGCCCGCGCAATAAGGCTTGGTCCCATGGCCCGGCCGCACAATGGCCGGGCCGGCGCACGGCAATTTGAGAAACCAGGCGGGACGTTCTGTCGTATAGTCTTCGCCACCATCAAGGAGATCAGACATGACCGGGATTGCAAGGACGAGAACGCCGATCTTCAAGAGCGCGCTTGCCGCGCTCATCGTCGCCGCCGCGGCGGCTGCCTTCTGGCAGAGCCCGGCGCGTTCGGCCGAGGACGCGGTGGTGATCCCGCCGCCGGCAGTGGACGAGAAGGCCGCCAGCGGCAGCGAGAAGGCTATCTTCGCCGGCGGCTGCTTCTGGGGCGTGCAGGGCGTGTTCCAGCACGTCAAGGGCGTGACCAAGGCCGTCTCCGGCTACACCGGCGGCGCCAAGGATGACGCCGTCTACGAAACGGTCGGCAGCGGCCGCACCGGCCACGCCGAATCGGTCGAGATCACCTACGATCCGTCCAAGGTGACCTACGGCCAGCTGCTGCAGGTCTATTTCTCGGTCGCCCACAACCCGACGCAGCTGAACTATCAAGGGCCGGACTCGGGCACCCAGTACCGCTCGACCATCTTTGCCGAGAATGGCGAGCAGCAGAAGATCGCCCAGAGCTACATCGCCCAGCTCGACCAGGCCAAGGTGTTTTCAAAACCCATCGTCACCACGCTGGAGACGGGCAAAACCTTCTATCCGGCCGAGGAATATCACCAGGACTTTCTGACGCTGAACCCGACCTACCCCTACATCGTCTACAACGATCTGCCCAAGGTGGCGAATTTGAAGGCGCTGTTCCCGGGGTTGTATAGCGAGAAGCCGGTGCTCGTGCTGGCGGGGAAGAGCTGAGCACCTAATCTCCCCCCTCGAGGGGGAGATGTCGCCGGAGGCGACAGAGGGGGTCGGTCCGACCGGACGCGACCTCCTGCGGCAGAAGAAGGTTAGCGCTCCACGCGCGGCGACCCCCTCTGGCCTGCCGGCCATCTCCCCCTCAAGGGGGGAGATCAGCTCCCCTCAATCATACGTCAGATCCGTCGCCTTCCCGCCGAACACCCGATACGCATAGAACGAATAGAAGATGATCACCGGCAGCACGACCACCGTGCCGGCGAGGATGATGGCGAGGCTTTCCGTCGCCGACGCCGCCTGCCAGATGGTCAGCCTGTCGGGCACCACGAAGGGGTAGAACGACCAGGCAAGCCCGGCAAAGCCGAGCGCGAAGATGGTGGCGAGCGTCAGGAACGGCCGCAGCGCATGGCGGTCGTCGGGCTTGGGCAGGTGGAAGGTCTGCCGCCACAGCCACATGAACAGCAGCGCCGACAGGATCGGCAGCGGCGACAGATAGAGCATTTCGGGCCAGACGAACCATTTGGCGAAGATGCGCGGGCTGGCGAATGGGGTCGCCAGCGACACCGCCGCCATGCCGAGCGCGGTCAGCACAAGGGCCGTGCTCAGCCAGGCCACCGCCTTCCTCTGCAATTCGCCCTCGGTCTTGTAGATGACCCAGGCAGCGCCCATCGCTGCATAGGCCGCCGACAGGCAGAGCGCCACCAGCGCCCCGAAAGCGATACCGCCAAAGCCGACATCGAGGCCAAGCACATAGACGCCGAGCATATAGCCTTGCGCCAGCGAGGCGATGACGGAACCGAGGAAGAAAATGCGGTTCCAGCGATGCTTCTTGCCGGCAGGCACTTTGGCGCGGAAATCGAAGGCGACGCCGCGCAGGATGAGGCCGACCAAAAGCACGAAGACCGGAATGTAGAGCGCGGTGAGGATGACGCCATGCGCCAGCGGAAAGGCGACCAGGAGCAGGCCGACGGCCAGCACCAGCCAGGTCTCGTTGGCGTCCCAGAAAGGGCCTATTGCCGCGATCATCGTGTCCTGCTCGGCATCTTCGGCGACCGAGAACAGGATGCCGATGCCGAGGTCGAAACCGTCGAGAATGACGTAGATCAGGATGGCGAGGCCCATCAGGCCGGCGAAGATGAGGGGGAGCGCGGTTGGCCAGTCGAAGGTCATTTTTTCACTCTCCCGCGACCGGTTGCGACATCGCCGTCTTCATCACCCCCGGCAGCGGAGAGGTATCGCCGTCCTTGGCGGCCTTCAGCGCCAGGTGCACCAGCACGCCGAGATAGGCGATCAGCAAAAGCACATAGAGGATGAGATAGATGGAGAGCGTCAGCGCGACATGGCTGCCGGCGACCGGGCCGATAGCGTCGGCGGTTTTCAGCACGCCGGTGACCAGCCAGGGCTGGCGGCCGATTTCGGTGGTGTACCAGCCGGCGAGCGTCGCCAGCCAGCCCGACAGCGCCATCGGCACCATCAGAATGGCGAGCGGCCTCGGCAGGCTGTGGCGGCGTTTGAGGAAGAAGGTCGCCGACCACGAGACGATGAGCATTAAAATGCCGGTGCCGACCATGATGCGGAAGCCCCAGAACACCGGGAAAACCGGCGGATGCAGGCCGGGATAGTCGTTCAGCCCCGGCACGATGCCGCTGGTGGAATGGCGCAGCACCATGCTGGCGCCGTCGGGAATGGCGATCTCGAATTTGTTTTCCTTGGCGGCCTCGTCGGGCAGCGCAAACAGCACCAGCGGCACGTTGGGGCCGGTGTTCCAGTTGGCCTCCATGGCCGCGATCTTCTGCGGCTGGTGCTCCAGCGTATTCAGCCCGTGCTGGTCGCCGGCGAAGATCTGGATCGGGATCAGGATGGCGGCGGTGAAGACGCCGGTGCGCAGCGCCTTCCACATCGATTCCGACCGGTCGCCGGTGAGATAGCGCAGCGCCGAGAGGCCGGCGATCAGGAACGACACCGTCAGGCCGGAGGCAAGCAGCATATGCGTCAGACGGTAGGGCATGGACGGGTTGAAGACGATCGCCCACCAGTCGACGGGATGCGCCTTGCCGTCGATCATCTCGAAGCCGGCCGGCGTCTGCATCCAGGAGTTCAGCGCAATGATCCAGAAGGCCGACAGCGTGGTGCCGCCGGCGACCAACACCGTCGCCAGCGTGTGGACGCGGTTGGAGACGCGGCGGAAGCCGAACAGCATGATGCCGAGGAAGGCCGCTTCGAGGAAGAAGGCGGTGAGGATCTCGTAGGCAAGCAGCGGCCCGGCGATGTTGCCGACCCTTTCCATATAGCCCGGCCAGTTGGTGCCGAACTGGAAGCTCATGGTGACGCCCGAGACCACGCCCATGGCGAAGGACAGCGCGAACACCTTCACCCAGGTGAAATAGGCGCGCATCCAGGCGGAATCATTGGTGGCGTTGTAGCGGAGCTTGAAGAACAGCAGCACCCAGCCAAGCGCAATCGTGATGGTCGGAAACAGGATGTGGAACGAGATATTCGCCCCGAACTGCATTCGCGACAGGATGAGCGGGTCCATGCGGGCTCCGGCTGCTGTTGTTGGCGCAGAATAGGCGGCGGATGCGGTCCGGTCAAAGCGGCTTGGCGTCACGCGGGGCGCGTTG
Organism: Mesorhizobium sp. C432A; assembly: GCF_030323145.1. Lineage (NCBI taxonomy): Bacteria > Pseudomonadati > Pseudomonadota > Alphaproteobacteria > Hyphomicrobiales > Phyllobacteriaceae > Mesorhizobium > Mesorhizobium sp. C432A. The sequence goes on along the minus strand of NZ_CP100470.1, from coordinate 1,114,996 downwards.
TCGCAGCAGACGGGACCAATCCGTCAGTGCCCCGCAGCACTCTTGAAACGAAACGGCAAAGGGTACGTTTGTCCACAATTGTCAGCAGCGGCATTGACTTCCGAGCCTGCGCACCGACATTCAGCGCAATAATAATCCTCGCCTCTTGCAAACAGTCGTTTCCGGCCTCATGCCTTCCACTAATTTGCCTTCCATCATTTCGATTTCCGGGGTCACCAAGACCTACGCCACCGGCTTCAAGGCGCTGAAGGAAATCAACCTCGACATCGAACGCGGCGAGATTTTCGCGCTGCTGGGGCCGAACGGCGCCGGCAAGACGACGCTCATCTCGATCGTCTGCGGCATCGTCAACCGTTCGTCGGGAACGGTGACCGTCGACGGCCACGACATCAACCGAGACTACCGCGCCGCGCGCAGCCTGATCGGGCTGGTGCCGCAGGAGCTGACCATCGACGCGTTCGAGAGCGTCTGGGCAACCGTCACCTACAGTCGCGGCCTGTTTGGCAAGCCGCCCAATCCGGGCTTCGTCGAAAAGGTGCTGCGCGACCTGTCGTTGTGGGACAAGAAGGACGCCAAGGCGATCACGCTGTCGGGCGGCATGAAGCGGCGGCTGATGATTGCAAAGGCGCTGTCGCATGAGCCGCGCATCCTGTTCCTCGACGAACCCACGGCCGGCGTCGACGTCGAACTGCGCCAGGACATGTGGGCGATGGTGCGGCGGCTGCGCGACGATGGCGTCACCATCATCCTCACCACGCACTATATCGAAGAGGCCGAGGCGATGGCCGACCGTGTCGGTGTCATCAACCGCGGCGAGATCATCCTGGTCGAGGGCAAGGCCGAACTGATGCGCAAGCTCGGCCGCAAGCGCCTGATCGTCGAATTGCGCAACCCGCTCGCCGCCATTCCCGATGCATTCTCGCACTACGCCTTGGAGCTGTCGGGCGATGGCACACAGCTGACCTACACCTATGACAACCAGAGCGAACGCCCCGGCGTCGCATCGCTGCTGCGCGAACTCGAGACGGCCGGCATCCAGTTTCGCGACATGGACACGCAAAACAGCTCGCTCGAGGAGATCTTCGTCAATCTGTTGAGGCAAGAGCCATGAATTGGCGAGCAGTATGGGCGATCTACCGGGTCGAGATGGCGCGTGCGTTCCGCACCGTGCTGCAGAGCATCGTCTCGCCGGTGATCTCGACATCGCTTTATTTCGTCGTCTTCGGCTCGGCCATCGGCTCGCGCATCACCGAGATTGACGGCATCAGCTACGGCGCCTTCATCGTGCCCGGCCTGATCATGCTGTCGCTGTTGACGCAGTCGATCTCCAACGCCTCCTTTGCCATCTATTTCCCGAAATTCGTCGGCTCCATCTACGAGCTCTTGTCGGCGCCGGTGTCGTATCTGGAGATCGTCATCGCCTATGTCGGCGGCGCCGCGACCAAGTCGATCATCCTCGGCTTGATCATCCTGGCGACGGCCTCGCTGTTCGTGCCGCTCACCATCCAGCATCCGTTCTGGATGCTGGCCTTCCTTGTCTTGACGGCGGTGACCTTCAGCCTGTTCGGCTTCATCATCGGCATCTGGGCGAAAAGCTTCGAGCAATTGCAGCTGGTGCCGCTGTTGATCATCACGCCGCTGACCTTCCTCGGCGGCAGCTTCTATTCGATCAACATGCTGCCCGAGACCTGGCGCACGGTGACGCTGTTCAACCCGGTCGTCTACCTGATCAGCGGTTTCCGCTGGAGCTTTTACGGCAAGTCCGATGTCTCGGTCGCCGTCAGCCTGGGCATGACGACGGTGTTCCTCGCCATCTGCATCGCCATCGTCGCCTGGATCTTCCGCACCGGCTACCGGCTGCGCAACTGACCCTGCCGCTCTAAAGCGCGTCGCGTTTGAACGGACTCAGGCGACGCGCATTAGGTCTTTGTTTTTATGCATGTCGTTTGCTCAAATCGGGACCACTTTTGAGCGACATGCAAATAGGCGATCGCCCGTGCGCCGGTCAAATCAACAGTTTTGCTGAGGGCAAATTGGCCACGTTGGCCGCCACGGTTCTTGCTAGATCGCCTTGATGAGGCGCAGCAACCCCAGCATCTCGATCAGCCTGCCTTGGCGGAAGGCGATGTAGGTCGGTTCCTCGATGCCGTGGAAGCGGCGCTTGAACGCCGCCTGGCCCTTGAGGTTGAACTTGCTGCGGTTGACCCAGGGCGACTCATAGGCCCGCGCGAAGGCGTTGCGCCAGAAGCTCGATTCGGCAAAGCCGTTGGCTCCGACCTCGAGCATCGGCGACAGGCCGAGCGTGACGACCGAAATGCCCTCATTGCGAAACCGGTCGACGGCGAATTTGGTCAGCCCGATTTCGGCATGCGGCGAGGCATCGATGTGCTTGCGCTTGAACGAGGTGGTGTAGCCGATCACCTTGCCATCCCGGAACATCGGATCGAAATCGAGCAGAGCGACGAGCTCGCCTTCCGGGCTGTAGAGCACGAAACGGCGCATATCGATGCCGAGATGATCGGCAAAGGGGCGGTTGAGGAACGCCATCTCCCACCGCTTGACGATGCGGTCGGCCCGCCAGTTCTGTGACAGGCGCTGGACCTCGTCGAGATAGACCGCTCCTTCGCCAAAGGAAAACCCCTTCTTCAACAGCCAGCGTTCGGAATACCGCACGGTTTCGTTGCGCTTGCCGGAAAAATCGTGAGCCGGCAGTTCCAGCCGCGTGTCGACGCCGAGACGGTTGACCTGGTAGCCGAGCCCGGCCAGAACGCGCGCCGTCGGTTCGCCGATCTGCACGAACCACGGGCTGTCGGCGGCTTCGACAAAGCGCCTGATATAGTCGGGCCGATCGGCCGGATGGGCCACCGGGTCACCGAGCGCGAAATGGTGCTTCATCTTGGTGCCGAAGGCGATGTAGCCGTCGGCGTCGCCGAAATAGGACAGTTTTTGCTGCACGGCGGTCGAATAGGCCAGCGAGAAGTCGCCGTGCTGGCGGACAAGCGCCAGCCGCTCGACATGCGAAAAATCCTGGCGCGGCACCTTGGCTGCGGCGCCCTCCAGCAGTCTGTCGAGAAAGATGCGCAAGGAGGGCATGGTCGAGCTTCCGCGTGCCGATGATAAACAGAGGCTTGCCCCCAAGGCCTCGAATCAGTCGCATTGACGCGACCTCATTATCGATCATATCGCCCCTGTGCCATATGGGACGTGCCATATAGGACGGGTCCCCATGGCGCACCTGAAAGGAAATCTCGACCGAATGGCGGCTACGACAAGCGAAACGATGCCTATCGTCCTGGGGCCGAAAGGACCCGACTATACGGTTATCGTCATCGGCGCCGGAGCGGCGGGGCTGGCGGCCGCCGACGCGCTTGGCCGGCGCGGCGTGCGGGTCGTCGTGCTTGAAAAGGAGCCGCGGATCGCCGAACCGTGGCGACGGCGGCACGAGAAGCTGACCCTCAACACGCATCGCGCGCTATCGGCCCTGCCCGGCCTTGCCTATCCGCCACGCACCGCCGCCTTTCCGAACAAGGATGCCATCGTCGGTTATCTCGAGGATTTTGCCCGCGCGCGCGGCATAAGGGTCGAATTCGGCACCGCCGTCGAGCGGATCGAACGCAGAGGCAATGGCTGGCTCGTCCATACGGGCCGGGAAACGCTGAGCGCCCGCAATGTCATCGTCGCCACCGGCCGCGACCGCTTGCCATGGACGCCGGACTGGCAAGGCAAGGCGACTTTCACCGGCAAACTTGTCCACGCCGCCGATTTCGGCACAGCACAGGACTATGTGGGCAAAAGCGTGCTGGTGGTCGGAGCCGGAAATTCCGGCTTCGACGTGCTCAACCACCTCGCCCGCGCCGACACCAAGGCCATCTGCTTGTCAGCCAGGCAGGGTCCGTCGCTGATGCCGAAACGGATCGGCAAGGTCGCCGTGGCGCGCTTCGGCGGTTTCATGGCGATGCTGCCGACGTGGATTGCCGATGCCGCGATTGCCGCGACGCAGCGGCTGGTGTTCGGCGACCTCGCCCGCTTCGGCCTGCCGCCGGCGCCGAAAGGCGGCGCCAGCCGGCTCGGCGTCGAGCAGATCGCTATCGCCGTCGACGACGGCGCCGTCGCAGCGCTGAAGGCCGGACGGATTTCGGTGGTGGCGCCGGTGGCGGCTTTCGAAGGCGCCGGCGTGCGGCTGAACGACGGCACGGTGCTCGAGCCGGATGTGGTGATCGCGGCAACCGGCTATCGCACCGGCCTGGAGGCCATGCTGGGCGATCTCGGCGTGCTCGACGCCAAGGGCGTGCCGAAGGCCAATGGCGGCACCCCGAGCGGCCAGCCCGGCCTGTGGTTCATCGGCATGCGGCCAAGCCTGACCAGCTATTTTCACAGCGCCGGCCTGCAGGCCGAAGCGATTGCCCGTCAGATCGCCAAGGGGTTGTAGACGAGCGCTTCTGGACGGAGAACCACCGCGCACTTCGGGCTGCTGCTATGGCGCGGACTAGTGGTTCAACGCATCTGCAAGACGGATCGAATATCCTGGCGATTGGCTGAAACGCCGATCCCGTCGTCATCCACGGGCGAAGCAAGGAGCGTAGCGACGGCGCAGACCCGAGGATCCATGCCGTGACTTCTGAACTACGCTGCGTTGCAGGTTCTGCTCCGCTGCTTCCACGGCCAAGGCATGATCCCTGGATCTCCGCGACGGAGCTTCGCTCCTGCTTCGCCCAAGGACGACGAAGTTGAGATGCTTGCGGCCAACCTCCAAAGCAGGCGCTTGAACTCGTTCATTGCATCATTATATAACATGTTATACTTATCCAGGAGACGGACCACCCATGGAAGACATCATTCGATCCCTTGGCTACCTCACCCTCGGCAGCAGGCTGAAGCGCATCGGCGAGCAGTTGCAGGCCGATACGCAGCGCATGCTCGATGGGCTGGAGGTGCCGGTGCAGTCCAGCCAGTATCCTCTGCTGGCCGCGCTCGACCGGCTTGGGCCGCTGCCTGTCGGCGAACTGGCGCAGTCACTGGGGATCACCCAGCCGGGGGTGACGCGCAGCGTGGCGCTGCTGGCCGAGTTGGGGCTGGTCGAGGCCGCGCCATCGAACGACGACCAGCGCCGCAGGATGATCTCGCTGACCGCGAACGGCCAGCGCCTGGTCGATAAGGCGAAGCGAGACGTTTGGCCGCGCATCGAGAACGCCGTTGCCGACTTGTGCAAAGACCTTGCAGGGCCGCTTCTCGAACAACTCTCGGCAATAGAGGACGGCCTGGCGGCGGCCCCGCTCGACCGTCGTGTGAAACAGGATGTCGCGCCATGAGCCATGTCCTCGATCGTCCGGTCTGGAGCGCGCTCGACACGCGGCATCGGATCTTTGCGTATGGCGACAGGCTCGCCAGGCGCTATCCCTCCTCGATCGTCCCCTTCGCGGCTTCCGGGGCAGACGACGCTGAGAGCCTGCAGGCGCTCGCAAGCCTCATTCCTGCAGGTGAGAGCGTGTTCATGCTCCAGGCGGACCCCATTGCCTTGCCGCCGGAACTGACCGCGACCGTGACCGCCTTCGGCGTTCAGATGGTTGCCGAGGCGCCATTGCCTTCCGTGTCGGACGAGCGTGTACAGCAGCTGACGCAGGACGACGCGGCCGAGATGCTTGCTTTGGCGTCACTGACCAAGCCCGGCCCGTTCACGCTCAAGGCGCTGAGCCTCGGCGAGTTCTGGGGCGTGAAGATCGACGGCCGGCTGGCGGCGATGGCCGGCGAGCGCATGAAGCAGCCCGGCTACAGCGAACTCAGCGGCGTCTGCTCGCATCCCGAATTTCGCGGCAGCGGCCTCGGCCGGCTGCTGTCGGTGTTCGTGGCCAACCGAATTTTTGCGCGCGGCGAAGTTCCCTACCTGCATGCCTATGCCAGCAATGCCGGCGCGGTTGGGTTGTACGAATCCATCGGCTTCAGGCTGCGGGCAGAGATGAATGTGGCCGTCGTGCAGCGCGCCGGCTAGAGCGTTTCACCGTTTCACGGAAACGGCGAACCGCTCCTAGGCCTCTATTTTTACGCAATTCCGGACGGAAAACCGCTTCACACTTTTCCTGGAATTGCTCCAGGCCGCCTTGCAGGCCTCAGGCTGATTTCGGCTCCAACCGGCGGAAACCCACGGTTTCCATAAGCATATCTTCCTCGACCATGCCGGCATTGTGCAGCGCAAGCAGGTTCAGCGCGATCTCCCGCGCATCCGCGGAATCGGGATGCACGTCGCGCCTGCGGCAGCCTTCGTCGAACACGCGTTGCAGCCTGGCGATGTCGTCGGGTTTCAGCAGGCCACGGTCATAGATGGACTTTGGCATCGCAGTCTCCTCCAGAAGACGTAGGGCGCCATGTTTAAATGTCCATTCTTTTCCGGGGTTTGGGTGGGCAGCTGCCTGGGTTTGCGTTAATCCGGCCCGAGCGTTGCAATCAGACCGCGATCGTGCTGCCATTCATTCAGCCACCTCTCGTCATCGTCGGGCCTGTCTCGCCGCAGTCTGCTTGACGTGTCGGCGCGCTTGCGAAACAAGGGCTGCCACAAACGACAGCGAGGCACAAAAGTGAGTTTCTGGGGACTGGCGCAGCTCGTCATTTCGACGGTGATCTTCCTGCTGGCGGCCATCGCGGCCAAGCAATGGGGGCTGGCGCCAAGCCTTGGCAAGATCGTGCTGACACTGGCGCTCTATACGGCGGGCAATCTGATGATGCTGCGGCTGGTTCGTGAGTTCGGCATGTCGGTGTCGTTCAGCCTGTCGGCGGTGATCCAGTTGGTGGCGGTCAATGTGGTGGCGCTGGTGTTCTTCGGCGAACGCGTCAATGCCTTGCAGGCGACCGGCATCGTGCTGGCCATCGCGGCGGTGGTGCTGATCTCGCTCGGGCCTTACCTGCAGGGGCGACTGTAATCCGATGAAGACCCCGCGTGCGTTCACCAACTGGCTTGAATTTCCGGTGCTGCTGGCCGGGCTGGTGATAGCCGCCGGGCTGTGGGGCTTCGAGGAACTGATGGAGGTGGCGCGGGCCACCACGCCGCACGCTTTCGATACTGAGATCCTGCTCGCTTTCCGAAAAGTGGGTCAGCCGGATGTTCCCGTCGGCCCGGCATGGCTGGAAGGCGCTATGCGCGACATCACCAGCCTCGGCAGCTCCAGCGTGCTGGTGCTGATCGTAACGGCGGTGATCGTCTACCTCCTGCTGATCCGCAGGCCGAGGACGGCGCTGCTGATCTTTGTCGCGGTGGCCGGCGGGCAGCTGCTGTCGACCTTGCTCAAGGCCGGCGTCGACCGGCCGCGCCCCGATCTTGTCTCGCACCTGGCCAACGAGACGTCGCTGTCGTTTCCCAGCGGCCACGCCATGCTGTCGGCGGTGACCTATCTCACGCTGGGCTCGCTGGCAGCGCGCTTCCTGCCGGGACGAACGACGAAAATCTATGTCCTCAGCCTGGCGGTGCTGGTAACGCTGCTGGTCGGCGTCAGCCGCGTCTATCTCGGCGTCCACTGGCCTTCCGACGTGCTGGCGGGATGGTGCGCCGGCTTCACCTGGGCGACGCTGTGCTGGCTGGCGGCGCGAATGCTGCAGCGGAACAAGGCGGTGGCCGATGGCAACGAGCCCGAAGACTGACGATCCGGAGCGACATTCAAATCAGCCGGTTGATCAGCCCGTGTCCGCAGCCTGCCAGCAGAAAAACCGCCGACAGCAAGGCTGCCGACGTCGTCAAGGTCCTGAAAATCTTCAACTGATATTTCCCCGCCATAAGAGCCAAGGCGGTTAACGTAGCATGCTCATCCCGTATCCCGCCATCCGGCTTTGTGGAGAGATCATGTTTCATGTATGCTTTATGATGGTTGAAACATCACTATGATTGTATTACACGTCGTCTCCGCAGACTCAGACGGGGGTTCCGACCGATGATCACTGCCGCGCAGATGCGCGCCGCGAGGGCGCTGGCCGGCATCGATCAGAAGACGCTCGCCGAGCGTGCCGGCGTTTCGCTTCCGACAATCCAGCGCATGGAAGCGAGTGACGGCGTGGTCAGGGGTGTGGTCGATACGCTGATGAAGGTTATCCAGGCTCTCGACGAGGCCGGGGTGGAGCTCATCGGCGAGAACCAGACCAGCGAGCGCGGCGGCCGGGGCGTGCGCCTCAAGCCGGTCGCGCCGCCGAACCCGCAAGGCTGAGCCGGCATATAGTCGCGACGGCGACCGCCGACAGTCCTGCCGACGATCCCGCCGCCTTCACGCAAGCGGAAGGCAGTCCATGGATCAGATCCGGCGGGCAGTGCATCAACCGGCCCAGAAGTCGGCAAAGCCGACATTTTCAGAGCTGTTCACGCCCAAGCTGGTGACGGTCTGGCGCGAAGGTTACCGCCTGCCGCAGTTCAAGGCCGACTTCATGGCCGGGCTGACCGTCGCTATTGTCGCGTTGCCGCTGTCGATGGCGATTGCGATTGCTTCGGGCGTGACGCCGGAGCGCGGCCTGTTCACCGCCATTGTCGGCGGCTTCATCGTCTCGGCGCTCGGCGGCAGCCGCTTCCAGATCGGCGGCCCGGCCGGCGCCTTCATCGTGCTGGTGGCGGCGACGGTGCAGCGCGAAGGCGTCGACGGACTGCTGCTGGCGACGATGATGGCCGGCATCTTCCTGCTCGCCATCGGCTATCTCCGGCTCGGAACCTATATCAAATTCATCCCTTACCCGGTGACGGTCGGCTTCACCGCCGGCATCTCGATCATCATCTTCTCCGGCCAGATCGTCGAACTGTTCGGGCTGAGGCTTGCCGGGCCGGAGCCCGGGCCGCTGCTGCCGAAGCTGATGGCGATCGGCCACGCGGCCGGCACGCTCAATATCTCGGCAACGCTGGTGGCGGCGCTGACCATCGCCACCATCGTCGGGGTGAAGCGCTGGCGGCCCGGCTGGCCGGGCATGCTGATCGCCGTCGGACTGGCCTCCCTTGTCGTGGCGCTGCTTTCGCTGCCGGCGGAAACGATCGGCACCCGCTATGGCGGCATTCCGCGCAGCCTGCAATTTCCGGCGCTGCCGGCGCTCAGCCTCAACAAGGCGCTTGCGGTGCTGCCGGATGCGGTGGCCTTTGCGCTGCTCGGCGCCATCGAATCGCTGCTGTCGGCCGTGGTCGCCGACGGCATGACCGGGCGGCGGCACCGTTCCAATTGCGAGCTTGTCGCGCAAGGCTTTGCCAACATCGCGTCTGCCCTGTTCGGTGGCATCTGCACCACCGGCACCATCGCCCGCACCGCCACCAATGTGCGGGCCGGCGCGCATGGGCCGGTTTCCGGCATGCTGCATTCGCTTTTCCTGCTGGTCTTCATGCTGGTGGCCGCACCAATGGCGAGCTACATCCCGCTTGCCGCCCTTGCCGGGGTGCTGGCGGTTGTCTGCTGGAACATGTTCGAGAAGCAGGCCTTCGCCACGTTGCTGCGCGCTTCGCGCGGCGACGCCCTGGTGCTGATGGCAACCTTCCTGATCGTCGTCTTCCGCGATCTCACCGAAGGCATCGTCGTCGGCTTCGCGCTAGGCTCGATCCTGTTCATCGACCGCATGGCCAAGTCGATCGCCGTGGAGGCGGATTTGCCGCTGGTGCAGGACGATGTCGCCGACAGCAGCGGCCGCGCCTACGATGCAAGCGAGGCAAGCGACGCCGACACCGTCGTCTATCGCATCTCCGGCGCCTTCTTCTTCGGCGCCGCCTCGACTGTCGGCACGGTGCTCGACCGCATCGCCGACCAGCGCAAGAACTTCATCCTCGATTGCTCGGCGGTGCCGTTCTTCGATTCCACCGCGGCCAATGTCATCGAGGGCGCGGCGCACAAGGCGAAGCGCGCAGGGGTGCGTTTCATCATCGCCGGTGCCTCGCCGCAGACACGGCGCATGCTGATCAACCACGGCGTCAAGCGGCCGCTGGTGACCTTTGCCGCCTCGATCAAGGATTCGCGGGCGCAACTCAAAACCGCGCCCGTTGGCTGAGCCGGCAAATGTGCGCCGTCAGTCCAGACTGAGCACCTCGATCTTGCCTTCGTTCATCAGCGGCACATAGATCACGGATTTGCCGTCGGTGCCGATGTCGGCGCTGCCCGGCTTGAACTGCGCCACAGCCTCCGGCGTGCCGCCAACCTTGTAGCGATAGAGCCTGCCGGTCATGTAGGCGGTGGCGTAGATGCTGTCGCCGATGGCGACGACGCCATCGAGGTCGGCGAAGTTTTGCGCGCCGGGCAGCGGTGTGATTGCCTTGCTGGCGAGATCGACCGACAGCAGGCCGCCGGGTTCGACGGTGCTGAAATCAGGCTTGATGCCCTTGCCCCAGGACGCCACGATCAGCCGACCTCCATCGGCAAAGATGCCGTTGGGCGCGGCGAGCTTCGCATCCTTCACGAACAGGTCCGGCTTGTTGCCGTCGATACGATAGATCGCATCGGCCAGCATGTCGGTGACATAGACCTTGCCCGAACTGTCCGATGTCACGTCATTGAGGAACACGGCGCCGGGCACATCGATGGTCGAGACCAGCTTGCCGCTGGCGAGATCGACGATGCGCACCTTGGTGATGTCGGCGACGTAGAGCTTGCCGCCGGAGATCGCCGAGCCCTTCGGTGCATCCATGCCGGCGGTCCAGTGCCGGCTAACGACCTTGCCGTCCAGCGACAGCACCGAGAGATAGCCGTTGCCGTCGGCCTCGCCGGGATTGCCGACGATGTTGGAGACGATGATGCGATTGTTGGCGGCGTCGAACAGCGCCGCTTCCGGTTGCTCGAAGCCCGAGGCGCGCCAGAGTTCGGCGGCCTCGGCCGCAGGTGCGAGCGCGATAGCGAAGGCGGCGACGCAAATCGAGGTGATGAGGGTTTTCATGGCCAGGTCTCCTGTGATGGATAGCGGAGAGCTAGGAGTTTCGATACTTTTCCGGAAGGACGATTCGAGCTAGTATCGAAATTCGATACGAAATGGCGCAAAAGAGGTGCATTCCATGAACGGCCTGATCTTCGAGGCGCTGAAGCGGACGATGAAGGCCAAGGGCGTCACCTATCGTGAGCTAGCCGGGCGTATGGGCATTTCCGAGCCGACGGTGAAGCGCATCTTCCACGAGCGCAACTGCAAGCTCGACCGTCTCGTCGGGATCTGCGCCGCCGCCGGCGTCGAGCTGGAAAACGTGCTCGGATCGATGAACAGGGGGCCGGGACCGGTCAACCGCATCGCGCCAGAGGTCGAGCGCAAGCTTGCCGGCCGGCCGGCGTTGCTGTTCATCTTCGTCATGCTGTCGGAGAAATTCACGCCCGAGGGCGTCATGCGCTCGCAAGGCTTGAGCGAAGCGTCGATGTTCCTTTATCTGCGCGATCTCGAAGCGCTCGGCCTGATCGCATTGGGCAGCGGGCTGTCGGCACGGCTGCTGGTCGACACACCGATCCAGTGGAACTTCGAAGGGCCGCTCAGGCCGCTGTTCGAGATGACAAACAAGAATTTCATCGGCTGGGCGATCACCCATCTGGAGCGGGAAGCGACCTTCGTCTCTTTCTCCAGGCGGATGCGGCCGGAGACGGCGGAGATGGTGAAGCGCGAGGCGGAGGAACTGGCCGAGCGCGCCAAACTGCTCGCCCATCACGACCAGCACACGACGCCGGAAGACGGGCTGACCGGCTACAAATGGACGTTTGCTTTTGGCGCAACCCCGTTTCCGGCGATCATGCCGATCGGCCCGCACCCCAGGGATGCCGGTGCGTCCGACCGGCCCGCCGCTGCTGCAAAAGGACGCCGTCCTTTGCCGGCTTGAGTGGGCCATCATCCGAGCAGGATTGCATCTGGCGGCTGAGCTTGTCGCGCTCCAGTCCGGAGGTGCTTCAAAAATGAAGCCACATTCATGATAGAGTTCGCGCGCTGATTTGCCAGACTGTACGGGGCGGGTTTGCCGAATGCGTGACCGTCCCCGCAAAATCGAAGTGATCCTATGCCGACCGCGCCAACACTTGAACTTCGCCGCTATTCGCGCCTGAAAAATTTGCGGGAGCGCGCAGAACGCCAGGGTGCTGCATTGCAGTTCTGGGCGCGCACGGCATCGCTCGCCGTGATCTCCTGCTTCTTTTCATTGATCAGCCGCTGGGATGCCTCGCTGCTCTTCGTGCTGGCGGGCCTCGCGCTGTTCCAACTCGTCGGCCTGATCCAGTTTCGCTTTGCGCGCCGTCGCAACGCGCCATGGTGGATCGGTTACCTCGTCGGTACGCTGGACATCATTCTGTTGACCGTTCTGCTGGTAACGCCCAACCCGTTTTCCCTCGAGGTCGCGCCGGCCGCGATGCAACTGCGCGAGGGCAGCTTCAAATTCCTGCTGATTTTCGTATGCCTTGGCGCGCTGACCCTTTCGACACGATTGGCGCTCTATCTCGGCGCGCTCGCGGCCTTGACGTGGACGATCGGGGTGGGATGGGTGGTTTTTCATGCGGGAACCGTCATTCCGGCAACGAACCTCTATTCGCTGCCGCTGACAGAGCGACTGAATCTCTATCTCAACCCCAATTTCGTCGATACGTTCGCGCAGGCGACCAATGTGTTGGTTGTGCTGATTATCGGCGCGATCATGGCGCTGGTCGTCTCTCGTTCCCGACATCTGTCGGAAGACTATGTCAAGGCGGAGCGCGCCCGCGCCAATCTCGCCCGGCATTTTTCGCCCAATGTCGTCGACCAGCTCGCCACGGATGACGAGCCCTTCGGCCCGGTCCGCCGGCAGGATATCGCGGTGCTGTTCGCCGACATCGTCGGCTTCACACACTATTCCGAGGATCATCCGGCCGAAGCAGTGTTCGAACTACTGCGTCAGTTCCACCGTCGCATGGAGCAGGTCGTTTTCGACCACCATGGCACCGTCGACAACTATATCGGCGATTGCATCATGGCGACCTTCGGGGTTCCGCAAGCCAGCCATGACGACGCAACCCGGGCCATCCGGTGCGCTGAAGCGATGATCGCCGCTATCGAAGACTGGAATGTCCAGCGTGTGTCCAGAGGATATCCGCCGCTGGACGTTCGGATCGGTGCACAATATGGCGCCGTCGTCCTCGGCGCGGTCGGCAGCGAGCGCAACCTGTCCTTCGCGGTGGTGGGCGACACCGTCAACGTCGCCAGCCGTTTGCAGGCGCTCTGCCGGGAGCTTCAGGCGAATATTTGCTTTGGGTCACGACTGATTGAGGCCGCGAAGGCGGAATCGCTCGGGACACAGCTGAATGCGCGCGATCATGGACCGGTTAGCATCCGCGGCCGGGACGAACCGGTCCATGTCTGGGTCGAACACAGAGCCGAAAACCAGGGCGCTATTGCGGTTTCGGCGTGATGCAGGCCGCCATGTGAGACGCCTGCACCTCGGCAGGATGGACGCCAGAAACCTCGACAGGATCGCGCCCGCCAGCGTGCGCAAAGCTGGCCCGTTCGAGAGCGACTTTCGCTGCCGCATCGATGCGGTTTGGTCGAAATGGTTAGCCGTGCGTTTTCAAATGCAGCATCGGATGGTGTTCGTAGTGCCCGGCGCCATTCTTCACGATCGGGTCCTCCGAGGTGATCGCCTCTATGTCCAGATCATCGGCAATCCGATAGAGCGACACCCCATAACCGCCAGCCGGGTCCATCACGGGGCCGTGCGCGACGATAAGCCTCTTTTCAAGCAGGTCATCCAGGAATGCTCCGTGCTGCTTCATCCACTCTTCCTCATCGGTGGTCATCGTTGCCAGAAAGTCGGAACGCGGCGGAATATATTTGCACAAATAGGACTTCATTCGTCGCTCCTCGGCGAAAGGAGGCTCGCCTGCCGGACTGGCCTGGCGATGCCGTGATTTTAGATCAATCGGCCACGCCCATCTGCTTGCGGAAGCTCTTGTCGAACATGTTTTCGGGCACGAAGCGCCGCATGAAGCGAAGACGGCCTGCCGTTCTGCCAGGCGTATAGCGCATGCTCGGCGTCTTTTCGGTGGCTGCCTGTACCACTTTGTCGGCCACGGCTTCCACCGGATCGCCGCTCGCGATTCTGTTGCGCCAGGTCGAATTCATGGCTGAGCGCCCCTGTTCGTAGACGCCGGAAATCCGGTCAGGCTGTTCGGCGTTCTCTTCCAGTCCGGTGCGGGTGAAGGCGGGCTCGACAAGGGAAACCCTGATGCCGAACGTTCGAAGTTCGTGATCGAGCGACTCGGAATATCCTTCGACTGCGTGTTTGGTGGCGGTGTAGAGGGCGGTGAATGGCCCCGGCAGGAAACCGGACACCGAACTGATGTTGATGATCCGGCCCTCGCCCTGTCTGCGCATGATGGGCAGCACTTCATTGGTCATGCGAACGATGCCGAAGACATTTATGTCGAACAGGCTTTGGGCTTGAGCGACCGATGATTCCTCGGCGCCGCCGATCAGGCTGCGGCCCGCATTGTTTACCAGTACGTCGATCCGGCCGGCGAGGGCGACAACTTGCTTGATGGCGTCTCTGACGGACCCATCATCGGTGACGTCGCAAGGGACCATGTGAATGCCCTGACGCACTTCGTTGGGCGCAGCTCGGCGGCTGGTGCCGAACACGCGATACCCCGCCCGGATGAGCGCAAGTCCGGCCGCATGCCCGATGCCACCCGAAGCGCCGGTGATCAGCGCGATCTTCTCGGCGCGCGACTGAACTTGTGTCATCTCAACTTTCCTGCGTAATGATTATGATCGTAATCATTGGGTGATAATGACCGCCATAATCATTGTCAAGCGCCTCCGCCACGTCTTATATGTCGATCATCATCAATAGGAGAGGATGCGGTCGTGAAGGTGAGCAAGGAGATGGTCGAGTTAAATCGAGAGCGGGTCATCGATACCGCCGCAAAGCTCTTCCGCGAACAAGGGATCGACGGGATCGGCATTGCCGATCTGATGAGCGCGGCCGGGCTTACCCACGGAGGCTTCTACCGACAATTCAAGTCGAAGGACGACCTCATCGTTCAGGCCATGCAGCGGGCCTTCAGTGACATGAGCGCCGATCTATCCGCCCGGCTCGCTTCGACCGATACTCCGTTTGAGACGCTCGTGCGCCACTACATCTCGGACCATCATCGCGACAATCCGGGGCACGGATGCAGCCTCACCGCACTGGCGGCCGATGCCGCCCGGCACGACGATCCAGCGCTTCGATCGTTCTTCGGAAGCATCGTCAGCAATTATATCGCGTTGATCATTTCACTCCTGCCTGGAAGCGACCCGGCCGCGAAGCGGAGTGCCGCGATCGCATTCCTAGCGGAAATGGTCGGATCGGTGATCCTCTCCCGCGTCGTGCCCGATCCGACGCTTTCCGCTGAGATCATCGACACTGTCTCGAATGATCTCATATGGCGCCACTCGCCATCGGCGCCGGTTTGAATGGTTGCTATTCGGCGGCCTTCGCCTCAGCGGCCCTATCTTCCCAGGTCACCGCCCGGTAGTCGAAACCAAATTCCAGCGTCGGTTTCACGATGCGGAAGAAGGGCGACAGGTCGAAGTCGCGCGGCGTGTAGAGCGAGTGGTGGCGGATGTGCAGGATTTCGCGGCGCGAATAGTTCGACTGCGCCGAGGCGCGGCCGGGCGCGCGGGTGATCTCGGGCAGGATCGGGTAGCGGATCTCACCATAGGCTTCGGCGATCAGCGTCGAGCAAATGGCGCGCGTCGGATCGCCGGAACCGAAAGCCAGCATGCGGCGGCGCCAGCGCACCGGCACCGGTGGCGTCGGCAGGAAAAAGCGCAGCATGTCGAAGATGTTCTTGAGATCGTATTTCAGGCCGAGCTTGCCGATCATGAAGGCGACGACATGGTCGCGGTCTTCCGGCGCCAGCCCGCTCGCCCGGCAGATACGGGTGTTGTAGGTGCGGTAGCGCGACAGCGGCACGGCGACACAGCCTTCGCCTAGCGTGACTTCGATCAGCCGACGCCGTTCCGATCCGTCCTCCGGTTCGGACAACGCATCGCCGATATAGAAGGCCGCATGCGACCAGGTCGACTGTGTCAGGTATTTGATGGCCGCGGAGATCTTCTGGTTGCCTTCGATGAGCAGGATGTCGCCGGGTTCGAGCGTGCGCCGCAACGTCTCGGCGTCGGACGGCGTGTAGGGCTCATAGCCCGAGGATTCGTCCTGCAGCCGGCCGGCAAGCCAGCGGCCAAGTCGGTCGAGAAGCGTGTCGCGCGGCGCGGTCATGGTAAAGTGTGACTAGCACGAGGTGACGTCCTCGGCCATGATCAACCGACCGGGACCTCTTTCGACAATACCGGGCCGGCGAGGTCGTCGCGCACATTGCGCGCGAGTTTCTTTGTCGAGCGCTTGGGGCTGTCGCCGAACAGCTCGGCCGCTCCGGCGAGGCAGCTCTTCTTCAGGCTTTTTTCCGAGCGCTTCAAAAGCTTGCCAAGAAGCCTTGTGTCCTGCGCATCGCCGAGCGGCTCACCGTCGGCCTCGAGCAACACGCGCATGACGAAGACGTCGTGCAGTTCGCCGAGCCTTTCGCCCAGTTCGTCGACCGCCTTGCGCCGCACCTTGATCGGCGTCGGCCACAGCCGGCCGAGCAGCGACAAATGCATCGAGTGGGTCTTGGCAGCCTTGCGCAGATCGTGGAAATCCTCTGCTTCGCCGCGCGATCCCGCCCGGTCCAGCGCCTTCCTGGCACGGCGCAAGGTCTTGCGAGCGCCTTCCGCAAGCACATCGGCTGCATGCTCAGGCAGATCGGGGAGCAGCAGCCGCTCTATCCTGATGAGGCCTTCCTCGCAGGCGGCGGTGGCCGCGCCTATGGCGGCGTCGAGGCCGGCGCCGGCATGCATTTCATGCTGGCGGGCAATCAGCCGGTCGCGCACGCTGTCGAGGCCGCCGCCGGCAACCTGCTCGGGAAAGGCGGCTGCCAGCCGGTCGACGGTCTCGACCAGCGCGGTCGCCTCGCGCGGCCCGGCAAGCAGCGCCGCCACCTGACGGTAGCATTGGTTCTCAGTCCGACAGAATGTTTCATTTCCGGAACGGACCAGCCGCAGCAAGGCGCGCGCGCTCTTCAGCCGCTTGCGGCATTTGTGCAATGCCTGCTCCGGCTGGTCGCGCGCGACGGCCAGATGGGCAAGCGCCTTGCCGATCTCCTCGCCAAGGATACGCCTGACCTCGCCGGTCAGCGGCAGGCGCGGATCGATGCGAAAGCTCATGCGGCGATCTCCGGAATCCCCCTAGAGCATGATGCCGAAAAGTGTGAAGCGGTTTTCGGACGACATCATGCTCCATCTCTTTTGATTAGAGCCGGATTCCGATTTTAGGTCGACCCGACCTAAAATCATCCGGCTCTAGGGCGAGCGACGCGTTGTAAAATCTCTGCTCGCCGGTCACTTCGCGGCCGAGCCAATCGGGCAGCATTTCGTCAGGTACATCCTCCGGCGTCTCCAGTTCGGCCACCACAAGGCCGGCTAGGATCCCGCCGAAAACATCGACTTCGTAGAGATAGCCGCGATGCCTAACATGGTGGCGTGTCTTCTCGATGACATGTCCGATGGCGAAGGCCAGCATCTCCTCGGCATCAGTCAGAGGAATTTCATATTCGTATTCGTCGCGCTCGCGGATCTTGCTGCCGAATTTAAGCGTCAGCTTCGCCGAACTGCCGTCGCTGATGCGCACGCGCACGGTGCGGCCAGGTGCTGCGGCAAGATAGAACTGGCGAATGCGTATATTCGCCTCGGCCATTTCTAGCCATTCGGCGCTGGAGACCAGGAACTTGCGTTCGACTTCCTTGCCCATGGCCGCGCACTAAAGCGTCTGCGGCTCGACATGGCAAGCGGCCGTAGATAATCAATTTGACTTTAATCAATCGATTGATTAAACAGGCCGACATGATCAAATCCGCGCCCGACAAAATGCCCCGCCAGGAGACATCGCCCGCCGAGCAGACGCGCGCCGCACTGGTGCTGGCCGCGCTCAAACTGTTCGGGCGGCAGGGCTTCGACGGCACCTCGACGCGCGAGATCGCGGCGGAGGCGAAGGCCAACATCGGCTCCATCGCCTATCATTTCGGCGGCAAGGAAGGGCTCCGCGGGGCCGCCGCCGACCACATCGTAAAGACCATCCAGGCGGTTGCCGGCCAGGCGCTCGGCGGCATGCAGCTGCAAGGTCAAGCCAGTTCAGAGACGGCGCGGGCGCAGCTCTCGACCGCATTGGAGCGGATGGTAGGATTTATCGTCGCCCGGCCGGAAGCTGGCGATATCGTACAATTTGTACTTAGGGAATTGACGCATCCGACGGCCGCCCTCGACCGCATCTATGACGGGGTGTTCGAACCGACGCATCGCCGCCTCTGCCAGATCTGGGAACAGGCGACGGGCGAGCCGGCCGAAAGCGAGGCCACCAAGCTCGTGGTCTTCACGCTGATCGGCCAGGTCATCTATTTCCGCATCGGCCGCGAAGCAGTGATGCGTCGTATGGGCTGGCGCGAGATCGGTAACACCGAAGCCGCCAAGGTGGTGGCGGCGGTCACAAGCAATCTTGGCGCCATACTGGCGGCCCGAAATCCGGTCGCCCGCAAGGAGGGCAAGCGATGAGTTTTCTCTGTTCCCTGCCGCTCGCGGCCCAGCTGTTCGGCGCCTGCGCGCCGGCAGCGCCGCTTGCCGTCGGCTATGTCGAGGGCGACTATGTGTTGCTGGCGCCGATCGAAGTGGCGCAGGTCGAGACCGTCGCGGTCAAGCGCGGCGACCGTGTTGTATCAGGCACGCCGGTGGTGACTCTCGAAAGCGCCGACGCAAAAATCGCCGTCGCCCAGGCAGGGGCCGCGCTCGCCCAGGCGCAGGCGCAGCTTGCCGACCTGCAGATCGGCAAGCGGCCGGAGGAGATCGCGGTGCTGAAGGCCGAGGTCGACATGGCCAAGGCCCAGGCCACGGATGCCAAGCGCAAATACGACCGCGCCGCCGACCTGTTCAAGCGTGGCGCCGGCACGCAGGCCGACTACGACACCGCCGCCGCGACGCTGGAGACCGCCAATGCGCAGGTCGGCCAGGCGCAGGCCAACCTTGCCGTCGGCGGTCTGCCTGCGCGTCCCGAAACGATCAAGGCGGCAGACAATCAGGTCAAACAGGCGCAGTCGGCGTTGAAGCAGTCTGAGTGGCGGCTGTCGAAGCGCGTGCTGGCGGCACCCTCGCCCGGCCGCATCAATGACGTCATCCGCAATCCCGGCGACACCGCCGGTCCGACCGCGCCTGTCATTTCGATGTTGCCGGACGGTGCGGTAAAGCTCAGCGTCTATGTCCCGGAAAGTGCGTTCTCGTCGATCAAGGTCGGCACGCTGCTTGTCGTCCATTGCGACGGCTGCGGGCCGGAGGTGAAGGCGCGCGTCAGCTATGTCTCGCCCGACCCGGAATTCACCCCGCCGGTGATCTACTCGCTCGAGAACCGGCAGAAGCTGGTCTACCTCGTCGAGGCGCGGCCTGAGGGCAAGGCGCAAGCGCTGCAGCCGGGACAGATCGTCGATGTCGAGCTGGCGGCCTCCGCAAAATGAACGCCATCGACGTTCATGGCCTGGTCAAGCGCTTCGGCGACAAGACTGTCGTCGACCATGTGACGATGACGGTGGCCGAGGGCGAGATCGTCGGCTTTCTCGGGCCCAACGGGTCCGGCAAGACGACGACCATCCGCATCATGTGCGGCCTGCTGACGCCCGACGAGGGCGAAGGTACGGTGCTGGGTTTCAACATCCGCACCGAGTCGCTCCGCATCAAGCGCGAAGTCGGCTACATGACGCAGAAATTCTCGTTCTACGAGGATTTGACGATCGGCGAGAATCTCGAATTCGTGGCGCGGCTCTACCGGCTGAAGCCGGTCGAGGAGCATGTGTCGAAAACGCTGGAAGAGCTTGGCCTGACGAGCCGCCGCAACCAGCTCGCCGGCACGCTGTCGGGCGGCTGGAAGCAGCGGCTGGCACTGGCCGCCTGCATCATGCACAAGCCGAAGCTGCTGCTGCTCGACGAGCCGACCGCCGGCGTCGATCCGAAGGCGCGGCGCGAATTCTGGGACGAGATCCACCGGCTGGCGAGCGGCGGTCTGACCGTGCTGGTGTCCACCCACTACATGGACGAAGCCGAGCGCTGCCACCGCATCAGCTACATCTCCTACGGCAAGATGCTGGCCACCGGCACGGTGGATGAGGTGGTGAAGAACGCCGGGTTGACCACTTTCGTGCTGCAGGGGCCGCACCTCGATCAGGTCGCCGATGCACTGAAGGGGCGGCCGGGCGTCGACCAGGTGGCGCCGTTCGGCGCCACGCTGCATGTCGTCGGCTCCGACAAGGCAAAGCTCGAAAAGGCGCTTGCCGATGTCGAGAAGGAGCACAAGGGCGTCAGCGTAAAACCCGGCGAGACCAGCCTCGAGGATGTGTTCATCCAGTTCATGTCCGGCTCGAAGGACAATATGGCATGAACAGCGTCTTCTCCTTCGCCAGGCTCGGTGCGCTGCTGGTCAAGGAATTCATCCAGATGCGGCGCGACCGCATCACCTTCGCCATGATGCTGGGCGTGCCGCTTTTACAGCTGGTGCTGTTCGGCTACGCCATCAACAACGATCCCAAAAGCCTGCCTGCCGCACTGGTGGCGACCAGCAACGACCCCTACACCCGCGCCATTGTCGCGGCCCTGCAGACGACCGGCTACTACCGCTTCGACCATGTTGCGCAAAGTGCCGAGGCTGCCGAATTCCTGATGGCGCGCGGCGATGTCGCCTTCGTCGTCACCATCCCGGCCGATTTCGGCCGCCGGGTGGAGCGCGGCGACAACCCGCAGATCCTGATCGAGGCCGACGCCACCGACCCGGCCGCCGCCAGCGGCGCCATCTCGACGCTGAGCAAAGTGGCCAGCCAGGCGCTGCTTCGGGCGCAAGGCATGCAGGAGGCGGCGACTGAGACCGCCAGGGGCCAGCTCGATGTGGTGGTGCACCAGCGCTACAATCCCGAAGGCATCTCGCAATACAACATCGTCCCCGGCCTGCTCGGCGTCATCCTGCAGATGACCCTGGTGATGATGACATCGATCGCGCTGACGCGCGAGACGGAGCGCGGCACGATGGAAAACCTGCTCGCCATGCCGTCCAGTCCGTTCGAGATCATGCTGGGCAAGGTGCTGCCCTATCTGGTGGTCGGCGGCGTCCAGGTGGTGGTGGTGCTGGCGGCGTCCAAGCTTCTGTTCGCCATTCCTTTCACCGGCTCGATGTCGCTGCTGCTTACCGCCGTGCTGGTGTTCGTGCTGGCGCTGGTGCTGCTTGGCTACACCATCTCGACCATCGCCCGCACGCAGATGCAGGCGCTGCAGCTGACCTTCTTCTTCTTCCTGCCGTCGATCCTTTTGTCCGGCTTCATGTTCCCCTATCGCGGCATGCCGGGCTGGGCGCAGACCTTCGGCGAGATTTTTCCGCTTACGCATTTTCTGCGCATCACCCGCGCGGTGATGCTGAAGGGCGCCGAACTGCCGGCGGTTGCGGGCGAGATCGCCTGGCTGGTCGGGTTCGTGGCCTTGTTTGCCGGCGTCGCATTGGTGCGGTTCAGGCGCACGCTCGACTGAGCGTTCAGGAATTGAGCGATGGCGGACCGCTGACGAACGGACTGCCCCTGACATAGAACCGCAGCGGGCGGTCCGCATCCTTCGTGATGCCGATGCGGATGCCTTGGCCGATGTCGCCGGGCTCGTGCTCGTCGGCTGCCAGCCATAGCGGGCCTTGGCGGCACAGATCGAGGCCGTCCAGCGAACGGTCGATCCGCAATGCCTGGGCGAGCCGCCCGGCCCGCGCGCCAGGTCGCGCAGGCGCTCCACGCCCCGGTTCAGCCGCATGATGGCGATGCCTTCGAGCGGCTCCAGCGCCCGGATCAGCACGCCGGTGCCGGTGCCCGGCCCCTCGCTCGAGACATTGAGCATCCAGGAGACCCCATAGGCGAGGTAGACGTAGGCGTGTCCGGGCCCGAGGAACAGCGAACGGTTGCGCGGCGTCATGCCGCGATAGCCGTGCCCGGCGGCGTCGCCGGTGACATAGGCCTCGGTCTCGACGATACGGCCGCTGACGATGCCTTCCGGCAGCTCCCGCACCACGAGCTTGCCGATGAGATAGCGGGCGAGATCGGCCGTATCATCAGGCAGTTCGGCACGATCGAGCGGATGGTGGCCGGTCATGCTACCGCCGCCGTGTTTCAAGGTATCCGTTCGACCCATTGCGCGCGCGACTGCCCCGGCTCGAACGGATCGCCGAAATACTGTGTCTCGCGAACCACCTTGCCATCGACGAACTCCATGATGCTCACCGTATAGGACGGAATCCCGTCATAGGTCAGGACATATTCGGTGATCCAGAGGTCGCCTGACCCGGTGATCCGCCGCACGGCAAAGCGCTTCCGGTTGGGCTGCGTGGCGCGCGACGACTGGATGTTGTGCCGTCCGCTGATGCGCTCGCCTGATTGCGGATAATCGAGCACCGCGTCCTCGCGATAGATCTGATGCTCCGTCTCGAGATCATTGGCATCGGAGGCAGCCCAATGGCGATCGAGAGCCGCCCTTATCTCAGCGTCTGCCATATCGGTTCTCAGCCCGCGGCCATGATCTCGGCATAGGTGGTGAAATCGACATTGCCGCCTGACAGCACGACGGCGACGCATTTGCCCGACAGTTCGATCTCGCCTGACGAGAGCGCCGCCAGCGCCACGCAGCCGCCGGGTTCGACCACCAGCTTGAGATGGGCCATGGCGTCGCGCACCGCCTGTGCGGCCGCCTTGTCGGAGACGGCGATGGCGCCGGCGAGGTTCTTGCGGTTGATCTCGAAGGTGATGGCACCGGGCTCTGCGGTGAGGATGGCATCGCAGATCGAACTGTGGCCGGGCTCGTTGGAAACCCTTTTTCCTTCGATCAGCGAGCGGCGGGTGTCGTCGAAATGCTCGGGCTCAACGGCCCAGACTGCTGTGGCCGGCGAGGCATCCTTGACGGCGATCGAAATGCCGCTCGTCAGGCCGCCGCCTCCACAGGGAATGACGACCGCATCGAGGCTGACGCCGAGCGCTTTTGCCTGGCGCATCAGTTCGAGACCGATCGTGCCCTGGCCGGCGATGATGGCCGGATCGTCGAAAGGAGGCACCAGCGCCATGCCCTTGTCCATGTAGGGTCGCACCACCGTCATGCGGTCGTCGCGAAAGCGGTCGAACGGCACCACTTCGGCCCCCATCTTGCGGACATTGGCGATCTTCATCGCCGGCGCGTCGGCCGGCATGGCAATGACCGCCTTGACGCCGAACATGGCAGCCGCCGCGGCGACGCCCTGAGCATGGTTGCCGGAGGAGAAGGCGACGACGCCGCGGCTGCGCTCTTCTTCGCTCAGCGAAGACAGTTTGTTGTAGGCGCCGCGGAACTTGAACGAGCCGGTGCGCTGCAGCGTCTCCGGCTTGAACAGGATGCGGCCGCCGAAGCGTTTGTTGAGTTCCAGCGATTCGATCAAGGTCGTTTCGGCGATCAGGCCGGAGAGCCGCGCGGCGGCGGCATGGATGTCGGCGATGCCGGGAAGCGTGGTCATGGCGAAGTCCTGAAAGGGATGAGATCGGCGCATGGTGCACGCAAAGGCAGGCCACGCACCAATGAAAAAATGTGACCGTTACAAAGTTTGGCGGGCATGAGCGGCGACGAGGGTCAAACTGGCCCACCTCTCCCGCCTTTATCAGCCGGGCCGTATCGGCTAAGGGCGGGGGAGCAGAATCCCGGACCGCCAGACATGACCGCCAAGCCAAAACCCCTGTTTCTCGGTATCGACACCGGTGGCACCTATACCGATGCCGTGCTGTGGTCGGAACAGGGCGGGCCAAAAGGCAAGGTGCTGGCCAAGGCCAAGGCGCTGACCACGCGGCACGATCTTGCCGTCGGCATTTCCGGCGCGGTGGATGCGGTGCTGGGAAAATCGGCCACCGATCCGGCCGCGATCAAACTCGTGTCGATGTCGACGACGCTCGCCACCAATGCGCTGGTCGAGGGCCAGGGTGGGCGTGTGGCGCTCATCATGATCGGCTTTGCCGGGGCCGACCTTGCGCGCGACGGGCTGAAGACGGCGCTCGGCACCGATCCGGTGGTGTTTTGTCCGGGCGGCCATGACGTGCACGGCAATGCGGCCAAGCTCGATCTGTCGGGGCTGGAAGCAGCACTCCCTGAACTCGGCGCCTCGGTGTCGGGCTTTGCCGTGTGCGCCTATTTCGCCACCCGCAACCCGGAGCATGAACTCGCCGCGCGCGACCTCATCCGCGAAAAGACCGGCCTGCCGGTGACCGCCAGCCATGAATTGTCGGCCAAGCTCGGCGGTCCGCGTCGCGCGCTCACCACCTTGCTCAACGCCAGGCTGATCTCGATGATCGACCGGCTGGTGGCGGCAACCGAAGGATTTTTGGAAGCCCGCAACATCGCAGCGCCCCTGATGGTGGTGCGCGGCGATGGCGCGCTGGTTTCGGCGGCGTTTGCCCGCCAGCGGCCGATCGAGACCATCCTCTCCGGCCCGGCCGCCAGCCTGGTCGGCGCCCGCCACATGACGGGCCTGGACAACGCCATGGTGTCCGACATTGGCGGCACCACCACCGATGTCGCCGTGCTCGACGGCGGCCGTCCTCGGCTCGATCCCGAAGGCGCCACTGTCGGCGGCTTCCGCACCATGGTCGAGGCGGTCGCCATGCGCACCTTCGGCCTCGGCGGCGATTCCGAAGTGGCACTGGAAGATGGCGCGCTCAACCCGAAAATCCTGCTCGGGCCGCGCCGCCTGGTGCCGCTGGCGCTGGCCGGCATGATGCATGGTGCTTCAGTGACATCGGAGCTCGAGCGCCAGCTCAGGGCGCCCAACCCCGGCCGCATGGACGGCCGCTTTGCGTTGCGCACCGGCGTGCCGGACAGGCTCGCCGCCGGCCTGACCGCGCCCGAGGCGAAACTGTATGAACTGATTGGTGCCGTGCCGCTCGCCATCGACAGGCTGCTCACCTCGAACGCCCAGAACGCCACGCTGAACCGGCTGGTCTCGCGCGGTCTTGTGCATATCTCGGGCTTCACCCCCTCGGACGCCGCCCATGTGCTCGGCAAGCAGGCCAACTGGGACCCGCTTGCGGCCCGGCTCGGCGCCGAACTGTTTGCCCGCAAGCGTGATGGGCGAGGCCAGTACATCGCGCCGTCTCCGGAGGTGATTTCCGAACGCGTGCTGCTGACGCTGACGCGCTGGTCGGCCGAATACATTCTGGAGACAGCCTTTGCCGAGGATGGGCTGGATGGCGCCGCCACCGTCGCGCACGCGCTGGTGCAGCGCGCCGTCGATTCCCATCCCGGCATCGCAAGGCTCAGCGTCGCGCTCGATCGTCCGGTCATTGGCCTCGGCGCCTCGGCGCCGCTGCACTATGCCGGCTTGGCCGAGCTGGTCGGTAATGAGTGCGTGGTGCCGGAGGATACCGACGTCGCCAACGCGCTCGGCGCCGTCGTCGGCCAGGTCCGCGTCTCGGCCGAAGCCCGCGTCAGCCAGCCCAAGGAAGGTTTGTTCCGGGTCGCGTCGGGGCAAACGGTGCGCGACTTCACCGACGAGGCCAAGGCGATCGCGGCAGCGGAGGCTGATGTGCGGGCGATCGTAGCCGCGCGCGCGAAGGATGCCGGCACGGATAATGCCGAGATCGACGTTTCGACCGAGTTCAAGGTGTCTACGGTTGAGGCCCAACGGATGTTTATCGAAGCGCATGTGGTGGCGGTTGCATCGGGTCGGCCGAGGATCGCGGTTTAGGGTAATCTCCCCCACGAGGGGGAGATCAGCAGCTTCAAAATCCCCGGCTTCACCCTAAGCTGAATTGACCCTTCGCCCCTGACATGCCAAAGGCCGCAAAGCCTTCATCTGGAGAAGCCCTGATGACCGATCGCGTCGAGATCGCCGGATTGCGGATTGCCCGCGAACTGCATGACTTTGTCGGCGAAGCGCTGCCGGGTACCGGTATTGCCGCGGACGTTTTCTGGAACGGCTTTTCGGCCATCGTGCATGATCTGGCGCCGAAGAACCGAGCGCTGTTGGCCAAACGCGACGCCATGCAGGAACAGATCGACGCCTGGCACCGCGCCAATGGCGCGCCCATCGATATGGAGGCCTACAAAAGCCTCTTGCGTGAGATCGGCTATCTCGTGCCCGAAGGGCCGGCCTTTTCCGTGTCGACCGACAATGTCGACCCCGAGATCGCCAGCGTTGCCGGGCCGCAGCTGGTGGTACCGGTGATGAATGCGCGTTATGCGATCAACGCCGCCAATGCTCGCTGGGGCTCGCTCTACGATGCGCTCTACGGAACCGACGCCATTGCCGAGACCGGTGGCGCCGAGAAGGGCAAAAGCTTCAACCCCGTGCGCGGCGCCAAGGTGGTTGCCTGGGCGAAGAGTTTTCTGGACGAGTCCGTGCCGCTCACCTCGGGCAAATGGGCCGGCGTGAACGGGCTGACGGTTTCGGGTGGCACCTTGCGGCTCGGCGCCGGCGCCGGCGGCACCACGCTGGCCAACCCGAAACAATTTGCCGGCTATCGCGGCGACGACGCCAACCCGGAAGCCATCCTGCTGGTCCAGAACGGCCTGCACATCGAGATCCTCATCGACCGCACCAACCAGATCGGCCGCACCGACCCGGCCGGCATTGCCGACGTGATCCTGGAATCGGCGCTGACCACCATCCAGGACTGCGAGGATTCGGTCGCGGCAGTGGATGCCGAGGACAAGGTCATCGTCTACCGCAACTGGCTCGGCCTGATGAAGGGCGATCTGGCGGAGGAAATCAGCAAGGGCGGCAAAACCTTCACGCGCAAGCTCAATCCGGACCGCGCCTGGACCGCGCCCAGTGGTGGCGCGCTGAGCTTGCCTGGCCGCTCGCTGATGCTGGTGCGAAACGTCGGTCACCTCATGACCAATCCGGCCATCCTCGACCGCGATGGCAACGAGGTGCCGGAAGGCATCTTGGATGCGGCGATGACGGCGCTGATCGCGCTGCACGATGTCGGCGCCAACGGGCGTCGGATGAATTCCCGCGCGGGCTCGATGTATGTGGTGAAGCCGAAGATGCATGGGCCGGAGGAAGTCGCCTTCGCAGTCGAGATTTTCGACCGCGTCGAAGCGCTGCTCGGTATGGCGGCAAACACCATCAAGATGGGCATCATGGACGAGGAGCGGCGCACCACCGTCAACCTCAAGGAGGCGATCCGCGCCGCCAAGGAACGCGTCGTGTTCATCAACACCGGCTTCCTCGACCGCACCGGCGACGAGATCCACACCTCGATGGAAGCCGGGCCGATGATCCGCAAGGGCGACATGAAGCAGGCCGCCTGGATCTCCGCCTATGAGGCGTGGAATGTCGACATCGGGCTCGAATGCGGGCTCGCCGGTCATGCCCAGATCGGCAAGGGCATGTGGGCGATGCCGGATCTGATGGCGGCGATGCTGGAACAGAAGATCGCCCATCCCAAGGCCGGCGCCAACACCGCCTGGGTGCCGTCGCCGACAGCGGCGACGTTGCACGCCACGCACTATCACAAGGTCGATGTCCATGCCGTCCAGGCGGCGCTGAAGAGCCGGCCGAAGGCCAGGCTCGATGATATATTGTCGGTGCCGGTGGCGGTGCGGCCGAACTGGACCCCCGACGAGATCCAGCGCGAGCTCGACAACAATGCGCAAGGCATTCTGGGCTATGTCGTGCGCTGGATCGACCAGGGCGTCGGCTGCTCGAAAGTGCCCGACATCAACGATGTCGGCCTGATGGAAGACCGCGCCACGCTGCGCATCTCCTCCCAGCACATCGCCAACTGGCTGCACCACAAGGTGTGCTCGCAGATCCAAGTGATGGATTCGCTGCGGCGCATGGCGGCGATCGTCGACCTCCAAAATGTCGGCGACCCGCTCTACCGCCCGATGGCCACCGACTTCGACGCTTCAATCGCCTTCCAGGCCGCCTGCGATCTGGTGTTCAAGGGCCGCGAACAGCCGAATGGCTACACCGAGCCGGTGCTGCACAGGCGGAGGCTGGAGCTGAAGGCGAAAGCGCGGGCGAATTAGCGCCTGCATTTCCCTCCCCCTTGAGGGGAGGGTGGCCCGAAGGGCCGGGTGGGGTCCTGCGTGAAGTGCGGCGACTCCCTTCGGACGACACTACAAGCAATGTCAGCGCAGAGGCCCTTTCTCGGCTCGGCTTCAAAAATCGAGCATTCTTCGGCGATCCCACCCGGCCGCTTCGCGGTCACCTTCCCCTCAAGGGGGGAGGGTTAAGCCGCCTGCGCCACCCGCTCCGACATCATGCGGTAGGAAATCGCCTCGGCCAGGTGAATGCGGCCGACGGTTTCGCTGGCGTCGAGGTCGGCCAGTGTGCGCGCCACTTTAAGCACGCGGTGATAGGCGCGCGCCGAAAAGCCGAGTTTCTCGCTGGCGTCTTTAAGCAGCGACAGGCCGGCTGCGTCCGGCGCGGCGATGTCTTCGATAACAGACGGCGAGCAATGCGCGTTGGTGGTCGCGCTGGTCACGCCGAGCCGCTCGAACCGTTCGCGCTGGATGGTGCGGGCGCGCGCGACGCGCTGCGCAACGGCGGCACTTTTCTCCGCCCGATCCGGCCGGATCAGGTCGGCGGCCGAGACCGCAGGCACCTCGATCCTGAGATCGATGCGGTCGAGCAGCGGGCCGGAAATGCGCGCCTGGTAGTCGGTGCGGCAGCGCTCGCCGCGCAGGCAGCGATAGCCGGGCTCGCCGGCCATGCCGCAACGGCACGGGTTCATCGCCGCCACCAGCTGGATGCGCGCCGGATAGGTGACGCGGTGGTTGGCGCGCGCGATCATGCAGTCGCCGGTCTCCAGCGGCTGGCGCAGTGCATCCAAGGTCTGCGGCGTGAATTCGGGAAACTCGTCGAGGAACAGGACGCCGTTATGGGCAAGCGATACTTCGCCCGGCCGCGCCCTGATGCCGCCGCCGACCATTGCCGCCATCGAGGCCGAATGGTGCGGGGCGCGGAACGGCCGCCGGTCGGTGAGCTTGCCTTCGCCGAGCTCGCCGGCCACCGAGGCGATCATCGAGACTTCAAGAAGTTCCTTCGGTGCCAGTGGCGGCAGAATTGAAGGCAGCCTCTGCGCCAGCATCGATTTTCCCGAGCCGGGAGGCCCGACCATCAACAGATTGTGGCCGCCGGCCGCCGCCACTTCCAGCGCCCGCTTGGCGCTTTCCTGGCCCTTGATGTCTGAAAGGTCGGGCAGGTCGCGGGCCGAGACATGGATGCCGGGCTCGGGCCGCGACAGCACCTGCGTGCCGCGAAAATGATTGGCGATGGCAATCAGGCTGCGCGGCGCCAATATGTCGAAATCCTTGCCCGCCCAGGCCGCTTCCGGCCCGCAGCCGAACGGGCAGATCAGGCCCTTTCCCTCGGCATTGGCGCCGATCGCCGCCGGCAGCGCGCCGGCCACCGTGGCAATGGTGCCGTCGAGCGACAATTCTCCGAGCACGACATAGGAGGCCAGCATGTCGCCCGGAATGGCGCCGAGTGCAGCCATCAGGCCGAGCGCGATCGGCAGGTCGTAATGGCTCCCTTCCTTGGGAAGATCGGCAGGCGCCAGGTTGACCGTCACCTTCTTCGACGGCATCGACAGCCCCGACGCATGCAGTGCCGCCTGCACGCGCTCGCGGCTTTCGGCCACCGCCTTGTCGGCCAGCCCGACGATCTGCATGCCGACCTTGCCCGGCGCGATCATCACCTGGACATCGACCGGTACGGCCTCGATGCCCTGGAAAGCAACCGTGCGAACCCGCGCCACCATCTTGCTCTGCCCCCGGATATCGGCTCGCCTCGGCCTTGTGGTTCAGACCGCGAGCGACGTCAGGACAAGACAACCATAGATTTCAGGCCAAGGCAAGAACATTACAGGAACATGCATTCGTGGTGGCTGCAGCGCGCTGTGCCGGTTGCAAAAAAGGAAGATGGTCAAGCAAAATGGAACGGCTGCTCCGCCTCCTCGACCGCGTTTAACAAGGGCGACAGAGTTCCTCCGGCAATCCGAGGCTGTTGCCGTCTAAGCGGTGACGAAGGCATCGACCGCACCTGAAAGGGATCGATCGATTGCGATTTGGGGTGGAAGCCACTCCATGACAGGATATCGGAAAGGCCAGGGCATGGCGATCCGGCGCGAAGAGCCGCTTTCCAGAAAAATCTCATTTACAAGGTCTATGAACCGCCCGCGGTCCCGTTCAACTCGTTTCAAAGTTTGCGTACGAATATGAGCCCGGGGTATTCGCCGCTCCTTCAGTGCCAAGACAGCCTCCGCGATGGATCGAGGATCGGGTGGAACTGTAAGCGAATAGTCGGCATCCAGATAAAGGTCTCGGCCACCACGGTTCGGCGTCGTGACCACTGGAAGGCCCGCGAGAAGATATTCCGTGCTGGCGAACATTGGTCCTTCCAGGTGAGAGAGACAGATTCCCACGGCTGCACGATTTAGATGCGTGTTCACCTGAGCCGGTGCCAATCGGACAGGCTTGCCGGTGCCGTCAAACTCGTTGATAAAGACGTGATGCGGTGCGAGCTCCCTATGCCGATTTATTCGCGCTCTTTCCGACTCCGTCGTGGAGGATCCGCTTGAATCTCGATAGAAGACAAATGCGCAACGCTGGATGCCAAGCGACAAGTCATGGCGCTTCCACGGAGCCAGCTGCGCATTGTAGATTGCATCAAATTCTACAGGGACGTCATCGAGAGGCCTGAATATGTGTTCGGAGGTTGTTGACGTCTTGTTGTGCAGGACGGCGGCCTCGCCGGACTGGTTCAACAGATCAGCCTCTGCCTGAGTGTTGGATAGGAAGATTAGCGAGTGACGGGGGTTCTTGAGTCTATGCAGAACGGCATAGGTCCGGATGGTTTTGACGCTAGCACTGTTTTCGATGGACCAGGTTGGCGAGATGAGAAACCAGGCGCGGTGGCTGCGTGGACGGAAAGGCATATGACTTGCTAATCCGAGCGGCGTACCGGACATTCCCGAATAGGATATGAACGGATCGTCCGACAGCAAACTGGCCTGAAGAGCAGGTTGCGACTTCGCGGAAGGGTGCCCTTTTCTGAGGTTGTGGCCATGACGCAGCATGGCTCTGACAATCTCGAATTTGGTAGGAGGGCGATACCCGTGCTGTAGGGTCAACATGCGGCAATTGCGATCTTGAGTGCGGAGAAAAACTCGCTTCGATAGAGAGAAATTTGGCAAAGAAACACCGCCATTTGATCGACGGAATATCTCAGGCGATCAAATCTGGTGTACGGAGAAGCGCCTCTTGAAAGAAAACATCGTCCCAAGCGGAGCTGGTTCTCACATCGCGCTACCAACCGTATCCGTTTGCGTAGGCTGTTTCAATCAAGAGGCATTCATCGACACTGCGATCCGATCCGTAGCGGCGCAGACATACACTGCGTTCGAGTGCGTGGTGGTCGATGATTTTTCGACTGACGGTTCCCGCCGAAGGATTGAAGAGTGTCTGTCCCAGCTTGGCGACAGTCGTTTCCGCTTTCTGCCCCGACTGCAAAATGGCGGGCAGTTGGCAACAATGATGACCGGGCTTGACGCGACGGCCGGACCCCTGATCTCCTTTCTTGACGGTGACGATGCTTGGCATCCTGACTTCATAGAATGCCATGTGAGAGCGCATCTCAGCCACACCCGTATCGCGGCAATGTCGAGCTCCGATGAGGTGGTGATAGACACGGCCGGCAACCTGCTTGCGGGCGGTCATCCCGTATTCCACCTGAACGACCCGCGATCGATGCCGAAAATGAGCGGCTACCTGCATGTCGACACCGAAGCTGACCCGACATTATTATTTATTGATCGGGGTACCGTGGGTTGGTTTTGGTCGACCACATCGGGGATGATGTTTCGTCGAGCTCCGCTTGAAATCATGCGTCCATCCGATCCGGACGAAATAAGGATATGTGCCGATGGTTATATGGCTCGTGCCGCCCATATGATCGGCGGAACCGTGAGGATTGGGCGGGCTCTTGGCAGTTATCGGCTTCACGGCGGCAATGGCTGGGCGGACGGGCGCATCCTGGGTACCGGAGTTGGCCTCGGCAGGATGTCGCCCGATACTGAAATAGCGATACGGCGGGCACTGGCCAATCGTTGGTGCGAAGTGGCGCCGGGACTGGAGCATTTAATCTCCCGCCAATCAATGCGCAGGACCTTGGTCGACCTGATCGGACTGTCTGCGGCTTTTGCATTGCTGGAAAAGAACTCCGATGCGGGTTTTCTGCTGAAAGATTGGGCAACACCACAGCGAAAATTGCAGACCAGACTTATCGGTCTCCTTCCTCCGAAACTGAGGCCTCGGCGCTTCCGGGACATAGTTTGATTTGATGAGCCGCTTGCTCGGCAGTCTTACCCGATAAAGAGCATCTTTCGATGCTTCTCTGGACCCACCAAAGTCCTCCGTAGCAACGCACACTACGCGGCCGAATTGCGCCGCATTTCCTCCACCGCGTCCCAGAACAGGCTGGCGATATCCGCGCCACCAAAGCGTTGCACTTCGCGCACGCCGGTCGGCGAGGTCACGTTGATCTCGGTCATGTAGTCGCCGATCACGTCGATGCCGACCAGGATGAAGCCGCGCTCTTTCAGCGACGGGCCGATGCGGGCGCAAATCTCGCGTTCGCGCTCCGTCAGCTCGGTCTTTTCGGCGCGGCCGCCGACATGCATGTTGGAGCGAGAATCGTGGTCGGCCGGCACGCGGTTGATGGCGCCGACCGCCTCGCCGTCGATCAGGATGATGCGCTTGTCGCCCTTGCGCACATCCTTCAGATAGCGCTGGACGATATACGGCTCGCGTGACAGCTGGGCGAACATTTCGAGCAGCGAGGCGAGGTTGCGGTCATCCTCCTTGAGATGGAAGATGCCGGCGCCGCCATTTCCGTAGAGCGGCTTGACGATGATGTCGCCGAACTCCTTGCGGAAGGCGGCGACCTCCTGGGGATCCTTGGTGATCAGCGTTTCGGGCATCAGATCGGGGAATTCGGTGACGAAGATCTTTTCCGGACTGTTGCGCACCCAGGCCGGGTCGTTGACGACCAGTGTCTTCGGGTGGATGCGCTCCAGAATATGCGTCGTGGTGATGTAATTCATGTCGAAGGGCGGATCCTGGCGCAGCAGGATAACATCCATCTCCGACAGGTCGGTGCGCACTTTGTCACCCAGCGTATAATGATTGCCCTTCTCGTCGCGGAGCTTCATCTCTTCGATGCGGGCAAACACCTTGCCGCCCAGCATCGACAGCCGGTCGGGCGTATAGTGGAACAGTTGGTGGCCGCGCCGCTGCGCCTCCAGCGACAGCGCAAACGACGTGTCGCCGGCGATCGAGACGGTGGAGACATGGTCCATCTGGACGGCGATTTTCAGGGGCATCTTCCGGTCTCCAGCAGGCTCTGTCGCCGATATACGGAACTTGGCGGCTTCTGCCAATCGCGCTTGCTTGGCCCAGACCTTTACCGGTCGAAGACCAGCCGGGAGTAACCGAGGAAGGACAGCGCCATGGCGACCGGCGAGGCGACGGCAAGTGCCGCCAGCGGCGGCATTGCCGGCAGCGCGAACAGGATGGCGCAGTAGACGAGATAGTTGACAATGCTGGTGGCGATGCCGACGCCGCCATAGCGCGCGCCCTCCTGCGCCACGCCGCGGCTCGACGGCGAAAAGGTCAGGTGCCGGTTGATCTGCCAGGTGACGCACAGCGCAAAGCCGATCGACAGGACACGGGCGACGAAGGGACCGAGCGGCGTCACCGCCAAGAACAGCCAGAGCGCCGCGGCATCGGCGACGAAACCAACGCCGCCGGCCAGGACGAAGCGGGCGAGCCGGCTCACGGCCTCAGGCGGCCCGGGGCGTCTTGCCCGGTTCGGCCTTCGCTGTTTCGCTCGTGCGTTCGCGCCGTTCGACCCGGCCCGACGGGACGGAGAGATAGAAAATGCGCTTCTGCTCGGCGCGTCCGCGCGATACCGAATCGAGGATCAGTCCGGTCACCATCGCAAGCATCGACAAGAGCAGCAGGCCGACCGACAGCACCCAGGTCGGCATGCGCGGCACGAGGCCGGTCTGGGCGAATTCGATCAGCACCGGCGTCATCAGGGTAAGGCTCGATGCCAGGAAGAAAATCGCGAAGGCGCCGAAGAAGCGCAGCGGCTGCGTCTCCTTCATCAGCATGGCGAACATCCACAGGATCCTGGCGCCGTCGCGATAGGTCGACAGCTTCGACGACGATCCCTCAGGCCGGCGGCCATAATCGAGCGCGATCTCGCTCACCGGCAGTTTCAGCTGCGAGGCATGCACCGACATTTCGGTCTCGATCTCGAAGCCGCCGGAAACGGCGGGAAAGCTCTTGACGAAGCGCCTCGAGAAGACGCGGTAGCCGGAGAAGATGTCGGTGAAGTCGGCGCCGAACAGCCGCTTGTAGAGGCTATTGAAGATGCGGTTGCCGAAGGCATGGCCGGAACGGCCGGCATCGTCGGTGACGCCGCGCCTGGTGCCCACCACCATGTCGCAGCGCTCGGTCTGCAGGATGTTGATCAGCAGCGAGGCATCTTCCGGCGCATAGGTGCCGTCGCCATCGGCCATCAGATAGATGTCCGCATCGATGTCGGCGAACATGCGCCGCACGACATTGCCCTTGCCCTGGCGCGGCTCGCGGACGACGATGGCGCCCGCTGCGCGCGCCTTGAGCGCGGTCAAATCCCTGGAATTGTTGTCATAGACATAGATGTCGGCCGATGGCAGCGTCTCGCGAAAGCGCCGCACCACCTCGGCGATGGTCAGTTCCTCATTGTAACAAGGCAGGAGCACGGCAATGGCCGGCTCATGGCGGACTTCGTGCGGCATTTCCGTCTCCCGACGCCCGGCGGAGCCTCCGGCCGCGCTCATATGCGGCCTCGCTCAGGCGACTTTACTATTTATTGAAGCTGTTAAGGCTAGGTTTAAGGCCGCAGTCTTTCCGACGAAGGTCATGATGATGAACGCAGCCAAGGCGGGTGCTTCCTCCTGGAAGTCCGATATGACGCTGGCGCTGCTTGCCATGCTGGTGGTGCTGGCCGTCAATGCCGCCACGGGCTTTCGCGAATTGAGCAATGCCGGCGGCGACAATGACAGCCTGCTGCGGCTGGTCGAGGTTCGCGACATGCTGGCCGGCCAGGGCTGGTTCGACCTGCATCAGTACAGGATGGGGCCGGAAGGCGGTTTCGTCATGCACTGGTCGCGGCTGGTCGACGCACCGCTCGCCGCCATCATCCTCGCCGCCTCGGCGCTGACCGGCAGCATGGCCATGGCCGAAGCGATCGCACAGGTGCTGTGGCCGTCGCTGCTGTTTTGCCTGGCGGTGTTTTTTACAGCCCGTGCGGCACGAAGCTTCGCCGGCGTCGGCGCCGTGCTGCCCGCTATCGTCATCGGCGCGGCGGCGCTGCATTTCATCGGCATTTTCTTGCCGGGTGCGCTCGATCATCACAATGTCCAGCTGACGCTGACCATGGCCAGCCTCAGCCTGCTGCTCGAGGCGCCGGCGCGTCGCTGGGCGGCGCTGATTTCCGGGCTGTGTGCGGCCCTGACGCTGGCCGTCGGCATGGAAACCGCGCCCTATGTCGCCACCATCGGCGCCTGCATCGCTTTGCTGTTCGTCGTCGATCCCGGCGGCGAACACCGGATCGCCAGGGATTTCGGTCTCGGCTTTGCCGGCGTTTCAGCCCTCGTCTTCGTCAGCACCATCCCGCCATCGGCCTGGGGCCAGGCGCAGTGCGATGCCTTCTCGGCCGTGCAATTCGTCGTCGCGGCAATCGCCGGACTGGGCCTTGCCGCCGTGACGTCGCTCAAGGTGTCCAACGGCACGGCCGGACGCCGCCTGATTTCGCTCGGCCTGCTCGCGCTTGTGCTGGGCGCCGTTGTCGCGGCGCTGTTTCCGCAATGCCTTGCGGCTCCCTACGCAAATCTCGATCCGCGCCTCAAGGAATTGTGGCTCGATCACATCGACGAGGCGCAGTCGCTGTTCAGTATTGCCGCCAGCGAGCCGGCCTCGCTGGCGGCGCGCTATGTCACGCCGCTGGTGGCGATCGCGCTGATGGCGCTTCGCCTGCGTGGGCCATGGCGCCGCCAGGACAGCCTCGTCGGCGCCTTGCTGGTCGGCGCCTTCATCGTCAGCGCCTGGCAGGTCCGCGGCTCGACATTCTCGATCGCCTTTGCCGTCATCCCGCTGTCGGCCTGGATCGCAAGCTGGCGCGAACGGGCGAGGATCAGCCCTGCGCGCAGCGTATCGCTGCGCATGGCGGCGGTCTGGGTGGTGTCGGTGAATGCCGTCTGGGCCGGTGCTGCCGCCGCGACGTCGAGCGTATTCGAGGCCAACAAGGTCTCGGTCGAGGCACAGGACACCGACAGCGATCCGTCCTGCGAGCGCAAGGCCTCCTTCGCGGCGTTGGCCCGGCTGCCGCACACCACGGTGCTTGCCATCTCCAATCTCGGCTCGCCCATCCTGGCCTATTCCGGGCACCGCGTCTTTGCCGGCCCCTATCATCGCAACATCGCCGGCGACCTGCTTGCGCTCGATGCCTTCCTCGGATCGGCGGACCAGGCGAGGACGATCGCGGCGGCTCACCACGTCGGCCTGATGGCGCTCTGCCGCGGCAGCGCCGAAAGCAAGATGCTTGCCGCCAAGGCGCCGCAAGGCTTCCTGGCCAGGCTGATGCAGGGAAGCGTCCCCGATTGGCTCGAACCGGTGGCCGAAACGCGCGGAACCCCGGTCGAACTCTACCGCGTCCGCTAAAGCATCATTCGCCAGCGAAAAATCGATTTCGCGATACGCTTCCTAAACGCTTTGCTGCCAGTCTCAGCCTAAATTTCGGGCGTCACAAACAGGGATACCGATGCAAACGACGTTTGGCACCGGGCAGGCAAGCAGGGAAAACTCGGATCTGGCGTTCACCGATGCGCTGACCGGGCTCGGCAACCATCGCCGCTTCTTCGACAAGGTCGATCGCCTGATCAGCGACCGTGCAGACGATCCCGCGCCGTTCACGGTCGGCATTCTCGACCTCGACGGCTTCAAGCCGATCAACGATCTGTTCGGCCACAAGGCCGGCGACGACATATTGATCCAGGTGGCGATGCGGCTGCGCGCCTCGATGGACAGCCACTCTACTGTCTGCCGCATCGGCGCCGACGAATTCGCCTTCCTCTACCCGATGGTGTTCTCGGAGGAGGCGGCGGCCGAGAAGTCGCGCATGATGATCGAAATCCTGTCGGCGCCCTACGATGTCGGCGAACGCACCGCCAGGCTTTCGGCCTCGGTCGGCTGCTCGCTCTTTTATTCCGGCGACGAAACCACGGAAATCCTCGTCAACAAGGCCGAAACGGCGCTCTACCACGCCAAGCGTTCGGGCCGTGGCCGCGTCGTCGTCTACACCCGCGAAATGGAAGAGGCGGCCAAGCGCGTCACCCGCATCGAACAGGCGCTGCGCCGCGCCGTCTCGGCCGGTGAGGTCGAGCCGCATTTCCAGCCCATCGTCGATCTGACCACCCGCCGCACCATCGGCTTCGAGACGCTGGCGCGCTGGACCGATCGCGACCTCGGCGTCGTCCCGCCGACCGTGTTCATCCCCATCGCCGAAGAGCGCGGCATCATCGGCCCGCTATCGCAGCTGGTGCTGCGCAAGGCGACCGAAGCGGCGCGCAGCTGGCCGAAGGACCT
Source organism: Mesorhizobium sp. C432A (assembly GCF_030323145.1). NCBI lineage: Bacteria > Pseudomonadati > Pseudomonadota > Alphaproteobacteria > Hyphomicrobiales > Phyllobacteriaceae > Mesorhizobium > Mesorhizobium sp. C432A. The sequence continues at coordinate 1,077,286 of NZ_CP100470.1, read as the reverse complement.
GTTCCTGTCCTTCAACCTGTCGCCCTCGCAGCTCGTCGACCAGAACACTGGCCTGCACATATTGTCGATCCTCGACCGCACCGGCTTCGATCCGCGACGGCTGGAGATCGAGATCACCGAAACCGGCCTGATGAACGATCCGGCCTCGGCCGAGAAGATCGTCGAGGACCTGCGTCGCGTCGGCATCCGCGTCTCGCTCGACGATTTCGGCACCGGCCAGTCCTCGCTCGGCCGCTTGCGCGAATTCCATTTCGACAAGCTCAAGATCGACCGCGCCTTCGTCTCCTCGATCCTCGACGACCGACCGTCGGAACACATCATCCGCGCCATTCTGGCCATGTGTGAAGGGCTCGGCATGGATGTCGTCGCCGAAGGCATCGAGGAGGAGGCGCAGGCCGACCGCCTCGTCCAGTTCGGCTGCGCCGGCGGCCAGGGCTATCTCTTCGGCAAACCGGTCGACGCCGACGCCACGCTCGGCTACCTCCGCGATTCCTATCGCGGCGCCCTCTACGCCAAGGCAGTCTGACCGGCGGTCTGGCCTGCGTCGAGCAAGTCAGCGGCGCGAGCCAAGATCGACTGTGGCCGCCATCTTGCGGCCTTTTGTCTGACATAAGCCAATCAAATCGCCGTTTTCGCCCTTGCTCCCCGGACTTGGCTGGATAGGATGCGCGCCGACCGGACCGGGAGATGAAGATATGATGCCATCGGCCGATTTTGCCGACCTCAGGGGAGCCTCGGTGCTGATCACCGGCGGCGGTTCCGGAATTGGTGCGGCACTGACCGAGGGCTTCGTTCGCCAGGGCGCCCATGTCGCCTTCATCGACATCGCCGATGGCCCAAGCACGCTGCTTGCCGACCGCGTCGAAAAAGAACTTGGCCGGCGACCGCTCTACCTCAAGACCGATTTGCGCGACGTCGAGGCGTTGCGCGCTTCGGCCGCCAAAGCGGCTGAGGCACATGGCGACGTCACCGTGCTGGTCAACAATGCCGCCTGGGACGAACGCCACGACGTCGCTGACGTTACCGTCGAGTTCTGGGACAACAATCTCGCCGTCAATCTGCGCCCGCATTTCTTCACCGCACAGGCGGTCGCGCCGGGCATGAAGCGGGCCGGCGGCGGTTCGATCATCAACTTCACCTCAACCTCCTATCTCATCAACCACCCCGATATGCCGGCCTACACCGCCGCCAAGGCCGGCATACTCGGCCTCACCAAAGGTCTCGCGGGCAAGCTTGGGGTCGACGGCATCCGCGTCAATGCGATTGCGCCGGGCTGGGTGATCACCGAGCGGCAGCGGGAACTCTGGGTCACCGAGGAGAAGCTCGCCGCCCATGTCGCCAAGCAATGCATCAAGCAGGTCATGCAGCCCGACGACATCGTCGGCACAGTGCTGTTCCTGGCCTCCGACGCCGCGCGTATGCTGACGGCGCAGATGTTGATCGTCGACGGGGGTTTCCTGTGAGTCCGGTGAATCAAAATCCGGCAAAAGGCACGCCGGCAGTCGCCGCCGTCGACTGGGGCACGACCCGCATGCGGGTCTGGCTGGTCGACGGGGCGGGCGGGGTGCTTGCCGAGCGTCGCGGCGATGATGGGTTGATCACCGCGCAGCAAAAAGGCTTTTCGACCATCCTCGAGGGCCATCTGGCGGCGCTCGGCGCACCTGACACACTGCCGGTCATCATCTGCGGCATGGCCGGCTCGCGCCAGGGTTGGCTGGAAGCGCCTTACGTCACCGTGCCGGCGCCGCTCAGTGCCATTCTCGCGGGGGCCGCCCGCATTCCCGGCCAGCGCCGCGACATCCGCATCGTGCCTGGCCTGGCGCAGCGCCTGGAAGATGCGCCGGACGTAATGCGCGGCGAGGAAACCCAGCTTGCCGGCGCCGGTTTGCCGGCAAAAGGTCGCCATCTCGTCTGCATGCCCGGCACCCATTCGAAATGGGTTCTGGTCGCAGACGGCGCGGTCGACGGCTTCTGCACCTGGCCGACCGGCGAGCTGTTTTCGGTGCTGGCCACTCACTCTATCCTGCGCCATTCGCTGGGCGAGAGCCCGAAGCCGGTCACTCCGGACAATCCGTTCTTCCAGGAATGGTGCCGCAAGGCTTTGGCGGAGGGCGGCGATGTCACCTCGCGGCTGTTCTCGATCCGCGCCGCCGGCCTGCTGCAGAACCTCAAGGCCGACGATGCCGCCGCTTGCCTGTCCGGCCTGCTGATCGGCGGCGAGATCGCCTCGGCGGGCCGCCGCTATGGCGAAAGCACCACCGCAATCGTGCTGGTTGCGTCCGGCTCGCTAGCAGCCCTCTACCGCCAGGCGCTAGACCTTGCAGGGCTTGCCGTCAGGACGGTCGACGCCGACGAGGCGGTGCGTGCCGGCCTTATCGAGGCAGCGCGGGAAAATGGCATGATCGCCAAATGACTCACCAGAGTGGAGTGACAGCGTGACCCAGACCGCCCCCTTCCCGAAGCTCAAGCGTGGTCTTGTCGCCATTCTGCGCGGCCTCAAACCCAGCGAGGCGGTTGCCATCGGCCAGGCGCTGTTTGACGCCGGCATCGAAGCCATCGAGGTGCCGCTCAATTCGCCGGAGCCGTTTTCATCGATCGCCAGCATTGTCACCGCTTTGCCCAAGACAGCGCTGGTCGGCGCCGGCACGGTGTTGACTTCAGCCGATGTCGACGCCCTCGCCAAGGCCGGCGGGCGGCTGCTGGTCAGCCCCAACATCGATGCCGACGTCATGGCCCGCGCCATGCACCATGGCATGGTGACGATGCCAGGCGTGTTCACCCCCACCGAAGCTTTTCAGGCGATTAGGCTTGGGGCTTCGGCGCTCAAATTCTTCCCGGCAAGCGTGCTCGGGCCCAGCGGCATTTCGGCGATGCGGGCCGTGCTGCCGGCCGATACCGTGGTCGGCGCCGTAGGCGGCGTTTCCGACAAAGACTTTGCCGGCTACAAAGCCGCTGGGGTAACTGCTTTTGGTCTTGGCTCCAGCCTGTTCAAACCCGGCATGAGCGTCGATGAAGTGGCCACGCGCGCCCGGGCGGCGGTGACGGCCTGGGACGCGGCCTTCGGCGGAGCGGCATGATGGGAAACGTTTCGGTTTTTTCGGACCATGTCTGCGAACTCGGCGAGGGGCCGAGCTACGATCCCGCCACCGATACGCTGTTCTGGTTCGACATCGTCAACGGGCTTTTGCTGGAGCAGGGTGTCACGTCCGGCGCGCGGAAGGTCCATGAGCTCGCCCAGATGGCCAGCGCCATCGCCATTATCGATGACAATCGCCAGCTCATCGCCACCGAGACCGGCCTGCATGTCCGCGACGTCTCGACCGGCAAGCTGACGCTGCATACGCCTATCGAGGCCGACAATGCGCTGACCCGCTCCAACGATTCGCGCGTCCACCCTTGTGGCGCCTTCTGGGTCGGCACGATGGGCAAGGGTGAGGAGAAGGGCGCGGGTGCCATCTACTGGTTCTTCAAGGGAGAATTGCGCACGCTTTACACCGGCATCACCGTGTCGAACTCGATCTGTTTCTCGCAGGATGGAACGATCGCCTACTACACCGATACCTCGACCGGCCTGTTGATGCGCGTCGCCTGCGATCCGGCAACGGGTCTGCCGATCGGCGAGTCCAAAGTGTTCGTCGACCATCGCTCGTCCAAGGGCTTTGTCGACGGCTCGGTCGTTGATCGCGACGGCGTGCTGTGGAACGCCGTCTGGGGCGGCAAGGCGGTCAAGGCCTATTCGCCAGATGGCACATTGTTGCGCGAAATTGCCGTGCCGGCGGGGCAGTCCTCGTGCCCGGCCTTTGTCGGGGCCAAGGCCGATCGGCTGGCGGTGACCTCGGCCTGGAAAGGCAAGGACGACAAGCAGCGCAAGCTCGACCCACAGGCCGGCATGACCTTCCTGCTCGACATCCCCGTCAACGGCCGCTTCGAGCCGCGCGTGGTCATCGCCTGAGCGTACCGGTTGTCGTGCAGGCGGCGGGCGCGGGTCGATTTCGCGCAAGCCGATCGCATTGGCCGTGCGATGGTGTGGCTGCATCACCGAGAAGCTTTGACCCATGCCGCGCCCGACCTTGATCCTCGTCCACGAGCCGGAAAAGGCCTGTTTCGACAGGCTGGTCGCCGACGGCTTTCCCGCCGAGCGCGCCCTGGAAATCTCGTCTTATCTGGCGCAGTCGACCGATCTCGCTCCTGAGTTCGATCAACTGGCGACCGCTTGTGAAAAGCGCGGCCTCGCCTTTATGCCGGTTGCACTCGACGATGCGGCAAGCGCGCTGGCGAAGGCCGATCCCGCAACCACGCTGGTCTGGACGCTGACCGACGGCATTGCCTATTTCCGCGGTGCTGCAGCGCCCGCACTTGCCAGGCTGAATGGGCTTAGAACCATCGGAGCCGACGATGCGCTGTTCGCGCTTTGCCAGGACAAGTTCCGTTCCGGCGCCGTGCTTTGCGCGCTCGGCCTGCCGGCGCCGCAGGCAGGCCTGGCCCGCGACGGCCGCTGGCTGGCCGACCCGCCAGCTTCGGAAGCCGGCTGGTTCGTCAAGCCGAACCGGCTCGGCTCCAAGGTAGGCATCTGGCCGGATTCACGCTGCAACGACCTGGCCCATGCGCTGGAGCTTAGCCGGCGGGTCTATGCCGCTTATCGCGACGATGTCGTCGTCCAGCCCTATGTCGGCGGTCGCAATGTCCGCGCCAGCTTCCTTGGGCTGCAAACGGATGCCGGGGCGGAAGCGCTCGGCGTTGCATTCGTCGACTCCGGCGGCGATTTCCAGACCATGGCGGACTCGATGGCGCTTTACGGCGACACCGGCGAGGCCGCCAAGGCGGCTGGACTATACAGCGAGCCGGTGCTGGAGGCGGTTGCCGACACCCAGCCGGCAGCCGCGGCAACCATCCGCCGCATCGCCGAGCGGCTGGTCAGCGGGCTCGGCCTGCGAGACGTGTTTTCCCTCGATTTCAGGGTCGAGGCTAACGACCATGTCCACCTCATCGAGTTCGAGGTCTGTCCCGGCCTGCCCTGCTTCGATTTCCGCGCCTATTGCCTGATGCAATGGGGCATGACGCTGGCCGATGCGGTTGCCGAGACGGCGGCGAACCGACTGAACCGACAGGCGATCTGAACGGTCGAGGGACCAGCGCGACCTACCGCGCCTTGACGGCTTTTGCTCCACCTTTAGTGTCGCGGGACAGTCCTCAGGCAAGGCCGCGCTATGAGCACACCAGCAAGCTCCCTCCATCATCACATAAGGCGCATGGCCGGGCGCGATCCGCATGAGGCGCATCGCGTCGCCACGCCGCTCGAGCTGCTGTTCGATCTGACCTTCGTCACCGCCTTCAGCCTTGCCTCGTCGCAACTGGCGCATGCCTTGGCCGAGGGCCACTACGCGGCGGCGCTGATCGGCTTCGGCTTTGCCAGCTTCGCGATCTGCTGGGCGTGGATCAATTTCTCCTGGTTTTCCTCCGCCTATGACACCGACGATTGGATCTTCCGCCTCGTCACCATGGTGCAGATGATCGGCGTGCTGGTGCTGGCCATCGGCCTGCCGCGCATGTTCGCCTCGATCGAGCATGGCGAACACCTCAACAATTCGGTCATGGTGCTGGGTTACGTCATCATGCGCGTCGCCATGATCTTCCAATGGCTGCGCGCGGCGCGGCAGGACCCTGGGCGGCGGCGTGCCTGTCTCACCTATGCCATCGCCATCGCGATCGCCCAGATCGGCTGGGTGGTGCAGATCCTGGTCGATTTCTCGCTGGAGACCAGCCTGGCTTTCGGCACGGTCCTGCTTCTCATCGAGCTTGCCGGACCGGTCATCGCCGAACGCCGGGATGGCGGCACGCCCTGGCACGCGCACCACGTCGCCGAGCGCTACAGCCTGTTCGCCATCATCGCGCTGGGCGAAGGGGTGGTCGGCACGCTGGCGACGCTGTCGGCCGCGGTCGAGGAGCAGGGCTGGAACCTCGATGCCGCCTTGATCGGCATTGCCGGAATGGGTCTCACCTTCGGCATGTGGTGGGTCTATTACATGCTGCCCTCGGGGACGGTGCTGCACCAGCACCGCAGCCGTTCCTTCGTCTGGGGCTATGGCCAGATGGTGATCGTCGCTGCCATCGTCGCCACCGGCGCCGGGCTGCATGTCGCGGCCTATTTCATCGAGCACAAGACCCATAACGGCCCGGTAGCGACCCTGCTGTCAGTCGCCATTCCGCTAGGCGTGTTCCTGGGGGCGATCTATGCGCTGTATTATTATCTCGTCCAGCGCTTCGATCCCCTCCACGTCTGGCTGCTGGCGGGAACGGCTGCGGTCGTCGCACTTGCCATCATCGCCGCCCTTGCCGGCGTCGACATGGCGGTCTGCCTCATCTTACTGACGCTAGCGCCGGCCGTCACCGTTGTCGGCTATGAGCTGTCGGGGCACCGCCATCAACTGGAGGTGCTGGCGCAGGAGGAAGCGCCGCACTGAGCAGAGCAGCTTCGCGCGTCAGATACCCTCGACCAGCACGATCTCGCCATCGGCCACTTTCTGACGGATGGCGACGGCGCGTTGGTATTCCGGCGAGTGGTAGCAGTCATGCGCCGCGCTGAGCGATTCGAACTCGATAATGACATTGCGGGCGCGGCCAGGCCCCTCGGCCTTTTCATGCTCACCGCCACGGGCAAGGAACTTCACGTCGAAACGGTCGAAAGCGAGCTTGGCGGCAGCGACATAGTCCTTGTAGCCTTCAGCGTCGCGCACATCGACGCGGGCTATCCAGTATCCCTTGCGCATTTTCTTCTCCTCGTTACGCGGCGCGCATCTCTTCCAGTATGGCTTCCGCCGCCGCGCGCCTGTCGCTTGCCGCCACGATTGGCCGGCCCACAACAAGATGGCTGGAGCCGTTGCGGATCGCCTGGCCGGGCGTCACCACGCGTTTCTGGTCACCATGGTCGCTGCCCTTGGGCCGTATCCCCGGCGTCACCACCGCCAGGTCGGGTCCGACGATGCGGCGCACCGCTTCCGCCTCCTCGGCCGAGCAGACGACGCCGCCCATGCCTGCATGCAGCGCCTGTTCGGCGCGCCTCAGCACCAGCGTGTGCGGGTCATATTCATAGCCGGCGTCGATCACGTCCTGCTCGTCCATCGAGGTCAGCACGCTGACCGCCAGCAGGCACAGGTCGCTGCCCCTGGCGGCCTCCACCGCGGCCCGCATCGCCTTGGGATAGGCGTGGATGGTCAGCATGGTCATGCCCATGCGCACGATGTTCTCGACACCCTTGGCCACCGTGTGGTCGATGTCGAGCAGCTTCATGTCGAGGAAGATTCTGGTGCCGCCGCTGGCCAACTCCCTGGCGAAGTCGAGCCCGCCGGCGAAGGCCAGCTGATAGCCGATCTTGTAGAAGGAGACGACGCCGTCGAGTTCGCGCACCGCCTGTTCGGCCTCTTTCACCGTCGGCACGTCGAGGCCGACGATCAGCCTGTCTCTCATGGTGTGGGCCTGCATGGCTGTGGAAATCATGCCCCGGTCCGGGTCGACAGCATGCGCGAGGTTTCGATCAGCGTGCGGCATAGGTGCTCCATCGATTTGGTCAGTCTATCATCCCTGAAATTGCCGTCGCCGTCGAAGGCATTGCCGCCATCGGATACCGAGCATTCCGGCGTCACCATCTCCAGCTGGCAGCGCACCAGCACGGCGCGCAGATGGTTGATGCAGCGGATCCCGGCGAAATGTCCGTTGGAAGACGAGCACAGGCCGGCGACCTTGCCGACAAATGGCCTCACCGGCCGGCCGCCATCCAGGCGCACCCGGCTTACCCAGTCGATCGTGTTCTTGAGCAATGGCGGGATCGAGCCATTATATTCCGGCGTCGCGATCAGCAGCCCGTCATGGGCGGCGATCAGCCGGCCGAGCTTCACGGCGTTGTCGGGAACGCCTTTTTCCTTTTCGAGGTCCTCGTCGATGATCGGCAGCGGATAGTCGGCCAGCGAAATGCGCGTCACCTCGGCGCCTTGCATGGCCAGCTCCTTCTGCGCCACATCGGCGGTCCTGCCGCTGAAGGCGCCGCTGCGCACCGAGCCGGCGAAGACGAGGATTTTCGCGATCACAGCCATTGGCCACTCTTGTTCCCGGACAGGTACAGCCAGAGGCTGCGCAAATCAACGCACTGGCTCAAAAAACGGAAACGATCGGGGGGCAAGCGCGTGAAGGGTGTGCCGAGCAGCTGGGCTATGCTAGTGGGTGACCGCAATTCTTGCACTCAGCGCGATGAGTGCAACTCCGAGCAAGGCATCTATCGGCCTGCGGACGCTGCCATATACCGCCCGAACCCTTCTTGTGGAGAACATCAGCGCGACAAGCCCAAACCACGCCATCGCGACCAGCCCAATTATGGCCAGCGACACTGCCTGGACCCAGATCGGAGCCTGCATCGGCAATACCGATATGAACAGGCTCGCGAAGAAGGCGGCTGTCTTCGGATTTGTAATTCCGACAACGAAGCCGCTTCGCCAGGGAGCCGTAGTCTCTGCGCCACTGACGGCCAGCGGTGGCCGCGCCTGCCAAGCCGACAAAAGGATCTTGCTGCCCAGGTAACCGAGATACACGGCGCCGGCGATCCGGACGGCAAGGTGAGCCCATGCAATCTGCGTCAGTACGAGGCCCAGGCCACACATCGCGAGAGCCGCCCACACCATGATCGCTGCGGCAATGCCAAGCGCCACATGGAACCCCGCGCGACGGCTGATCAGCGCATGGGAAGTCACGGCTACAAAATCGGGTCCTGGGCTCATGGCGCCGAGCAGGAAGACCGAAGCAAGGGTCAGGAATTGCGGAAGGTAGCTCATGCGATACTCCAATTTCAGTCTCGTCGTACCGCACGCCTGCATGCCGGAGAGGCCAGGAAAGCCGCTCGCCGATTTCGAGGGTCGTTTCCCTCACCTTCACAAAACCTACAGCGCTCTTTAATATGAGCGAAATGAAAGATATTTCGGCAGCCATGAACAAAGCTAATATCAACATCACGATGGTGCGCGTCCTGACATCGCTCAGCGAGACGCGCAGCTTCACCAAAACCGCCGAGCGGCTCTGTCTTTCTCAATCGGCCATAAGCCATGCAATGAAGGCGCTGGAGGAGATCGTTGGCGCGCCCCTCGTCATACGTGATCGGCGCGGTGTCGCTTTCACCGCAACCGGCGAGGCGGCTTTGGACGCGGCGCGCGCCGCTTTGCATGCTTTAGGCCGTCTTGTCGGCCTACGGGAACACTCCATCAAAGACAGAGTACGGCTCGCGCTGGTCAGCAGCGCCTCGGTAAAGATTGCTCCATATGCGTTGAACATTACTTCCGTCCGGCACCCGGAGCTTGCTGTCGAACTGCTCTTGGGCACGGATACCGAGGTGGCGGAGTGGGTCGATCGCGGTGCCGCCGATATTGGACTGTCCTACATCGCCGGCAATTGCCAAGCCGAGGAACTTGTCGACGACGAACTCTTTGTGGCGTCATCGCAAAAGAACTCAGTCCAAGGCGGGTCATTTCCGATCCGCGCTCTCGACGGCCAGCCATTCATTATGTCGAGCGGCGGCTGCGGACCAATGCTTGCCGAATTGTTCCAGGATTTTGGCGTTGCGCCAGTTGTCATCCTGTCGGCGAGCGATATGGCGGCGCTGCTTGCTCTGGTTGGGGCCGGGCGCGGTTTGTCGATTGCGCCAGGCCTGGCGTTTCCGGCCGATTGGCAGCGAATCGTTGCGAGGCGTCCTCTTGAGCCGCGTGCGCGTCGGCCTCTGCTGCTTCTGTTCTCCAGCAGCGCCGAAGCAACGGCCGTGCGGGCCATGTGCGCGGCGATCAGAGAGGTCGCCACGAGTTTGCGAGGCGGATAACAGTCAAGGATGTGGATCGACCCTCAATCGAGCTTCCTTCGGGAGACGGCGATCCTCTACAAGGCGCCAGAGACTTCTCCCGCCCCCAATACCAGCTAATGCGCTTCGCGCCGGTAGATCCACAGCTGCGTCGGCGGGATGTTGCGGAAGATGAAGTCGAAATGCTTGACCGTGTAATTGCCGCGGCCGGGCGGGATCGGCGACAACGGCCCATAGGTCAGCTGCACGATCGGCCGTCCAACCGGGATGCGGTCTAGCAGGCTTTCAATATAGGCGATCCGCTGTGCGACCGGGAAATTGAGCAGCGGCACGCCGGAGACGACGGAATCGAAAACCATACCGCTCTTCTCGCCAAGCGTGGCGTTGAGATTGAAGGCATCGCCCTCGATGACGTTGACGCCGGGATAGAGCTGGCGCAGATGGCGCACGAAATCGGTGGAATATTCGACCGCGTAGAGGTTTTCGGGCTTAACGCCCTGGGCGAGGATTGCACGCGTGATGACGCCTGTGCCGGGGCCGACTTCAAGCACCGGCAGGCCGGACTTCGGATTGACGATGGAAGCCATCTTGCGGGCGGTGACGGAGCTTGTCGGCACGATCGAACCGACCGACTTCGGCTTGTCGATCCAGCCTTTGAAGAATTTGAGTTCGTCGTCGAACTTTTCCGCCAGCGCCTTCCGCAATCCCGGACCACGTGCCATGCAAGTTCTCCTCAACACTCCCCGAACGCTACTTAGCAGCTAACAGGTCCAAGGCAAGGCGCGATCTGGCATAAGATGTTGATGACGTTTGGGAAGCGTGGCGGCCTTGGCTTGGGTTCAGTGCTCGCCGAAGGATTCGAAAAAGTCCTTCATGCGGGCGAAAAAGCCGCTCGACTGGGGCGAATTGTCCTTCGACGACAGCTGCTCGAACTCTTCCAGCAACTCGCGCTGGCGGCGCGACAGGTTTTGCGGCGTTTCGACCGCGGTCTGGATATAGAGGTCGCCGACATTGGGCTGGCGCAGCACCGGCATGCCCTTGCCCTTGAGGCGGAACTGGCGGCCGTTCTGCGTGCCTTCGGTCACTTTCACCTTGGTCTGACTGCCGTCCAGCGTCGTCACCTCGAACGAGCCGCCAAGGGCGGCCGTCGTCATCGATATCGGCACCTTGCAGTAGAGATCGGCGCCGTCGCGCTGGAAGAATTCATGCGGCTTCACCGCCAGGAAAATATAGAGGTCGCCCGATGGGCCGCCGCGCAGGCCCGCCTCGCCCTCATTGGCAAGCCGGATGCGGGTGCCGTCCTCGATGCCGGCCGGGATATTGACCGACAGCGAGCGTTCCTCGGTGACGCGGCCCTGGCCGGCGCATTTCGGGCACGGGTCCTTGATCGTCTGGCCGCGGCCTTGGCATTGCGGGCAGGTACGCTCGATCGAGAAGAAGCCTTGCGTCGCTCGTACCTTGCCGTGGCCATGGCACATCGAGCAGGTCACCGGCTGGGTGCCGGGCTTGGCGCCGGTCCCGGAGCATTCCGTGCATGAGATCGAGGCCGGCACGCGGATTTGCGCGGTCTTGCCGGCAAACGCTTCTTCCAGCGTGATTTCCATATTGTAGCGCAAATCGGCGCCGCGTTCGCGGCCGCCCGACGAGCGGCGCTGGCGCCCGCCCATCATGTCGCCGAAAATGTCTTCGAAAATGTCGGCGAAGCCGCCGGCGCCAAAACCTTGCGCGCCGCCATTCATGCCGCCCTGCTCGAAGGCGGCGTGACCGAAACGGTCATAGGCCGCGCGCTTCTGCGGGTCCTTCAGCGTTTCGTAGGCTTCGTTGATTTCCTTGAACTTATGCTCGCATGAGTGATCGCCGGGATTGCGGTCGGGATGGAACTGCATGGCCAGCTTGCGGAAAGCGCTCTTGAGCTCCTTCTCGTCGGCGCCCTTTTGCACGCCCAGCGTCTCGTAGAAATCAGCTTTCATCTTTTCCCGCAGTCCGGATGCTCAACGTCTTGATGCATGTTGCGTCGTTTGCCGGCACGTTGTCTCGATTTAGGAGCGGTGCTGCCCGGATGCTAGGGCCGGCGCGCTTGTGCCTGTGTTTTTCAGTGACTTTTTCGGCAAGGCCCGCATTTTTCAGCGAGGGTTGCAAAAAAGCCCGGCTTTGCGCCGGGCTTTCCGCTTTATTTGCCGTCAACCGGTCAGGCCGACTTCTTCTTCTCGTCGTTTTCGTCGATTTCCTCGAAATCGGCGTCGACCACATCGCTATCCTTGGCCGCGTCCGCCTTGGCGTCGGCTTCCGCCGCTTCCTTCTGCGAAGCTTCGTACATGGCCTGGCCGAGCTTCATGGATGCTTCGGCAAGCGTCTGCGACTTGGCCTCGATGTCGGCGGCATCGTCGCCTTCGGCAGCAGCCTTCAGCGCCGTGATAGCCTCCGATATCGCCGTGCGCTCGGTTTCCGAAACCTTGTCGCCATATTCTTTCAGCGACTTCTCGGAGGAGTGCACCAGCGCCTCGGCCTGGTTGCGGGCCTCGACCAAGGCGCGCCGCTGCTTGTCGGTCTCGGCATTGGCTTCGGCGTCCTTGACCATCTTCTCGATGTCGGCGTCCGAAAGGCCACCAGAGGCCTGGATGCGGATCTGGTGCTCCTTGCCGGTGCCCTTGTCCTTGGCCGAAACGTTGACGATGCCGTTGGCGTCGATGTCGAAAGTGACCTCGATCTGCGGCACGCCGCGCGGCGCCGGCGGAATGCCGACCAGGTCGAACTGGCCGAGCGCCTTGTTGTCGGCAGCCATTTCACGCTCGCCCTGGAAGACGCGGATGGTCACGGCCGACTGACTGTCTTCAGCGGTCGAGAACACCTGGCTCTTCTTGGTCGGGATGGTCGTGTTGCGTTCGATCAGGCGGGTAAACACGCCACCCAGCGTCTCGATGCCGAGCGACAGCGGCGTCACGTCGAGCAGCAGCACGTCCTTCACGTCGCCCTGCAGCACGCCGGCCTGGATTGCGGCGCCGAGTGCGACGACCTCATCCGGGTTGACGCCCTTGTGCGGCTCCTTGCCGAAGAACTGCTTCACGATCTCCTGGATCTTGGGCATGCGGGTCATGCCGCCGACCAGGACCACTTCGTCGATCTCGCCAGCCTTCAGCCCGGCATCCTTGAGCGCTGCCTTGCAGGGCTCGATGGTGCGCTGGACGAGATCGTCGACCAGCTGCTCGAACTTGGCACGGGTCAGCTTCAGCGTCAGGTGCTTGGGGCCGGTCGCGTCGGCGGTGATGAAGGGCAGGTTGATTTCCGTCTGCGTCGTCGACGACAGCTCGATCTTGGCCTTTTCAGCCGCCTCCTTGAGGCGCTGCAGCGCAAGCTTGTCGTTCTTCAGGTCGATGCCCTGTTCCTTCTTGAACTCGGCCGCCAGGTATTCGACGAGACGCATGTCGAAATCCTCGCCGCCGAGGAAGGTGTCGCCATTGGTCGACTTCACTTCGAACACGCCGTCGCCGATTTCGAGCACCGAAATGTCGAACGTGCCGCCGCCAAGGTCATAGACGGCAATGGTCTTGCCATCCTTCTTGTCGAGGCCGTAGGCAAGTGCTGCAGCCGTCGGCTCGTTGATGATGCGCAGCACCTCAAGGCCGGCGATCTTGCCGGCGTCCTTGGTGGCCTGGCGCTGGGCGTCATTGAAATAGGCCGGAACGGTGATGACCGCCTTCTCGACCTTCTCGCCGAGATAGGCCTCCGCCGTTTCCTTCATCTTCTGCAGGATCATGGCCGAGATCTGGCTGGGCGACTGCTTCTTGCCGCCGGCCTCGACCCAGGCATCGCCATTGTCGCCCTTGACGATCTTGTAGGGGACAAGCTTCTTGTCCTTCTCCGTCACCGGGTCGTCATAGCGGCGGCCGATCAGGCGCTTGACCGCGAAGATGGTGTTTTCAGGATTGGTGACCGCCTGGCGCTTGGCCGGCTGGCCGACGAGACGTTCGCCGTCGCCCGAGATGGCGACGATGGAAGGCGTCGTGCGCGCGCCTTCCGCATTTTCAATGACCTTGGGCTCCTTGCCATCCATGATGGCGATGCAGGAGTTGGTGGTGCCGAGATCGATACCGATTACTTTTGCCATTTTTCTAGTCTCTCCGCTAAGCAGGCTCTCAGGACCCGTAAGGCGTTCCGACGAAAGCCCCTGTTCACAAGAAATTCCGCTCCGGCAACCGGCATTCCGGCACTGGGCGGCTTGGCGCGTATATAAGAACAGGCGGCATCGGGCGCAAGCATTCTGCGCATGGCATCCACCGCGCCGCGCTTGGCGCCTTTGAACAGCCGCCCGGCGGCCCGGATGTGCTCAAACCGCGCTCAAAACCCCAGGATCTGCGCGATCCCCCGGCGAAGCGCCCAGTCAGGGCTTCGAAACCACAAGAAAACGTCACCTATGCGTGAGAGAGGCGGCTCCTGGCTGAGGAAGGCGCCTGCCCACAGCAGACACAGGCAAAAGCGTCACGCGGCCTGCGACAGCGATTTATGCGCCTCGGCCAGGATTTCGAACGAGCGCACGCGTGCCGCATGGTCGAAGATCTGCGCGGTCACCATCAGCTCGTCTGCGCCGGTGCGGCGCACGAACGCGTCTATGCCTTGCCGGACGGTTTCGGGAGAGCCGACGACGGCGCAGGACAGCGCCTGCGAAATCATGGTTTTTGCCATCGGCTCGAGCGTCTGGTCATAGCCCTCGACCGGCGGCGGCAGGCGGCCGGCCCGCCCCGTGCGCAGATTGACGAAGGCCTGCTGCAACGAGGTGAACAGCAGTTTGGCCTCTCCATCGGTCGGTGCGGCGAAAACGTTGAGGCCGAGCATGACATAGGGCTTGTCCAGCTGTTCCGAAGGCTGGAAGCGCGAACGGTAGATCTCCAGCGCATGGTCGAGTTCGGCCGGCGCGAAATGCGAGGCAAACGCATAGGGCAGGCCGAGCATGGCGGCGAGCTGCGCGCCATAGAGGCTGGAACCGAGGATCCAGACCGGCACCTTCTGGCCTTCGCCGGGCACGGCGTGGATACGCTGGCCTTCCGCGGCCGGCTGGAAATAGCCCATCAGCTCGACGACGTCCTGGGGGAAATTGTCTGACGCCTCGAGATTGCGGCGCAGCGCGCGCGCTGTTCCCATATCGGTGCCGGGCGCCCGGCCGAGGCCGAGGTCGATGCGGCCGGGGTGCAGTGCCGCCAGCGTGCCGAACTGCTCGGCAATCACCAGCGGCGCATGGTTGGGCAGCATGATGCCGCCGGCGCCGACGCGGATGGTCTTGGTGCCGTCGGCGACATGGGCGATGACGACGGCGGTCGCCGCGCTGGCGATGCCCGGCATGTTGTGGTGCTCGGCCAGCCAGTAGCGCTTGTAGCCGAGCCGCTCGGCATGGCGGGCCAGGTCGAGCGAATTTGCCAGCGATTGCGAGGCGTCGCTGCCTTCGACGATCGGCGACAGGTCGAGAACGGAAAGTGCGGTCATGGGCCTCAAGCCTTTACGATGTTCAACTGCCTGACCCTGGTTTCGAAGGCGCGGTCGGGAATGACGATGTCGAGCTGGTGCCAAGCAACGGGTCCATATTCTCGAACGGGATCGCCTGCGGACGCTGGCGATGCGACGCGCTCAGCGTGCCGAGCGGAGCATCGATCGGGCCGCGATAGCCGATGCGGTCGAAATAGGAATCGAGGTCGAAGGAGGCATCGTTCATCGCAGGGTCCGGCTTGACCGGCTCGATATAGGCACTCCGCCTGAAGACAACAAATGCGCGATGACGGACAGGCGCGGCAAGCTTATGCCGCTGCCTTTCCGTTCTCTTCGGCCGCTTCTTCCTCCACCACGGCCGTCTGCTGTGCGGCGAGAAAATTGCCGACATGGCTGAGGCCATCGAAATGATCGCAGAACACTTTGACGACGACCAGCAGCGGCACCGCCATCAGCGCGCCGACAAAGCCCCAAAGCCAGGACCAGAAAGCGATGGCGATGAAGATCGCCACGGCGTTGATCTCGAGGCGTCGGCCGACAACCATCGGCGTAACGAACTGGCCTTCGACGATGTCGCACAAAAGCACGAAGCCCGGCGCCAAAAGGGCGTAGGAGATCGAGTCGAAGCTGATCATCGCAATGACGCTGACCAGCACGATGGTGATCAGCGCGCCGACATATGGCAGGAAGTTGAGCAGCGCCGCCATCGTTCCCCAGACCAGCGGGTTGGGCATGCCGAGCGCCCACAGGCCAAGGCCGATAACCGCGCCGAGACCGGCATTGATGACGGTGACGGTGAGCAGATAATGCGAGATTTCGCGCTCGACGTCATAGACGACGCGCAAGGCCCGCTTCTTCTCGCTGAGGCTGGCGAAGGACTGGATGATCTTCTCATAGAACATCGTGCCTGACGCCAGCAGGAACAGCGACAGCACGAAGATGATGGTCAGGCTTGTCCCCGCCGACAGGACGTTGCTGGCGGCGGCCGACAGGACGCCGGACTGCGCCATCGCCACCTTCTGGATGCCCGGCTCCTGCGAGGTCTCCGTCATCTGTTCGATCTGATGCGAGATCTGCATGATCCTCTCGAGCGGACGCCGTAATTGCGCCAGCCGTTCGGTAAGTTGTTGGCCGATCGACGAGGTGTTGTTGAGAAGGTCGATGACCGGGCCGCTGAGCAGATAGCCGGCAACGCCGAAGACGCAGATCGACAGCACGACCAACATTGTCGCCGAAACCACTTCCGGAATGCCGCGCTTGCGCAGGAAGCGCACGATTGGTGTCAGCGTCAGCGTCAGCAGGAAGGCGAGGATGACCGGCATGAAGAAAGCACGCGCGAAATACAGCGCGTAGATGGCCATGAACAGGAAGATCCCGATGAGCAGCGAACGCATCAGATGCGTGTCGGCACGCGCCACAACTCTCGCCTCTTCGGTTTCGGCAAGGCCAGCACCCAAAGCGGCGGGTTCGGCTTTCATGATTTTCCCTCAGCGGCGCACCGCAATTGGTGCATTCCGACGACGGAAACGCCTCTGCAAGCCCAAGGTTCCGTTAGCCGGCAAGGCCCTCAATCCGGGCCGCCCGTCGCTCAGGCGGCTGGCGCTGCGACGGCGACGCCGGGCTTGGCGGTCTCCTTGCGCACGATCGGCGCCACCTTGGTGCCGTACAGTTCGATCGCCTTCATGATCTTGGCGTGCGGCATGGCGCCGATCGCCATCTGCAGCAGGAAGCGGTCATTGTTGAAGATTTTGTGCTGGGCGACGATCTTTTCCGCCACCTGCTCCGGATCGCCGACGAACAGCGCGCCGTTCGGACCACGCGACCGATCGAAAAGCGCCCGCGAGGTCGGGCCCCAGCCGCGCTCGCGGCCGATGCGGTTCATCACTTCGGCCTGCGGGCCATAGAAATCGTCGGCCGCCTGTTCAGTGGTGCCGGCGATGAAGCGGTGCACATTGATGCTGGTGGCAAGGCCCGAGGGGTCGGTACCGGCCCGCCTGGCGGCATCGCGATAAATGTCGAACAGCGGTGCAAACCGCGCCGGCTCGCCGCCGATGATGGCCAGTGCCAGCGGCAAACCGAGCACGCCCGCGCGGGCAGCAGATTGCGGCGTTCCACCTATTGCGATCCAGATCGGCAATTTGTCCTGCAGCGGTCGCGGATAGACGCCGCGGTCGTTGATCGGCGCGCGCAGATTGCCGGACCAGGTGACATTCACATTATCGCGGATGGCCAGCAGCAGGTCGAGCTTTTCGGCGAACAGCTCGTCATAGTCCTCGAGATTGTAGCCGAACAGCGGGAAGGATTCGATGAACGAGCCGCGCCCGGCCATGATCTCGGCCCGGCCGCCCGACAAAAGGTCGAGCGTTGCGAACTGCTGGAAGACGCGCACCGGATCGTCGGAGGACAGCACGGTGACCGCGCTGGTCAGCTTGATGCGCTTGGTGCGTTCGGCGGCAGCGGCCAGCGCCACCACCGGCGCGGACGCGGCATAGTCGGGGCGGTGATGTTCGCCCAGACCAAAGACGTCGAGGCCGACCTGGTCGGCCAGCTCGACCTCCTCGATCAGATTGCGCAGTCGCTGATGCGGGCCGATCGCGCCGGGGCCGGGCTCCGGGCTGACGTCGGCGAAAGTGTAGAGACCGAGTTCCATGGCATGTCATCCAAATGTTCTGATTTGCCGCTAGAGGTAGCGGCGAGCCGCCCCGGCCGCCAGAGGGGCGGATAGTGAACAGTGCATGTCGGTTTCGGCCGGCTTTGTTTCAGGGAAAACGCGTCTCCCGGCTGCAACAGCATAAACTTTCATGGCTGGCATACCGTTTTGGCGCTTGAACTCTCGGTTTTCGCGCGTATGTAAGCGTCGCGAATTGACTTCAGGGAAGTGGACTTGGCTATCTACAGGGAAAAAGACATTTTCGAGCGGCGCAATGCCGCGAACGAGGCAAAGAAGGCGCTTCTGGAGCGCTTCAAGTCAAAGCCGGCGGCTGATGATCCTGCGGTTCTGGCCAAACAGGCCGAACGCAAGGCGATTCTTGAGGCTCGCGAAATACGCGAGGCCGAAAAGGCCAGGCTGAAGCAGGAAAAGCTGGCACGCGAGGCGGTCGAGAAGGCCGAGCGCGAGGCAGCAGCCGAAGCGGCGCGTATTGCGGCCGAAGAGGCAGCGCAGGCTGAAGCGAAGATCAAGGAAGCCGAAGAAAACGAGCGCATTGCCCGTTTGCTGGCCGACGAAGCCGAACGCAAGGCCAAGCGCGACGCACGCTATGCGGCGCGCAAGCAGCGTACCGGCAGGACGCCTCCGGGCTTCTCCGCCCGCTAACGCTTCGATCGAAACGATCGACATCAGGGTCGCCTTGCAGCGGCCCTGAAGGCGTTTGCCTAACTTAAGGATTTGATGCCTCGGAGCTCAGGCGGCGAGCTTCAGCCCCATAATGCCGCAGACGATGAGCGCAATGCAGGCGAGCCGGATGGCCGTCGCAGGCTCGCCCAGCAGCCAGATGCCAAGCAGCGCCGTGCCGACCGTGCCGATGCCGGTCCACACCGCATAGGCCGTGCCGACGGGCAGCGTCTTCAGCGCCAGGCCAAGCAGGCCCAGGCTGATGATCATCGAGGCGACGGTGAGCACCGTCGGCAGCGGCTTCGAGAAGCCGTCGGTGTATTTGAGGCCGATCGCCCAGCCAATTTCGAACAGGCCGGCGAAAAACAGAAAAATCCACGACATCGGGATGCACTCCATTCCATGAGCATGGCGGGCCGTCCCGGCCGATTTATGGGAAGGCGCGAGGTCGTCCTCGCCGCTTCGACACAAGCGGCTGCGCCGGTGCGATCAACAAAAACACCGGCCGCATCGTTCATGCCGCCGGTGTCAAAATCTGCGCCGAAACGGTTTGTCCGGATTTCAACCGTCCAAGATCTTCCGAGGCGGGCTTACTTTTCCTTGAGCCTCATCGCCTTGACGGGCGGCGCCTTGAGTGCCGGAGCCGCTGCGGGCTTCTTGGCGTCTTTTTTCGGCTTCCGAGCTTCCTTGCCCGCCTTCATCGCACCTTTAGCCATGATTCGTTCCTCCAGTTGCTGGGAGGCCAAGTGAAACAAGAGAAACGCCGGACTGCAAGGGGGCGGGCGTCTGTCGCCGGCGCCGTCGGGCCGCTTTCAACCGGTTTCTAATTTGCTCGTAAACCATTCCGGTCCGTGCCATGGTTGCCTTCGCACTGCAGCATCGGCCATGCCTTCGCCCGGCGATGATCAGGCAGTGCGGTCAGGACGACAATGCGAATCCGCATCGGCAGCGAGATGAGTTTCGATTTTCCGCAGGAAACGCCGCTGATCGCGATGCTCAACGTCCACTACTCCAGGGCCTCCGATCTCGAGCGCCCGGATTTCCTGACCTCCAACCCGCCGGTGCCGATCCAGAGCTACCGCGACAGTTTCGGCAATTGGTGCAACCGTTTCGTCGCCCCGCCCGGACGCTTCACCTTCGGCACCGATTCGGTAATCCGCGACCCCGGTACCTTCGAGATGGGCGACCTGATGGCCTGGCAGCATGAGGTGCGCGACCTGCCGTCGGACACATTGCTGTTCCTGTTGCCCAGCCGCTTTTGCGAGAGCGATCTGCTGGCCAGCGAAGCCTGGCGGCTGTTCGGGCACACTCCGCTCGGTATTGCCCGCGTCCAGGCGGTCTGTGATTTCGTTCACAACCACATCGTCTTCAGCTACGGCAATGCCCGACCGACGCGCACCGCGGCCGAAGCCTATCGCGAGCAAAGCGGCGTCTGCCGCGACTTTGCCCACCTCGCGGTCACCTTCTGCCGTGCGCTAAACATCCCGACCCGCTACTGCACCGGCTACATCAGCGACATCGGCCTGCCCAAACCTTGGGCGAGCATGGATTTCGCAGCCTGGATGGAGGTCTATCTCGGCGGCCGCTGGCATGTCTTCGATCCACGCAACAATTCGCCGCGCATCGGCCGCATCCTGATCGCGTCGGGCCGCGACGCCGCCGACGTGCCGCTCACCCACATCTTCGGACCGGGCACGCTGGCTGGTTTCAAGGTGTGGACGGACGAGATCATCGAATAGGGGCGTCTTTCCGCAAGCTGGCCTACAAGACCCTGAACGACCGGGCGATTCGTGCGTTGTGATGCCTGTGGAGCTCGGCGGCAGGGGCGTTACATCAGGTTCCTTAGAGGGACAGCATGGCAGCACATGGCGGGTCGAAGACGGTCATCTACGCGGCGCTCGCCGGTAATCTCGCTATTGCTGTGACCAAATTCGTCGCCGCCTTCTTCACCGGCAGCTCGGCGATGCTGTCGG
Source organism: Mesorhizobium sp. C432A (assembly GCF_030323145.1). Taxonomy (NCBI): domain Bacteria; kingdom Pseudomonadati; phylum Pseudomonadota; class Alphaproteobacteria; order Hyphomicrobiales; family Phyllobacteriaceae; genus Mesorhizobium; species Mesorhizobium sp. C432A. The sequence goes on along the minus strand of NZ_CP100470.1, from coordinate 1,056,678 downwards.
AAGGCGTGCACTCGCTGGTGGATACCGGCAATGGCGGGCTGCTGCTCTACGGCATGCACCGCGCCGCCCGCCCGCCGGACCGCACGCATCCGCTCGGCCATGGCCGCGAGCTGTATTTCTGGAGCTTCATTGTCGCCCTGCTCGTATTCGCGCTCGGCGCCGGCGTGTCCTTCTATGAAGGCGTCGTCCACATCATGGCGCCTGAGCCGGTCGCCAATCCCAAAATCAACTACATCGTGCTGGGCCTCTCAATGCTGTTCGAGGGCAGCTCCTGGTACGTGGCGCTGAAGGAGTTCCGCCAGCAGAAGGGCAAGCAAGGCTGGCTGCAGGCCGTGCAATCGAGCAAGGATCCGAGCGTCTACACGATCCTGTTCGAGGACAGCGCCGCCCTGCTCGGTCTGTTCGTCGCCTTCGCCGGCATATTGGCGGCCGAACTCCTCGACATGCCCGAACTCGACGGCGTCGCCTCGATCGGCATCGCGATGATCCTCGGCGCCACCGCCATCTTTCTGGCGCGCGAAAGCAAGGGATTGCTCATCGGTGAGCCGGCCTCGCCGGAAGTGCAGGCCAAGGTGCTGACCATCGCCCAGCAGGATCCGGCAGTGCAGCGGGCCAACGGCGTTCTCACCGTCCATCTCGGCCCTCGACAGATCGTCGCTGGGCTGAGCATCGAATTCGAGGACCATCTGACGGCGCCTGAGATCGAAGCCTGTGTCGAGCGCATCGAGGCGCTCTTGAAAAAAGAAATGCCGGAGATCACCAGGCTGTTCGTCAAGCCGCAGACGACCGGAACCTGGGAGCACCGGCGCAAGCAGGTCGAGGCGGCGTCGGACTAGTTCTGGACCAGCAGTCCACCGTTGGCCCCATCGCCTGGTCCCGCTAAGATCACTCGACGGAATTCGGAGAATCAACCATGAAAATCGATGGTGGGTGTCATTGCGGCGCCATAGCTTATGAAGCAGAGGTCGACCCGGAAAAGACCTCTATCTGTCATTGCACCGACTGCCAGCAACTGACCGGCACCGCCTTTCGTGTCACTGTTCCCGCGCCTGAGGATCATTATAGGATCACCAAGGGAACACCGAAGGTTTATATCAAGACGGGATCGAGCGGCGCCAAGCGTGCCCAGGCGTTCTGCGGCGACTGCGGTTCGCATCTTTACGCAACGTCGGTTGGCGACGGGCCGAAGGTCTATGGGATCAGGGCGGGGACCGCGCGGCAACGCGAGGATCTCGTTCCGACCCAACAGAAATGGCACCGATCGGCCCTGCACTGGCTTCCGGAATTCGAGGGCGTAAGCATCGTAGAGGCGCAGTAGCACCTGCCTCCCGGTTAAACGCGGCCCAAACCAGCCAATAATGTGCTAGGCTAGCCATCAAACGGATGGCGGGGGATAGCAATGTCGGAAACGGACAAAGTGTTTGCCGGCTCGATTCCGGAAAACTACGACCGCTACATGGTGCCGCTGATCTTCGAGCCGTTCGCCGCGGATTTGGCACGACGGGCAGCGTCCTTGTCGCCCGGCGCCGTCCTGGAAGTCGCCGCCGGCACCGGCGTTGTCACCCGCGCATTGGCTCCAAAACTGTCTCCCGGCGCAAGCTATGTCGTGACCGACCTCAACCAGCCTATGCTCGACTACGCGGCCTCGCGACAAGCTCCCGACAGTCGTATACAATGGCGTCAGGCGGATGCTCTGGCGCTGCCGTTCGAAGATGCGGCTTTCGATCTCGTTTGCTGTCAGTTCGGCGCGATGTTCTTTCCCGACCGAGCCGCCGGCTATCGCGAAGCAAAGCGGGTCCTGAAGACCGGCGGCCATTTCCTGTTCAACGTGTGGGATCGCATCGAAGAGAATGTATTCGCCAATGATGTGACGAATGCTCTTGCGGAGATTTTTCCGAACGATCCGCCCCGCTTTCTCGCCCGCACGCCGCACGGCTACAATGACATTGCATTGATCCGCGGCGAGTTGGAAGCCGCAGGTTTCTCCCGTGTGGTGATCGACACGAGGGCCGAACAAAGCCGTGCCTCCTCGCCGCGCCTTCCGGCGGTTGCCTATTGCCAGGGAACTCCGCTTCGCAACGAAATCGAGGCTAGAGGAAAACTGGAAGCCGCAACCGATCACGCCGCGTCCGTGATTGCAGCCAGACACGGCAGCGGCGAGGTTGCGGCCAAGATCCAGGCGCACGTGATCGTGGCTACGGTCTAATGCATGGCGCCCAGAAGTGTGCCGCGGTTCTGGGACAACGACATGCATCAAAACAAAGACTTTTAAAGCGCGTCGTATGAATCCGTTCAGCGCGATGCGCTTTAATCGTCGCCTTCGACGACACGCAGCCTGAGCTGCCCCGTCTTGGAATCCGCCACCCGCACCCCGGCTTCGGCCTTGGCGGGTCCGCCACCGCGCACTTCGGCTTCGCTTTCGCCAAACTCCAGCGCTTCGATCTTTTGGCCGCGCTTGGTCACCTTCGACGTCGACACCAGTATCTCGTCGATATCCTTGGCCGACTGGCCAAAATGCGTCTGCAACCGGCGCACGCGTTCGTCGACGCGCGCGACGTCTTCCATCAGCCGGATCACCTCGCCCTGGATCAGATGCGCCTGTTCGCGCATGCGGGCGTCCTTGAGGATGGCCTGGATGACCTGGATCGACAGCATCAAAAGCGACGGCGAGACGATGATGACACGCGCCCGGTGCGCCTTCTGGACCACGGCGTCAAAATTCTCGTGGATTTCGGCGAACACCGATTCCGACGGCACGAACATGAAGGCGGTGTCCTGCGTCTCGCCCTGGATCAGGTATTTTTCCGAGATATCGCGGACGTGAATTTCGATGTCGCGGCGGAAAGCCTGGGCCGCGATCTTCTGTTGTTCGGCGCCATCGGCGGCGCGGATGGCGTTCCAGGCTTCCAGCGGAAACTTGGCGTCGATGGCAAGCTGCGGCGCACCGTTCGGCATCCTGACCAGGCAGTCGGGACGGCTGCCGTTTGACAGCGTTGCCTGGAACTCGTAGGCGCCCATCGGAAGGCCGTCGGCGACGATCGCCTCCATGCGCGACTGGCCGAAGGCGCCGCGCGTCTGCTTGTTGGACAGGATCGCCTGCAATTGCACGACCTGGCCGGCCAGCGACTGAATGTTGCCTTGCGCGGTGTCGATGACCGCCAGCCGTTCCTGCAGTTTGGCGAGGCTCTCATGCGTCGATTTGGTCTGTTCGGTCATGGTTTGACCGAGCCTGCCGGTCATGGCGTCGAGGCGCTGGCCGATCGACTGGTTGAGTTCGGCCTGCCTTGCGCCGAACACGTCGGCGATGGCGCCCATGCGGCCCTGCATCTCGGCCTGGCTTTGCAAAATGCCGGCCATCCGCGCCTCGGCGTCGCGGGCGTGGTCGGCAGCTTCCGCCGCGGCGATGGTGCGCGCCTTGGCCGATCGCCACAGCGCCACGACAAGCGCCAGGAACAGGCCGAGAAACACCAGCGCGCCGATGGCCAGTGCATGGCCGAGCGTGATCGTCGTAGCGCCAAGCCGGGCAACGGGTTCGGAAAGGATGGTGCTCAGGTCGTTCATCCCGCCAGCATAGCCGATTCGCAGACCTGGCACAGATCAAAACGTGAACGAGACCGATTCGCACCGGTTGACGCTTCTCCTGCGACGTTTTAGGTGAGGCGCCATGTCGATCAAGCCGCTCATCATCCTTCCCGATCCTATCCTGCGCCAGGTTTCCAAACCGGTCGAACGCGTCGACGCGCCTTTGCGCAAACTGGCCGACGACATGCTGGCGACGATGTATGATGCGCCGGGCATCGGCTTGGCCGCAATCCAGATCGGCGAGCCGCTGCGCATGCTGGTCATCGACCTCGCCAAGGAAGACGAGCCGCCGGCGCCGCATGTCTTCATCAATCCCGAAATCCTCGAAAGCGCCGACGCTCGCTCCGTCTACGAGGAAGGCTGCCTGTCGATCCCGGACTATTACGCCGAGGTCGAGCGTCCCGCCTCGGTGCGCGTGAAATATCTCGACCGCGACGGCAAGCTGCAGGAGATCGAGGCCGAAGGCCTGATGGCGACCTGCCTGCAGCACGAGATCGACCATCTCAACGGTGTGCTGTTCATCGACCACATCTCGAAGCTGAAGCGCGACATGGTGGTCAAGAAGTTCAAGAAGCTCGCCAAGGACAAGGCGCCGGGCAAGCTGGTGGGATAGCCCTGCTTTCGGCGCATCGCACAACATCCCTCTCGACCCGCCCCTATTGAGAGACGCTTCCTTGCGTGATATCATTGATATCAGACTGGAGACTCCGATGGGCGATATGTTGATCAGAGATATTCCCGAGCCATTGAAGCGTGAAATCGAGCATGCGGCACGCAAGGGCGGCCAAAGCCTCTCGATCAAGGCGATCGATTTATTGCGAAAAGGCATGGTTGCGGAAAAAGAAGGCAAGGCCGAGCCTGGACTCACGGCTTGGGATGCGATTCGCGCTGCCTTCGCCTCGGAAAATGCAATCAGCGACGAATTTGCGCAGATGATGGATGAGATCGAAGCGGAACGGAAACGCGACTTTGGCCGCACCATTGAGAATTTCGAGTGATAATCCTCGATACCAATGTCGTCTCGGAAGCGAGCCGGCCCGCGCCCGATCCAAACGTCGCTAAGTGGTTTCGCAGACAGGACCTGCTCGACCTCTATCTCTGCGGTCCTGTTGTCATGGAGCAGTCCTTTGGAGCCGAAAGGTTTCTAAACAAGACCGGCTCGGACCGCCACGTCCGTGCACTTGACCACCTGGTTTCGAAGCAGTTTTCGGGACGTGTCGTCGAATTTGCCGGTCCCATTCCCCGTCTGGCGGGCAAGCTCCGGGCAATGCGGGAAACTATCGGCCGGCCGATCAGCCTTTCCGATGCCATGATCGCTGCCATCTGCCTGTCGCACGACGCTATGCTGGCGACGCGCAATATCAGGGACTTCGAAGAGCTTGACCTCAAGATCGTAAACCCGTTTGAAGCAGACGCTTGAGCGGACTGCCGCGCGCAGAACAGGATACTGGACGAAAATGCCGCTTCGCGTCATCTTCATGGGCACGCCGGAGTTTTCGGTGCCGGTGCTGCGCGCGATTGCCGAGGCCGAGCACGAGATAGCAGCCGTCTACACCCAGCCGCCGCGCGCCGCCGGCCGCCGCGGTCTGGAGCTGACACCGTCGCCGGTGCAGCGCGAGGCTGAGCGGCTGGGCATCGAAGTGCGCACGCCGCTGTCGCTGAAGGGCGAGGGCGAGCAAGCTGCTTTCCATGCGTTGCGTGCCGATGTCGCAGTCGTCGTCGCGTATGGTTTGCTGTTGCCGAAGGCTATTCTGGAGGCTCCGCGCCTCGGCTGCCTCAATGGCCACGCCTCGCTTTTGCCGCGTTGGCGTGGTGCAGCTCCCATCCAGCGAGCCATTATGGCCGGCGACGTCGAAACCGGCATGATGGTGATGCGCATGGAAGAGGGCCTGGACACCGGTCCGGTGGCACTGGTTGAAAAATGCGCCATAGAGCCCGACATGACGGCCGGCGATCTGCACGACCGCTTGATGAATATTGCTGCCACGCTGATGGTGGAAGCGCTGTCCCGATTGGAGACAAATACCCTGGCATCGACTTTGCAGGCGGCTGACGGGGTGACCTACGCCAGGAAAATCGATAAGTCGGAGACACGTGTGGACTGGACGCGCCCGGCTGCGGAGGTCCACAATCACATTCGCGGCCTGTCGCCATTTCCCGGCGCCTGGTGCGAGGCCGACATCGGCGGGCGCACGGAACGGCTGAAACTGCTTCGCTCGACGCTTTTGGAAGGCACGCTTTCTGAAAGCATGGGCGAGTCGGGAGGAATTCTCGATGACCGGCTGACGGTCGCCTGCGGGTCGGGCGCGGTCAGGCTGGTCGAAGTTCAACGGGCGGGCGGAAAGCCCGCTGCCGCGCAGGAGTTTCTGCGCGGGGCCAAGATCGAAAAAGGAATGAAGTTCTCATGAGCATGATGTCGATACGCGGCGCGACGCCGCGGGACCGCGAGGCCATACGCCTGGTCGAGGAACACGCATTCGGCCAGCAGGCGGAGGCCGGGCTGGTCGACGCTCTGGTCACCGGCGGCGACGCCGTTGTCGAACTGGTGGCGGAAGAAGACGGCCAGGTGGTCGGCCACATCCTGTTTTCCAGGCTGTTCGTCCAGAACGGCGGCAAGCAGTTTGCAGCCGTGGCGCTGGCGCCGTTGGCGGTGGAACCTTCGTTCCACGGCTCGGGCATTGGCGGTGCGCTGATCCGCGAGGCGCATATCCGCCTCAGGGATGGCGGCGAGACGCTCGCCGTTGTGTTGGGCGATCCGGCCTATTACGGCCGCTTCGGCTACAGCCATGCGCGCGCCGAAAAGTTCGAGAGCGAATATCAGGGCGAAGCGCTGCAGGCGCTGGCCTGGGGTGACGCACCCGAAAAAGGCAAACTGGTCTACGCCCAGGCCTTTACCGCACTCGCCGCCTGAACGAAGGGTGTATGCCGCGTTTTCGTCTCGATATCGAATATGACGGCAGCCTCTTCGCCGGCTGGCAACACCAGGCGGATCAGCCTTCGGTGCAGCAGGCGATAGAGCAGGCGATCGAGAAATTTTGCGGTGAGGCGGTGCGGATACGCGCCGCCGGCCGCACCGACGCCGGCGTGCATGCGACCGCCCAGGTGGCGCATGTCGACCTCGCCAAGGCATGGCCAAACGACAAGGTGCGCGACGCCGTCAACGCGCACCTGCAGGCGGCAGGCGCGCGCATCGCCATCCTGCAGGCCACGGTTGTCCCCAATGAGTTCGACGCCCGTTTCTCGGCCACCGGACGGCACTATCTCTACCGCATCCTCAACCGGCGCGCGCCTGCAGCGATGGAAAAGGGCAAGGTCTGGTGGGTGCCGAAGCGGCTCGATGCGGACGCCATGCACGAAGCGGCGAAAGTCCTGCTCGGCCGACATGACTTTACCACCTTCCGCTCGACGCAATGCCAGGCCAATAGTCCGGTGCGGACGCTGGAGCGGCTCGATGTAAGCCGCCAGGGCGACCTGATCGAAGTCAGGGCCTCGGCGCGCTCTTTCCTGCACAACCAGGTGCGCTCCATGGTCGGTTCGCTGAAACGCGTCGGCGACGGCGGCTGGACCGCCGCCGACCTCAAGGCCGCGCTCGCTGCACAAGACCGCGCCGCCTGCGGCCAGGTGGCGCCGCCCGACGGGCTTTTTCTCGTCGGTGTAGACTATCCGGAAAAGTTCTAGGCCGGAGCGGCGGTCGGCACAGTGATGCCGAGCAGCGCCACCAGGCCGAACAACACGGCCAGAGACACCACCAACATGCCTGCGAACACGGCGCTGCCGACAGCCGCGCCCTTGCCGATCGCGGCGTTGGTCATCCGCCAGGAGAATACCAGCGAAAGCACCACCAGAACCAGCCACACCAATTCGGCAACCGGGTTGCCAGAAGGCAGGAAAAGCCTGATCAGCGCTGAAGGCAGCAGCATCCAGGCAGTGATCGCCGACGCCCAGTTGCTGGCGACGACATAGTGGACGAAGCGGTCGCCGATGCCGGCGCGCGATGCGACCAGGGCAAGCACAACCAGGGGCAGCAGCCACGAGCCGAGGTCGACGGTCGCCAGGCGAATCAACATGCCCAGCCGGCCGGCGAACGCATTGGGATCGCCGATCTCGTTGGCCGTGCCGACCCAGCCGACGATCATCGCCGGCGCGGCGACGACGATGGCGAAGAAGGAATTCCAGAAGCCGTCCGCCGAAAGGTCGAGCAGCCGCAAGCCGTCGGCCTTTCCGAGCATCAGCCGCCAGGCGCCGTTAAGCGATGAAGAGGTCTCGTCAACCGAAAGCATGATCAGCCCTGCTCGAACCAGTCATCGATGAAGCGCTGGTAGATTTGGGTCAGCGTCTCGAGGTCGGCCAGTGCGACGCGCTCGTCGACCATGTGCATGGTCTTGCCGACGAGGCCGAACTCGACCACCGGGCAATAGTCCTTGATGAAACGCGCATCCGAGGTTCCGCCCGAGGTGGACAGCGCCGGCTCCTTGCCGACTGTCGCCTTGATCGACCCGCGCAGCGTCTCGATCAGCTTGTCGTCGCGCGTCAGGAAGACATGGCTCGGCCGGTCGCGCCAGATCAGCTCGTAGTCGACCGGCGTCTTGCCGGTCCGGTATTTCTTGCGCTTCGCCGCCTGGTCGAGGCGGTTATGGATCTCGGCCTGCACCGTCTCGGCAGTCCATGTGTCGTTGAAGCGGATGTTGAAGGTGGCTGTCGCCTTGGCCGGAATAACATTGGTCGCCGGGTTGCCGACATCGATCGAGGTCACTTCCAGATTGGTCGGCTGAAAATCCTTCGTGCCCTTGTCGAAGACGGGCGACAGCAAGGCGTCGACCAGGCTGATCAGGCCGCGCACCGGATTGTCGGCGAGCAATGGATAGGCGACATGGCCCTGGCGGCCGTTGACCGTGACACTGCCCGACATCGAGCCACGCCGGCCGATCTTGATCATGTCGCCGAGCGTGTCCGGATTGGTCGGCTCGCCAACGATCGCGGCGTCCCATCTCTCGCCCCTGGCCGCCGCCCAGTCGAGCAGTTTTGTCGTCCCGTTGATCGCCGGCCCCTCCTCGTCGCCGGTAATCAGCAGCGAGACCGAGCCTTTCGGACCACCCTTTTTCTCGACATGGCGCGCCACGGCGGCGATGAAACAGGCGATGCCGCCCTTCATGTCGACGGCGCCGCGGCCATACATCTCGCCCTTGGCGATCTCGGCGGCGAAGGGCGGATGCGTCCACGACGCCTCGTCGCCCGCCGGCACCACGTCGGTATGGCCGGCAAACATCAGATGCGGCCCATTGCCGGAGCGACGCGCGTAGAGGTTCTCGATGTCGGGGGTGCCGTCTTCGGAAAACACCGGGCGTTCGACGGAAAAGCCGAGCGGCTTCAGCATGCCTTCCAGGGCAGCCAGCGCGCCGCCCTCGGCGGGCGTTACGGAGGCGCAGCGTATGAGGGTCGCGAGGTTGGCGGCGGGATCGGTCGGCAGTTTCATGGGCAAAGCGATAGTCGAAAGCGAAAGGCCTGTCACGGCCAGAGATGATGACCGGTCCTGCCGCCGACATTATGGTTTTCCTGTCGTATAGTGCAGGCCAACACGAGATAATCGCATGGCCAACGCCGAAAAGACCATCGTCATTGCCGGCGCCGGCAGCATAGGCTGCTATGTCGGCGGCTGCCTGGCGCTGGCCGGACGCAAGGTGGTGTTTTTGGCGCGGCCAAGCATCGCGACGGTCTTGCTGGACGGCGGCCTGCGCATCACCGATCTCGATAATCGCGACCGATCCATCCGGCCGGAGTCCGTCACCACCGATCCCGCCGCTGCCCTGGCCAGTGCCGACGTGGTGCTGGTGACGGTCAAGAACGGCGCTACCGAGGAGATGGCGTCGCTTGTTGCCGGACATGCGCGCGGCGAAGTCGTGGTGGTCAGCCTCCAGAACGGCGTCGGCAATGCCGACCGGTTACGCGCCGGGCTCGGTGGACGGACTGTGCTCGCCGGCATGGTGCCGTTCAATGTCGTCCAGTCGGCCATAGGCAATTTGCCGCTTCACGTGCATCGCGCCAGCAACGGCAAGGTCATGATCGAAGATGGCGTGACCGGCCTTGCCGGCCTTCTCGATGTCGAAGGGCTTGGCGTGGAAACCCATCCCGACATGAAAGCCGTTCAGTGGGGCAAGCTGCTGATCAACCTCAACAACGCGCTTGTCGCCTTGTCCGGCCTGCCGCTGGCGAGCGAACTTGCCGACCGCCGCTGGCGGCGGATCCTGGCCGGTCAGATCGACGAGGCCTTGGCGGCGATGAAGGCGTTACATATCGCGCCGGCGCGGATCGGCGGCTTGCGTCCCGGCCTGCTGCCGAAGCTGCTCCGGCTGCCGGACTGGCTGTTCCGGCTGGTCGCCCGCCGCATGCTCGCCATCGACCCGCAGGCGCGCTCGTCGATGTGGGACGACCTCCAGCGCGGTCGGCCGACCGAGATCGGTGACCTGCAGGGGGCCGTCCTGAGCCTCGCCGAAAAGGCCGGCACGCCGGCGCCTCTGCTGAAGCGGGTCACCGCGCTGGTGCGGCAGGCCGAGCGGGAAACGCGCGGCTCACCCGGGCTGACGCCGGAAGCCGTCACTGGATAGTCTACTTGCCGCGAGCCTCGGGCCTTGGCCCGCATAGCCCGAAAACAGGCGCGTGGGCCCGCCGCGTCACAGCTTTGGTGCGCGCCTCGGAGCCGGCGCTTTGCTCGCCGGGCCTGGCGCCGGCACGGGCTGCGCCGCCGGGTGGTTCTCGATCAGCGTGATCTTCTGCCAGATCTTGCGCGACAGGTTGGACGCCAGGTTCTCGACGTCGTTGACGCCGTCGATGACCACATCGTCATTGACGGACTGCGCAAACAGCGCCGCGATCTTGCCGGTGATCGACAGCATTTCCGAGCAATAGTCGAGGTAGCGCGCCAGGTCGGCGGCATTGGTGATGCGAGCCGGCGAATGCGCGGTCGGCCTGAAATTGGCGGACAATGCTGCCGGATCCTTGGTCAGCTGGTGCATGTCGATGACATGGATCAGCGATCTCAACCCATGCAGCTGGCGAAACACCCGCTTGCGCTTGATGCGCTCCTCGGTGCGGATCAGCGCCAGCAGGCCGAGCACGGCAAGGATCATCATGTTGATCGTGGCTTCGATGCCTTGCACCGACTGCACCGCATCGTCGGCCTGCGAGATATGGATGAGCGGCAGGATGGTGCCGACGAATAGGAAGGTCAGCGCGCCGGCGGCAACAGCGGCGACGATGGCGCCGCGCAGCCACCAGATCGGCGCTTCCAGCGCCTGCGCCGCCTTGGCCAGGTCGCGCGACAGCGACACCAGTTCGGCGGCGACGCCGCGCAGGCCGGCATCGGGAAAACGCTCGGCGACGCGCTCTTCCAGCCGCTCGGCGGTGTCGATGATCAGTTTCGGATCAAGCGTGCGGTAGCGCATGGCGAGATATCCGGTCGGCGCTCATGGTTCAGCCGGCGCGTTGCTGCGTTTGCCGTAGCGGTTCGGACCGGGGTCACCGCGGAAACACGCTAGAACGATGAGAAGAATGGGGCCGATGACAAGAGAGATCAACGCGTAATAAGTCGGCTTGCCGAAATCATGAAACCGCTTTGCGGTTACCGCAAAGCTCGACCATGTCGAGATCAGCAAAACGACCCAGAACACAAGTGCCCAGTTCTGGCTGGTTGCGGTGCCGGGTTCCAGTCTCGACAACTGGTAGAGCGGGAAAAACTGTGCAAGCACCAGCAGCAGCCCGGCGAGCACGTAGGCACTTGGGCTGACGCGCCCTGAGAGGCTGAAGAAAAGCCAGGGAAGTGGTGGTGTGTTGGGCAATCTGGAGCGCTCTGGTTGCTCGGACAGGATCAATCACGCAGCAGTTCGTTGATCGAGGTTTTCGACCGGGTCTTGGCATCGACGCGCTTGACGATGACGGCGCAGTAGAGGCCAGGGCCCGGCTCGTTGTTCGGAAAGGCCTTGCCCGGCATCGAGCCGGCGACGACGACCGAATTAGGCGGCACCTCGCCATAAAACACTTCGCCGGTGGCGCGGTCGACGATCTTGGTCGACTGGCCGATGAACACACCCATTCCGAGCACCGAGCCTTCGCGCACGATGCAGCCCTCGACCACTTCGGAGCGCGCGCCGATGAAGCAATTGTCCTCGATGATGGTCGGGCCGGCCTGCATCGGCTCCAGCACCCCGCCGATGCCGACGCCGCCCGAGAGGTGCACATTCTTGCCGATCTGGGCGCAGGAGCCGACCGAGGCCCAGGTGTCGACCATGGTGCCGCTATCGACATAGGCGCCGACATTGACGAAGGACGGCATCAGCACCGCGCCCGGCGCGACATAGGCCGAGCGGCGCACGATCGAAGACGGCACGGCGCGGAAGCCTGCCTTCTCGAAATCGACCGCGCTCCAGCCGTCGAACTTCGACGCCACCTTGTCCCACCAGACTGCCTGGCCGGGGCCGCCCTTGATGATCTCCATCGGATAGAGCCGGAACGAGAGCAGCACCGCCTTCTTCAGCCATTGGTTGACATGCCATTTGCCATCGGCCTGGCGCTCGGCGACGCGCACGGTGCCACGGTCGAGCAGGTCAAGTGAGGACTGGATGGCGTCGCGCGTTTCGCCGCGGGTCGCGGTCGAAATCGTGTCGCGCTCCTCGAAGGCCTTCTCGATGGTCTTTTCGAGGCTGGCCAGATCAGGCTTCGACATGAATTCGCTCCGTTACCACGCTGTTAAGGCCGACGGCCTTAACCTTGTTTTGAAAGTCGCGCGGACCCTATGTTAAGGCGTATTGGGGGTCAATCGCGCGTGCGCCATGGAACGGCGCAAGTGAACTGTTGGGACGGGTAGAAAGCATATGACTCCTATGGAAAAGGCGGGATGGACGCCGCTGCCGCATTCGGACGAGGATCTGGAGCGCTCGAAAAGCGTTCCCGACACGCCGCAGACTCGCGCCGAAACCTACCGGCTGGCCTGGAACGATCCCGACTTCATGACGCGCCGGGAGTTGCGCGCTGTGCGCTTGCAGCTTGAGCTCTTGAAACCCGAAATGATCCTTGCCGAGCGCGGCATCCGCTCGACGGTCATCCTGTTCGGCGGCGCGCGTATTCCCGAGCCCGGCGGCGAGGCCTGGGCCGCCAAGAACGAGACGCAGAAGAAAAACCTCGAGGAAAACAGCAAATACTACGAGGAGGCGCGCAAATTCGCCCGCCTCTGCTCACAGCAATCGGCCACGTCCTACTACCGCGAATTCGTCGTCGTCACCGGTGGCGGCCCAGGCGTGATGGAGGCGGGAAATCGCGGCGCCGACGATGTCGGCGCGCCGTCGATCGGCCTCAACATCGTCCTGCCGCACGAGCAGGCGCCGAACGCCTATGTGACCCCGGAGCTGTGCTTCAACTTCCACTATTTCGCCATCCGCAAGATGCATTTCGTGATGCGCGCCAAGGCCGTCGCGGTGTTTCCGGGCGGCTTCGGCACCATGGACGAGTTCTTCGAGACGCTGACGCTGATCCAGACCGGCCGCATGGAACGCGTGCCGGTGATCCTGTTCGGCAAGGCGTTCTGGCAGCGCGCGATCGACCTCGATTTCCTGGCCGAACAAGGCACCATCACGCCCGGCGACCAGGATATCATCGACTTTGTCGACGCCGCCGACGAGGCCTGGGGGATCATCAGCCGCTTCTACAAGTTGGGGGAGTAGGGGAACCGGGAATTGAAGAACTGAAGAATTGAGGAAAAGGAGGTCCGGATCGGTCTCCCTTTCACCAGTTCTTCAATTCTTCAGCTCCTCAATTCCTCTACCCCCTCCACTATCCCCGTCAGAAACGTCGCGAGATCGTCGGTGACGAAATCGACGTCGTCCTCATTGGCCGGATCGCGTTCCCAGATCTCGGCAAAGGTCGGCTCGAAATTGCGCGGCACCACCAGCACCGTGGTCATGCCCAGTGATTTCGGCACCTCCAGGTTGCGGGCGAGATCCTCGAACATCACCGCATTGTGTCCGGTGACGGCGTGCAGTTCGGCAAACTTCTCATAGGTCTGCCGCGACGGCTTCGGCGTCAGCCCGGCGGCGACGATATCGAAAATGTCGTCGAAATGGTCGAGTATGCCGAGCTGGCGCGCGGTGCGCTCGGCGTGCCTGCGGTCGCCATTGGTGAAGATGAACTTGCGGCCGGGCAGCTGGCGGATGGCGGTGCCCAGCACCGGATCCGGCACCAGCCACGAATAGTCGATGTCGTGCACCTTTTCGAGAAAATCGTCGGGGTCGATGCCGTGGCGCGTCATCAGCCCGTTCAGCGTCGTGCCATATTCGAGATAGAGTTCCTTCTGCAGCTTGCGCGCTTCCTCGCGCGGTAGCGTGAGCAGTTCTCCGACATAGGCCGTCATCTTGACGTCGATCTGCGAAAACAGATTCGAATGGTGCGGATAAAGCGTGTTGTCGAGGTCGAACACCCAGTCGGTGACATGGGCGAAGCGGGCGGGATCGGGCAGCGTGGTCATGGCGTCCTTATGGCATGAAATATCTGCCGTTCGAACCCCTTTCTGATGTAGAGCTTATCCACAACCTATGTGCATCTAGAGTTGTAAAAAATGGGCTCACCATTCAAATTTTAGCCATCACGGAAAGGTGGCCTTCAGGGCTTGCTGGCACAGAGACGGTTCAGTGGGAGCCAGCGATGAGTCGCATAGTCTTAAAGTCCGCCGCGGTCGCATTCGGCTCGGTAGCCATCTCGCTTTTGCTGACGCTGATCATCGTTCCCGCCATGGGTTTTCCGGTCGACCGCACTGTCTGGCTGACATCGACGGTGTGCCCGCTGGCGCTCGCCTGGATCGCCTGCGCCAGCACCTTCTGGCAGAGCGACCGACTGAAAAACGCGCATCGCGATCTCGCCCGCGCGCATGCCCAGCTCGCCGCCGCGCATCGGCGCCTGTCGGCGAAGGCGAGCCGCGACGACATGACCGGCATGCTCAACCGCGAGAGCTTCTTTGCCGCGTTGGACGGCTCGCGGCGCAAATCCGATCGCGGCGCGCTGCTGATCATCGACGCCGACCATTTCAAGGCGATCAACGACAGTTTCGGCCATCTGACCGGCGATGACGCACTGGTGTTGATCGCCAGCGCCATCGAGCGCGGCGTCCGCAGCGGCGACGTGCTCGGCCGCATTGGCGGTGAGGAGTTCGGCGCCTTCCTGGTCGGCGCTACGGAAGCCGAAGCCCGGCGCGTGGCCGAGCGCATCCGCCGTGAAGTCGAGCTGGTCCGCTTTCGTCCGGTCGACGAGCGCACGGTGCCGCTGACCGTCTCGATCGGCGGCATCACCTGTGCGCAAGATGCCGATGTCTCGGACCTGATGCGCGCCGCCGACCGCCGGCTCTACGAGGCGAAGCACCGCGGCCGCAATTTGTCGATCCTAGACCGGGATATTTCCGAAGCTGCCTGAGGTGTTGGTGGTGGGGCTGTTAACGGATCGCCAACATTGTTTCCACGCAACTGCGCCGTTTACCGGGTTGTAACTCGTTTACAGGCAAGGCTTGGCACGGGAATGGCATGTCTGGCCGGTACGTGTGCCGTTCAGGGAACGCCATGCGTGGATCGAAGCCCCCATCCAGAGACGTGTCATGAGTTTCTTCATCAGGAAAATATCGCGCCGCACCATCGTGCAGGCGCTGATTGCGATGCCGGCGCTACAGCTTTTTCGCAAGCAGCCTGACAGCGACCGCCCCCCGTCCGATCCCGACGAGATCGTCGTGGTCAATGGCTGGATCCTGAAGCGGAGCGACCTGGCATGATCTTCGACAGCTATGAGGCGTTTCGAGCCTCGGATTTCAAGCCCAAGGTCTGCATTCTCGGCTCCGGGCCGGCCGGCACCACCATTGCCAGAAAGCTCGGCGCCGCCGGCATTCCGGTCGTGGTGCTGGAGGCCGGCGCACGCGAATTCAGCGACGAGTCGCAGGATTTCTACCGCGGCTCCACGGTCGGCGATCAATATTTCGATCTCGACATCACCCGGCTGCGCTTCATGGGCGGGTCGTCGAACCACTGGGCCGGCTGGTGCCGCGTGCTCGACAAGCAGGACTTTGAGCCCAAGGCATGGGCGCCGGACACCGGCTGGCCAATCGCCCGGACCGACATCGAGCCCTATCTGTCCGAGATGCACGACATACTCGAGCTTCCCGACTTCAAGCCCGATGTGCCGATTTCAGACGACATACGCTGGGTGCAGCTGATCAAGAGCCCGGCCGTGCGCTTTGGCGAGAAATTCTCCGACGAGCTCGACAAGAGCAAGAACATAGCGCTCGTGCTCAACACCTATGCCACCGAACTTGCCGGGGACGGCAAACGAGTGACCGGCGCCAGGCTGTGGTCGAACGGCAAGGATGCCGGCGCCTTCAGCGCCGATTGTTTCATCGTCTGCGCCGGCGGGCTGGAGAATTCGCGGCTGCTTCTATGGTCGAACCAGCGCTCGAATGGCGGCGTGGTGCCGAACGCCACGGCACTTGGCCGCTACTGGATGGAGCACCCGACCTTCGAGGGCGGCAATGCCATCCTGGCCGATTACAGGGAGTTCGAGGTTGATGCCGTCAACGAGGCGTTCTTCTCGCCGACGCTCGCCGCCATGGAGCGGCTGCAGATCATGAATTTCGGCATACGCCTGATCGAGACGCCCTATGCCGGCGTCAAGAGCCTGATTGCCGACCTCGCCTGCACCGCGCCCGAGGCCGCCGAATGGATCGCCTACCAGCTCAGCCAGAACCTGCGCTGCGCCGCCCAGCTCTACGTCGCCTGGGAACAGGCGCCGCTGGCCTCGAACCATATCGAATTGTCGAAGACCGATGTCGACCGTGCCGGCGTGCCGCGCATCGAGCTGCACTGGAAGAAGTCGCCGTTGGAGCGCCGCACCATCCTCGAGGGGCTCAAGCTGTTCGGAACGACGCTGATCGAGAAGGACCTCGGCCGCGTCCGCATCATGGACTGGCTGACCAATGGCGAGGACTACCCGACGGATGAGGAACTGGCCGGCCACCACCACATGGGCGGCACGCGCATGGGCACCGATATCACCAAGAGCGTGGTCGACGCCAACTGCAAGGTGCACGGCATGGACAATCTCTATGTCGGCGGCTCGTCGGTGTTCTGCACGTCGGGCGAATGCAACCCGACGACGACAATCACCGCACTTGCCTGCCGGCTAGGCGACCATCTGACCAAAGTAATCACGGTGTGACGAAGTCATCCACGGTGTGACGAAGTCATTACCGTCTGATGTCAAAAAAGCGAACGGCGCGACAGGATTGCTGCCGGCGCTACCCATGCCTTGGTGTCGAAACCCTCGGAAATCAGCGCCAACGAGATCTCCCTCCCCCTTGTGGGGAGGATTAAGGGTGGGGATAGGTGCCGCGCAAACCCTTCAGGATTTGCTAAACCGTCGCTGGATCCAGGGTCGGCTGCCCCTTGCGGCGGGCAACGATCGCCTTGAAATCGGCGGTCCGGAACGCATCGCGCAGCACGTCGAAGGACGGCAGCACGAAATAAGCGCGCTGGAACTTGTCGATCTCGTAACCGGTGCGCATTACCGTTTCGAGGTCGAAGGGCACGTGGTGCGCGTCCGGGCTCGCGACGGCGAACTGCAATTCGGTGAACGACGACATCAGCCCGGCGCCGAAAGCTTTCAGCTTCTGGCCCTCCTCCTGTATCAGCCCGTATTCGGCGGTGTACCAGTAGAGCCGGGTGATCATCTCGTCACCGCCCAGCGCAATCACGCTCTCAGCCTTTTCGCCATACATCTGCATGAAGTCGGCAAACACCGGCTGTGTCAGGATGGGCACATGGCCGAAGAAGTCGTGGAACATGTCGGGTTCGACGATGTAGTCGAGCTCGTCCTTGGTGCGCAGCCAGTTGGTCACCGGAAAGCGCCGGTTGGCGAGATGGTCGAAGAAGGGCGCGGCCGGGATGAGGCCAGGCACGGCGACGATTTCCCAGCCGGTCAGCTTGCGCAGCCTGTCTGAGACCGCGCCGAAATCCGGGATCTTGTCGAGCAGGCCGAGTGCGGCGACGCCATCGAGATAGGAATGGTGCGCCAGCTTCTGCGTCAGCTTGGTCTGCCGGTCGCACAGCGTGCGCCACACCGCCTGTTCGTCGGCGCTGTAATCATAGCCCTGCGCCACGGTGAAATCGGAACGGCACACTGAATAGTCGCCACGCAGGCCTTGCGCCGCGCAATCACGGGCATATTCGGCAACGCTCATCGTCGTCATGGTTCTTCTCCCCTGATCGTGACACTTGAATCTGTCCGCAGAGTCTAGCGGCGGCCGGCGAGGCAATTCAGCTTTGATGATGGCTTGGGTCCATGATTTGAGGTAAAAATCACCAAGCAGAAGCTGAAAGAGAGTGAAAATGCCTCAGTTCGACGATTTCGAGATCAAGATGCTGGATGTGCTTCAGCGCGATGGACGCAAGCCCGTGTCCGAACTGGCGCAGGAGATCGGCCTGTCGACGACGCCTTGCGCCCGCCGCTTCGAGGCGCTGCAGGAGGCCGGCATCATCAAGGGCTTTGCCGCCGTGCTCAACCGCCGCGCCGTCGGCCTGATGGTCGAGGTGTTCATCCAGGTGCGGCTCACCAGCCACAGCGACGGTTCGCCCGAAACCTTCATCGCCGCCGTGCAACGCATGGACGAAGTGTCGTCATGCTGGACGATGACCGGCGACCACGATTTCCTGCTGCACGTCATGGTGCCGTCGGTCGACGAACTCAACGCCTTCGTCATGCACCGCCTGATGCGCCTTGCCGGCGTGCGCGACGTTCACACCCAGCTGGTGCTGCAGAACATCAAGGGCCCGGGCCACGTGCCGCTCGCCCACCTCAGGCGGTAGGACACGCACCGCCATTTCTGCGGAAAAGCTGCACGCAAACTGCTGAACGGAGCCCAAATGCGAAACTGAAACGCCGGCTACGCCATGCGGACCGTCGCTCAAAGGTCCGTCATGAACATCGTGCTGATCAATCCGCCGCACACCGCCATCGGCAGCCGCGTGCCCGATGACCATCTGCCACCGCTCGGCCTGCTGGCACTGGGCGGCCCGCTTATCGACGCCGGCCATAAAGTCCGGCTGGTCGATGCCGAATTCGGGCCGATGCCGTTGGAAACTCTGGTGCGCGATGCGCTCAGCGGCCAGCCCGATTGCATCCTGATCGGCCACTCCGGCTCGACCTCGGCGCATCCCACCGCGCTCGCGATCGCCCGCATGGTCAAGGCGCTCGAGCCGGCGACGCTGGTGATCTATGGCGGCGTGTTCCCGACCTATCACTGGCGCGACATATTGGCGGCGAGCGATGTCTTCGACTTCATCGTGCGCGGCGAGGGCGAGGCAACCATCCTTGCCCTGGTCGTGGCACTGGACAATCGCCGGCCGCTGGGCGATGTCGCGGGTATCGCCTATCGCGACGATCTCGGCCGCCCCTTCGCGACGCGGCCGGCCGGGACCACTGCCAATCTGGACGAGTACCGCGTCGGCTGGGAGCTGATCGATCACCGCCGCTACAGCTATTGGGGCGGCAAGCGCGCCGTGGTCATGCAGTTTTCGCGGGGCTGTCCGCATCTGTGCAACTATTGCGGCCAGCGCGGTTTCTGGACCCGCTGGCGGCACCGCGACCCCAAAAAATTTGCGCAGGAGATTGCCTGGCTGCACCGCCAGCACGGCGTCGAACTGATCAACCTCGCCGACGAAAACCCGACCGTATCGAAGAAGGTTTGGCGCGCCTTTCTCGATGCGCTGATCGCCGAGAACGTGCCGGTGCTGATCGTCGGCTCGACCCGGGCCGACGACATCGTGCGCGATGCCGACATCCTGCACCTCTATCGCAAGGCCGGCGTCATCCGCTGGCTGCTCGGCATGGAAAACACCGACCAGCAGACGCTTCAACTGATCCGCAAGGGCGGCAGCACCTCATCCGACCGCGAGGCGATCCGGCTGCTCCGCCAGCATGGCATACTGTCCATGGCGACCTGGGTGGCGGGGTTCGAGGATGAGACCTTTCGCGATCTGTGGCGCGGCTTTCGCCAGCTGCTTGCCTACGACCCCGACCAGATCCAGGCGCTCTATGTCACGCCGCACCGCTGGACGCCGTTCTTCCGCATCGCCAAGGACCGCAAGGTGATCCAGACGGATGCCCGGCTGTGGGACTACAAGCACCAGGTGCTGCAGATGACCCGGCTGAAACCGTGGATGCTGTTCTTCTCGGTCAAGCTGATCGAGGTCGCGGTGCAGTCGCGGCCGAAGGCGCTGGCGCGCATTCTCTTCCACCCCGATCCCGAACAGCGCCATTCGATGCGCTGGTACACCCAAATGGGCCGCCGCGTGTGGTTCCGCGAGGTCTGGGGTTTCCTGGCCCGCGACCGCCGCCTCAAGGATGGTCCGACGCTGGCTGAGTTCTGGGGCGCGCCGCAGGATGCCGATGAGGAATCCATGGTCGTCATGCGCCCGCCGCTCAAGCCGGCCGAAGCGGCTGTCGCGATCTCGGCCGGCACCTGACCGGCTCGCTGCCATTCATAGATACGTACCGTATGCGTATTGACATACGCGGCGTATGTACCCACCTCATGCATACGGGACGTATGTGAGTGCCCCGGACAATGGAGTGAAAATGACCAAACGTGACGCGATCTTTCCTGCCGGCAGGCAGGCTCTCTACGAGATCAATCGCTATTCTGCTGCAATCCGATCGGGCGATCTTTTGTTTGTCTCGGGCCAGGTCGGCAGCCGCGAGGACGGGTCGCCCGAACCTGTCTTCGAAAAGCAGGTCCAGCTTGCCTTCGACAATCTCGCGGCAGTGCTGAAAGCAGCGGGCGCCACGTTCGACGATATAGTCGACGTGACCACCTTCCACACCGATCCGGCAACGCAATGGCCCGTGATCGATGCCGTTCGGCTGAAGGTGTTCGGTGAACCGCCCTACACCAATTGGACGGCGGTCGGCGTCAACTGGTTAGCCGGCTTCGACTTCGAGATAAAGGTCATCGCGCGCCTGCCCCAGCCTGCCTAAGGGCTGGCCAGCCGACCAACTGGCCGCCAAGCCAGTTGCCGATCAGGGCACGATTAGCGTGCCGGCGCCGTGTTCGGTGAACAGTTCCAGAAGCACCGCATGCGGCGTCTTGCCGTTGAGGATGACGACGCCTTCGACGCCGCGCTCGATCGCCTCGATGCAGGTCTCGACTTTGGGGATCATGCCGCCCGACACCGTGCCGTCCTTGATCAGCGCCTTGGCTTCGGCCACCGTCAGCTCGTCGATCAGCTTCTTGTTCTTGTCGAGCACGCCGGGCACGTCGGTCAGGAACAAAAGGCGCGTCGCCTGGCAGGCGCCGGCGATGGCGCCGGCGAAGGTGTCGGCATTGATGTTGTAGGTATGGCCATCGCGGCCGGGCGCCACCGGCGCCAGCACCGGGATCATTTCGGAGCGCGCCAGCAGGTCGAGCAGGGTGCGGTCGACTTCGACCGGTTCGCCGACGAAACCGAGATCGAGCACACGCTCGATGTTGGAATCCGGGTCGATCATGGTCTTGCGCGCCTTTTCGGCGAACACCATGTTGCCGTCCTTGCCGCACAGGCCGATCGCCCATTCGCCCTCGGCGTTGATCAGCGCGACGATCTCCTTGTTGATCGAACCGGCCAGCACCATCTCGACGATTTCGACCGTCTTCTGATCCGTGACGCGCAGTCCGCCTTCGAACTTGGATTCGATGCCCATCTTGGCCAGCATGGCGCCGATCTGCGGCCCGCCGCCATGGACGACGATCGGGTTGACGCCGGACTGCTTCAGCAGCGCGATGTCACGGGCGAAAGCCTTGCCGAGCTCGATATCGCCCATGGCATGACCGCCATATTTCACCACCACCGTCTTGTGCTCGTAGCGCTGCATATAGGGCAGGGCCCGCGAGAGCAGGGCGGCCTGCATTTCGGCGGTGGCGGTGATCTCCGTCATCGGCATGGTTCCCTGGATGTGGGTAAGGACGGCGGCGTCTTAGCGGGAATTGGCCCAGGCCGCAAACAGCTTTGCTATCACGATGATGAAATCTGCCGGATCAGGCCGGCACCTTGAGCGGCGCCCGCCGCGTCAGCCACCCGGAAACCTTCTCCATCTGCGCGGCAAGCGACAAAAGCGTCCTGCTCGTCGCCGGGGCGGCCGACGGCCTGGATGCCAAGCGGCAGGCCGGCATCGGTGACATGGACCGGCAGCGCGATCGACGGCTGGCCGCTGACATTCTGGATCGCCGGCCGGTGGGTGAACCACAGGCTCTTGTCCATCAATTGCCCAAACAGGGATCTGATCTCCAAGAGACGGGTCAGATGCAATTTGTCGAGCAGGTTTTCGAGGAGCTCGTCGGCCCCCTTCGGGCCCATGGCGCCTCAGGCAAGCGGCGGATGCACAATGATCGGGTTGCCTCGGCGCGCGCGCTCGCAGCATCGACAAGGTCCGGCGGCGAGATTCGCCTCTATGCACCAGCTCCGCCAAGCCGGTCGCATCGTTCTCCCACAGCATCCGTTCGGCCGACATTGCTGTTCCCCTTTCTGCGGGAGGCTAACGACAGCCGATTTCCTTGGCACCGACCGGCGATTACTGGCGATCGGGCGCGGACATCGTTTGCGTGGACAACAAGATTTCTGCCTTTGCAAATAAATTGTGATCGCTTAGCTTGTCCGTATGACGCCGCAGGATATCTCCACCCTGATTGTCCGGACCTCGATGAAGGATCGGACTGCGTTCGATCTGCTTTACCGGCAAACCAGTGCGAAACTTTTCGGCGTGTGCCTTCGTGTATTGAAGGATCGCGGAGATGCGGAAGAAGCGCTGCAAGAGGTCTTCGTCAAAGTGTGGACGAAGGCGGATCGTTTCGCTGTTTCTGATCTCAGCCCAATCTCCTGGCTGGTGGCCATAGCACGCAATCATGCGATTGATCGCATCCGGTCGCGACGCAAGCCTGCTGCCGATATCGATGCCGCGCTCGACGTGGCTGACCCCGGTCCGGGGCCAGAGGCTATGGTTGTTGCGGGCGGTGAATCCGAGCGCATCTATCAGTGCCTTGAAGAGTTGGAACAAGACCGGGCGCAAGCCGTTCGGGGTGCTTATTTGAACGGCGAAAGTTACGCCGAGCTCGCGGAACGTCACAAGGTTCCGCTCAACACGATGCGGACATGGCTGCGCCGCAGCCTGTTGAAACTTAGAGAATGTCTGGAAAGATGACCCTGGCAGAAGAAAATGGACCGGAACGTGGAGGCGACGACCTGCTCGCAGCCGAATACGTTCTCGGCGTGCTGCCGGCGGATGAGCGCCAGATAGCCTCCGGACGCATCGACGCGGAGACCGGCTTTGCCCGTCTCGTCGATTCCTGGGAAGTAAACCTCTCGCCGATGGCTGCCGCTTATGCTGAGGTAGAGCCGCCGGCCACCATCAAGCCGGCTATCGATCGCCGGCTGTTCTCCTCCACCGCGGCGTCGATGACGGCCCCGAGCGGCAGCCTGTGGTCCAGCCTTAGCTTCTGGCGCGGCCTCACCGCAGCGGCTCTCGCGGCCCTGGTGCTCTATGTCGCCGTGCCTTACGTCAGGTCGCCGGTCGTCGTGCCGCAGGAGCGCCTCGTCGCCTCGCTGGCTGCCGAAGGCAGCGATGTCAAATACCTTGTCGTCTACGACGCTTCCCGCCGCGATGTCGGCCTGTCGCTGGTTTCGGGCGAACGCGCCGCCGGCAAGGACTTCGAACTGTGGATGATCGAAGGCAAGAATGCTCCGGTCTCGATGGGCGTCATCCCCGCCGGCCAGGTCGCCCATATCCCGGTTACCCCGGCCGTGCAGCAGAAGCTGGCGCAAGGCGCCGTGCTTGCTGTCAGCGTCGAGCCGACGGGCGGTTCGACGACGGGACAGCCGACCGGACCGGTCGTTGCCGCGGGCGACCTGAAGGGCATCTGATAAATCGTAAGATCATGACGTGACAATGAAGACAGCGGAAGTACATCTTCCGCTGTTTT
This sequence comes from Mesorhizobium sp. C432A, assembly GCF_030323145.1. Lineage (NCBI taxonomy): Bacteria > Pseudomonadati > Pseudomonadota > Alphaproteobacteria > Hyphomicrobiales > Phyllobacteriaceae > Mesorhizobium > Mesorhizobium sp. C432A. The sequence goes on along the minus strand of NZ_CP100470.1, from coordinate 1,033,073 downwards.
CGTTTTGGATACGCTGCTGGAGATTACGGATTCGATCTCCGGAGATAATTCGGCGACAAAATAAAGGATAAATTTTTCCCGGCGCGCGGAAACTCAGGCAGTTCTATTCCGTATCTCCTCATGTTCCCGAAAGAGGAAACAATAACCCCGAGGAGTTCGAACACTATGCGTAGAATCGCCACCCTTTTGCTCGCCGGTACCATTGCCGTCTCCGCCCTCGCCACAATCGCCTATGCCGAGAATCCGATGGTTGGCGGCGCCGCCATGTACGCCAACAAGAACATCGTTGAGAACGCCGTCAATTCGAAGGATCACACGACACTGGTCGCCGCCGTCAAGGCTGCCGGCCTGGTCGAGACACTGCAGGGCGCCGGCCCGTTCACCGTGTTCGCGCCGACCAATGAGGCCTTCGCCGCGCTTCCGGCTGGCACGGTCGAGTCGCTGCTCAAGCCCGAGAACAAGGACAAGCTCACCAAGATCCTGACCTGCCATGTCATCGGCGCCAAGGCGATGGGCGCCGATGTCGCCTCGATGGCCAAGGCCGATGGCGGCACCCACAAGGTCAAGACGGTCGGCGGCTGCGAGCTGTCGCTCAAGGCTGATGGCGGCAAGGTCACCGTGACCGACGAGAACGGCAATGTCGCCAATGTGACGATCGCCGACGTCGAGCAGTCGAACGGCGTCATCCACGTCATCGACAAGGTCCTGCTGCCGAAGATGTAACAAAGCCCCTGCCGCCGACGAACAGGCGGTAAGCTCCTGCAGATTGCGCGGCCCCGCCCCCGTGGGCCGAGCAAACGACCGAGCGCTCCATCCCGTCCGCAACAAGCGCGGAGCCGGTGTGGAGCGTTCGTTTGCAGGACAACCGTCACCGGCTTTTGATTTTCCAGTGGCGGCCAAATTTGGCAAAACAACCCGCAGGAGGATTTCTGTCATGAACCGTCGAGATTTGCTTTTGAGCGGCGCCGCCCTCGCTGCCGTGGCCGGCGCGGCGGCAACGTTGCGCATGGGCGGGCCCGCTAAGGCTGCCGAAACCTTCGAGGTCACCAAGACCGACACCGAATGGCACGCCATCCTGTCCGACGAAGCCTTCAACGTGCTGCGCAAGGAAGGCACCGAGTATCCCGGCACCAGCCCGCTGCTGAACGAGCATCGCAAGGGCATTTTCGCCTGCGCCGGTTGCGACCTGCCGGTCTACCCCTCAGACACCAAGTTCGAGTCCGGCACCGGCTGGCCGAGCTTCTGGCAGGAGATTGCCAACGCCGTCGGCAAGACCGAGGACCGTTCGCTGGGCATGACCCGCACCGAGGTCCATTGCCGCCGCTGCGGCGGTCATCTCGGCCATGTCTTCGATGACGGTCCCGCACCCACCGGCCTGCGCCATTGCATCAACGGCGTTGCGCTCAGCTTCAAGCCGGCCACTGCCTGACCGTTCGGCGTCTTTAGCGGGGTGGGGATTTGGAGCCGGCGTGACGACCGCCTCTTATCTCTTGAACTGGGGCGAAAACAGTCAACTTCAAGAATTGGCAGACGGCTTTTTATGCGTAGATTCCGCAGCCCCAACGAGAGGGCCAGAACCTATGCAACCAACCAAAGCACGGGCTCGCGACGGCGAGCCCAAATCGAGCGCCAAATCGACCGACGGTGTTGATGCGGACCGGCCGCGAATATCCCATTCCGTGGTGATCACCGGCGGCGGCCCGACCGGGTTGATGCTGGGCGGCGAGCTTTCCCTGGCCGGCATCGATGTCGCCATCGTCGAGCGGCGCGAGAACCAGGACCTCGCCGGCGCGCGCTCGGGCGGCCTGCATTCGCGCACCATCGAGATCTTCGACCAGCGCGGCATTGCCGATCGGTTCCTGTCGCAAGGCCAGACCGCACAGGTCGCAGGCTTCGCCGGCGTTTCGCTTGATATCAGCGACTTCCCCACCCGCCACAATTACGGGCTGGCGCTGTGGCAAAAGCACACAGAGCGCATCCTTGCCTGCTGGGTCGATGAACTTGGCGTCACGGTCTACCGTGGCCGCGAGGTGACAGGCTTCGTGCAGGATGGCGGCGGCGTCGATGTCGCGCTGAGCGATGGCGGGTCGCTTCGTGCCGATTATCTCGTCGGCTGCGACGGCGGCAGAAGCCTCGTGCGCAAGGCGGGGGGCATAGAGTTCCCCGGTTCCGAGCCGACAACCAGCAATTTGATCGCCGAGATCGAGGTAACAGAAGAGCCGCAATGGGGTATCCACCGCGATGCCATCGGAATTCACGGCCTCAGCAGACTGGAAGACGATACGGTACGGGTGCTGGTGACCGAGCGCGAGGTCGGGGCTGGCGGCGAGCCAACTTTGCGCGATCTCAGCGAGGCGCTCATTGCCGTCTACGGCACCGATTATGGCGTCCACAATCCGACATCGCTGGCCCGCTTCACCGACATGACCCGGCAGGCAGCCGCATACCGCAAGGGGCGGGTGCTGCTGGCCGGCGACGCCGCGCATGTGCATCCACCGGACGGTGGACAGGGGCTGCAGACCGGCGTGCAGGACGCGGTCAATCTGGGCTGGAAACTTGCCCAGGTGGTCAGGAAAACTGCGCCCGAAAGCCTGCTCGACAGCTACCAGGCAGAGCGCCACCCGATTGCCGCGCGTGTGATGAAAAACACCATGGCGTCGGTCGTGCTCCGTCGCGAAGACGAGCGCACCAAAGCGCTGCGCGATACAGTGTCGGAACTTCTCGGCATGGAAGAACCGCGCAAGCGTTTTGCCGGCATGTTATCCGGCCTGGACATCCACTACGATCTTGGCGAGGGGCATCCGCTGCTGGGGCGTCGCATGCCGGATCTCGACCTCGTCACCGCTGCCGGTCCGCTGCCGGTTTTCGCCCTGCTGCACGACGCTCGGCCGCTGCTGCTTAATCTTGGTGAGCCCGGCGCTTTTGGTATCGGCCCGTGGGTGGAGCGGATTCAGCTGGTCGACGCCAGCTACGATGGCGCATGGGAGCTTCCGGTGCTGGGGGCAGTCGAAGCCCCACGCGCAGTGCTGGTCCGGCCTGACGGTTATGTGGCCTGGGTCGGCGGCCCTGAAGCAGCCGGGCTAACCGACTCGCTGACCAAATGGTTTGGGCCGCCTGCCGCAGCATAGCGCGCCGGGTGTTCGACCAAGGAGCTTGATAACGATCGATGCTTAAGCGTGACCCCGGAAATCGGGGGTGATTTCCGGGGTCACACACGAGGGCGCCAGGCGGGGGGTCCGGCGCGCTCAATGGCCTCCGCCACCGCTGCCCGCGGGCGGCGCCGGCTTGGCGATGACCAGGGTGAAGACCGCCATGGTCGCGAACAGCACGGTCAGCATGGTGAACACATCCATGAACGACAGCAGCGACGCCTGCTGCTGGACCATGCCCGACAGTTTGGAGATCGCCGCCTTGGTGGCGTCGAGGCCGGGAGTCTGCTGGAAGTCGAGCGTCATGTTCTGCAGCTTGGTCTGCGCCGCCGCACTGCCCCATTCCACATGCTCGGCCAGCCTGGCGTAGTGGAAGGCGCTGCGATCGATCAGCACGGTGTTGATGACGGCAAGGCCGACCGCACCGCCGAGGTTGCGGGTCAGGTTGAACAGGCCCGACGCGTTCTTCAGCCGGTCCGGCGGCAAGGTGCCGAGCGCAATGTTGTTGATCGGCACCATGCACAGCATCATCGAGCTGCCGCGCAGGATCTGCGGGATCAGCAATTCCCAGAAATCCCAGTCGGCGGTCAGATGCGTCATCCACCATGTGCCGGCAGCGAAGCCGAACAGCCCGATCATCATCATGATGCGCAAATCCATCTTGCTCGACAGGATGCCGGAAATCGGCGCAGTGACGAACATCGCCAGGCCACTGACGAACAGGGCTTCGCCGATCATCAAGGAATCGTAGCCGCGGATGCGTCCGAGGAACACCGGGTAGAGATAGGTCAGACCGTACAGGCCGATGCCTATGACGAAGGAGAACAGCGAACCGAAGGCGAAATTGACGTTGGTGAAGGCCCTGAGATCGACGATAGGCTCCTCGGCGGTGAAGGCACGCCAGAAGAACAGCGCCGCACCGACAACCATGATGATGGCGCAGATGAACACGGCCTGTTCCTGCAGCCAGTCATGGTTCGGACCTTCCTCGAGCACATATTCCATGCAGCCGAGAAACGCCGCCATGCCGGCAAGGCCCCACCAGTCGAACTTGCTGAACAGGCCGAGATTGGGCTTGTCGAAATCGATCAGGGTCCAGGTCGTGACCGTCACCAGAATGCCTGGAATGACATTGATGAGGAACAGCCAGTGCCACGACATGGCATGGCTGATATAGCCGCCGACGGTCGGGCCGATGGTCGGCGCCAGCGTCGCCACCAGGCCGATCATCGGCGACACCATGGCGCGGCGCGACGGCGGGAAGATGGTGAAGGCGGCGGCGAAAACGCTCGGGATCATGCCGCCGCCGATAAAGCCCTGGATGGCGCGGTAGACGATCATCTGGTCGATGTTGGTGGCGGTCGCGGCCAGCGCGCTGGCCGCCGTGAAGCCGGCCGCGGCGCCTGCAAACAGCACGCGCGTCGACAGCATCCGGCTGAGGAAGCCCGACAGCGGGATCATCACCACTTCGGCGATCAGATAGGCGGTCTGCACCCATGGGATTTCATCGGAACTGGCGCTGAGGCCGGCCTGGATCTCGGCCAGCGAGGCTGAGACGATCTGGATGTCGAGGATCGCCATGAACATGCCGAACACCATCGCCAGGAAGGCGATGAGGCGGCGCGTCGAGATGGTCGTCGGTACCGCCGGCATGGCAGGCACCGGCGCCGCTCCTGCTGTTATGGTTGCGGTTGCCATGGCATTGCTCCCGGCGTTCGCTCAGTTCGCCGCGGCCGGAGCCGTGCGGCTGTCGACGGCGACAACGACGCTCAGGCCGGCGCGCAGCCTGCCTGCCTTCAGCACATCGGCCGGAACGTCGATGCGAACCGGGATGCGCTGCACCACCTTGGTGAAGTTGCCGGTGGCATTTTCCGGCGGCAGCAGCGAGAACACCGCACCCGAAGCCGGCGCCAGCGACGACACCGTGCCTTCGAAATCATGGCCGTCCGTGGCGTCGACCGAGACCCGCACCTTCTCGCCGGGCACCAGCTTGGCCAGCTGCGTCTCCTTGAAGTTGGCAACGATGTAGAGCTTGTCCAGCGGCACCACGACGGCGAGCTTCTGGCCGGGGCTGACGAGGTCGCCCTGCTCGACCGAGCGGTTGCCGACGACGCCGTCATAAGGCGCCTTGAGCACGGTGAAGGACAGATCGCGCGCGGCCTTGTCGCGGTTCAGCCGCAGCGAAGCCAGCGTGCTGGCCGATTCGGCGCGCTGCGCTTCGAACACGCCGATATTGGCCTGTGCGGCTGCAATCTGCGCGTCGGCGCCGACAAGGGCTGCATTGGCCTGGTCGAGAGCGGTCTGGGCGTCGTCCAGTTGCGCCTGCGTGCCGACATGCGTCTTGACCAGTTGCGCGGCGCGCTGCTGGGCACGAGCGGCATTGTCGGCTGCCGCCTGGTCGGCGACCTTCTGCGCCTGCGCCTGTTGCAGCGAAGCGTGCGCCGCCTTGGTCTGCGCGTCGATACGGTCGAGCGTCTTGGCCAGCGTGGCGATCTGCGCCTCCGCCTGGGCAACGGCTATTCTGTAGTCGCCGTCGTCGATCGTCAGCAGCGGATCGCCGGCCTTGACCTGCTGGTTCTCCGAGACCTTGACTTGATCGACATAGCCGGAAATCTTCGGCGAGACGAACGACATGTCGGCCTGGACATAGGCATCGTCGGTCGAGATCAGGAACCGGCCGTCGGTCCAGTAATCATAGCCATACCAGGCGCCGGCGCTGAGCAGAGCGAGGCCGACGATCGGCAGCATGAACGAGCGAGCCGACCGCTTCTTCTTGGCCGGCACCTCGGCCAAAACTTCGGCGGCAGGCTTGATGGGCGCTTCCGGCGCTTCGATAACCGGCGAGACCTTGGCGTTGGGAAAGGGGCGGACTTCGGCGGTGGTTGGCGTGTTCGAGGACATGATATCTCGCTACCGTAGCTACATAAGGAAAATGTGTTATACTGAACCGTTCGGTTCGATGCGAACGTTGACATAGCGCTAAAGCAGGCCCATATCAAGAGCAATCGAACCGCTCGGTTCGAATTATTTCGCGAGGTGTGACTTTAATGGCCGACACGTTACCCGACGTCGAAAATGATCGGTGCGATGTGCTGGATAGTGCGCGTCGCGGCCGCCCGGCGGCGGGCCAGGATCCGGTCAAGCGCAGCCAGATCATCGAGGGCGCGCGGCGCGTGTTCATCGACAAGGGCTTCGAAGCGGCGTCGATGAACGACATTACCCGCGAGGCCGGCGTCTCCAAGGGCACGATCTATGTCTACTTCGCCAACAAGGAAGAGCTGTTCGAGGCGCTGATCGAGGAAGAGCGCGGCACCATCTTCAAGAACATGTACGACATGCTCGACCGCGCCGACGATCTGCGCCAGACGCTGGTGAAATTCGGCAAGGTGCTGTCGATGAAGATCACCTCGGCCAAGGTCATCCAGGCGCAACGCACCGTGATCGGCGCCTCCGACAGGATACCGGACATGGGCGCGCGGTTTTACGAACGTGGCCCCAAACGCGGCCACGACAAGGTGGTCAAGTTCCTCAATGCAGCCATCGAACGCGGCCTGCTCAAGATCGATGATGTCGATCTTGCCGCCTATCAATTCACCGAACTGTGCCTCGCCGGCCTGTTTCGCCAGTGCATCTTCGCCTACCGCACCACGGCGCCGAGCCAGGATGAAATCGACCACATCGTGCGGTCGGGCGTCAGCCTGTTCCTGAAGTCCTACGGCACCGAAAAGCTTGCCGAGGAAGAAAGCCACTAGATGATCGCCGTGGAGGCGAAGGGAAAGGCCTAGCTGGTTTGCTCAGCCGCCATTGGCGGCCAGCACGATCGCCGCGCGCAGTTCGTCCAGACCCTCGCCCTTTTCCGACGACGTGGCGAGCACGAACGGAAACGCCGCCGGTCGCTTCTTGATCTTCAGTAATGTCTCTTCGATCAGCCGCGGCACGCCGGCGGCCTTGATCTTGTCGGTCTTGGTCAGCACGATCTGGTAGGACACCGCCGCCTTGTCGAGCAGCGACAGCACCTCGTCGTCCTTGGCTTTGATGCCATGCCGGGAATCGATCAGTACATAGACCCGCTTCAGCGTCACGCGGCCCTTGAGATAATCGAAGACCAGCTTGGTCCAGTCGTCCACCTTTTCCTTCGGCGCGCTGGCATAGCCGTAGCCCGGCATGTCGACCAGCGCCATTGGCGGCAGGTCGGCGCCTTCGCCGGAAAACCCGCCCGGCACGAAATAGTTGAGCTCCTGCGTGCGCCCCGGCGTGTTGGAGGTGCGCGCCAGCCCGTTATGGCCGACGAGCGCATTGATCAGCGACGACTTGCCGACATTGGAGCGGCCGGCAAAGGCGATCTCAGGCGGCCCCTCCGGCGGCAGGAACTTCATCGCCGGCACGCCGCGGATGAAGATCCACCCCTTGGTGAACAGGTCGGTGCCGATGACGGTGTTGCCCAGCGCGTTCAAATTGCTGCCTCCAGCCTCGAAATATCGGCGCCCCGGATGGCGTTGAGGTTGCGGCCGATCTTGTCCACCGGCCAATTCCACCACGCCACAGCCAGCAACCGCCGCACCGTCCTGTCGTCGAAACGCATCTTCACCACCTTTGCCGCATTGCCGGCGACGATCGCATAGGCCGGCACGTCATGCGTCACCACCGATTTCGCCGCCACGATGGCGCCATTGCCGACCGACACGCCGGGCATGATCACCGCATCCATGCCGATCCATACATCATTGCCGACCACCGTGTCGCCGCGCACTTCCTGCGACCACGTCTTCGGGTCGAAGCCTTGCTCCCAGCCATGACCGAAAATGTTGAACGGATAGGTGGAAAAGCCGGACATGGCATGGTTGGCGCCGTTCATGATGAAGCGCGCGCCCTCCGCGATGGCGCAGAACTTGCCGATGATCAGCTTGTCGCCGATGAAGGGATAATGATGCAGCACGCATCGCTCGGCGAATTTGTCCGGTCCGTCAGGATCGTCATAGTAGGTGAACTCGCCGATCTCGATATTCGGCGCGGTGACCAGGGGCTTGAGGAAGCCGACGCGGGTGTGCATCGGGATGGGGTGTTTGATGTCTGGGTTGGGTCCGTCCATGGCGAGATCCGTCGAGAGTGGCGCAAATTAAAGCCGCCATTCTAGATGGCGTGATCCGCCCTATAGCACCAATCGCCCGATGAGCGAGCCCTGCTGGGCTTCGATGTTCACTTGGTGCCGCGGCAGATCGCGATCAGGTCGACCGCAGCGCCGTCGGCTAAGGCGCCCTGAAACGAAAAACGGGGCCCTGCGAAGGACAAGCAGGACCCCGTGGTGGCGAAGGCGGCTTCAAAAGAATGGCACCTCGCCGTGAGGTGGGGAAGGCAGACCGAGAAAGCCAGTCGCAGCCCGCCGTCATCCGCCGTTCCCTAAAACCGTTACTTCGGCAACAGCACCTTGTTGACGACGTGGATGACGCCGTTCGACTGGTTGACGTCGGCGACCGTCACCTTGGCGGCGCCGCCGGACTCGTCGACGATGTAGAGCGAGCCGCCCTTGACCTCGGCGATCAGCGTGTCGCCGCTAACGGTCTTCATCTCATACTTGCCGCCCATCGCCTTGGCCTTGGTCATCATCTCCTTGGCCGAGATCTTGCCGGCCACGACATGGGCGGTCAGGATCTTGGTCAGCTTGTCCTTGTTTTCGGGCTTCACCAGCGTGGCGACGGTGCCGGCCGGCAGTTTCTTGAAGGCGGAATCGGTCGGCGCAAACACCGTGAAGGGTCCCGCGCTTTCCAGCGTGTCGACCAGGCCGGCGGCCTTGACGGCGGCAACCAGCGTCTTGTGGATCGGCGAGTTGAGGGCGTTCTCGACGATGTTCTTGGAGGTCAGCATCGCAGCGCCGCCAACGGCGGGATTGGCGAGCGTATAGGCCGTCGTAGCTGCGAGGCCCGATAGAGCCAGGCCGGCGGAAAAGCATAATGCCTTGAGGATGGACTTTGCCATTGGAGAACCCTTCTGGTGCGACAATTGTTGATTCGATTGTCGGGAAGAGTTACGCGGCAATTGCGGGAAAGTTTCGGTGAGTAAAAAATGATAATGATAACAAATACTTAAAGGCGAATGCCCATTCCACGCGCCGCATCCCCGCGGTGGACATGACGGGGTCACGGATCCAAAACAATGGTCTTCGGATTAGGGCTGATCGGTGTTGATCGGCCTTGGCGGTACAAGCAGCAGCCACGCCGGTTGCACGCCGCAAGTTTCGCGCCTCACGGGAACGTGATGCGCGCCTCGTCCACAAAAACACCGGACGAGCCGGGGCTTTGATTGCCACGCCTTTTATTCAGCCGGCGAGGGTTTCTTTCGGAACAATGCCGTCAGATTGTCCCACAATTCGATCTTGGCGCCCTGGCGCTTCATGATCACGCCCTGCTGCAGGATCGACAGCGTGTTGTTCCAGGCCCAGTAGATGACGAGGCCGGCCGGGAAGCTGCCCATCATGAAGGTGAAGATCACCGGCATCCAGGTGAAGATCTGCGCCTGCGTCGGATCCGGCGGCGTCGGGTTCATGCGCATCTGCAGGAACATGGTGATGCCCATGACCACCGCCCAGGCGCCCATATGCGGCAGGAATGCCGGTGGCGCGAAGGGCAGCAGGCCGAACAGGTTGAAGACCGAGGTCGGATCGGGCGCGGCCAAATCCTGGATCCAGCCGAAGAACGGCGCGTGCCGCATCTCGATGGTGATGTAGAGCACCTTGTAGAGCGAGAAGAACACCGGGATCTGCAGCGCCACCGGCCAGCAGCCGGCGAGCGGATTGATCTTCTCGGTCTTGTACAGCTCCATCATCGCCTGTTGCTGCTTCATCTTGTCGTCCGCGTATTTCTCGCGGATCTCGAGCATCTTGGGCTGCACCTTCTTCATGTTCGCCATCGACGCATAGGATTTGTTGGCGAGCGGGAAGAAGAGGGTTTTGACGACGACGGTGGTGGCAAGGATGGCCAGACCGAAATTGCCGAAGAATTTGTACAGCGTGTCGATCAGGTAGAACATCGGCTTGGTGATCCAGATGAACCACCCCCAATCGATCAGCCGGTCGAACAGCCTGATCTGCCGGTCCTGGGCGTAGGCGTTGATCTTGTTGACTTCCTTGGCGCCGGCGAAGATCTCGGTCTCGACCGTCGCCGACTGCCCGGCGGCAATGGTGATCGGGTCGGTGAGGAAGTCCGACTGGTAGCGCGGGCGACCATTGTCGTAATAGGCATAGTGCGGCTGGAACGGCTGCTTCTCGGTCGGCACCAGGGTGACCGCCCAGTATTTGTCGGTGATGCCAAGCCAGCCATCGGTCGATTTGCTCGGCGTATACAGCTTGTTCTTCTCGATGTCGGCGTATTTGTGCTCCTGCAGGCCTTCCGTGCCGGTGACGCCGATCAGGCCTTCATGCAGCACATAGGAGCTGGCAATGGCTGGCTTGTCGAAACGGATGACGCGGCCGTAATTGGACAGCGTGACGGGGGCCGAGCCTGAATTCTGCACCGCATCGGAAACGGTGAACATGTAGTCGCCGTCGACGGAGATCGTGCGCTTGAAGGTCAGGCCCTTGTCGTTGGTGAAGGTCAGCGTCACTGGCGTCGCCGGCGTCAGCGTCGCATTGCCGTCGACGCTCCAGACCGTTTCCGGGCCCGGCACCGTGCCGGTCGTGTCGCTGCCGACAAAGCCGATCTCGGCATAATAGCCGGTGGGCAGCGCCTGCGGATTGAGCAGCTGGATCTGCGGCGATGTCTTGTCGACCGTCTCGGTGTAGTGCTTGAGCTTTAGGTCGTCGAGGCGGGCGCCGGTGAGGTTGATCGAGCCCGACAGGCTCGGCGTGTCGATGTTGACGCGGGCCGTCTTGGCCACTTCCTGCGCGCGGCCTTCCGGCGTCGTGACATAGGTGCCGGGCGCGTTTGGAATGGCGCCGGGCGCTGCGGGCGCCGGCGTGCCGCCGGGGTTGGCGGCCTCGGCCGCCTTCTTCTGCTCCGCCGCCCGCTGCTCTTCGATGCGGGCCGCCTCGCGCTGCTGTTCGCTGCGCGGCAGCACATAGAAATATTGCCACAGCCCGAGGATCAGCACCGACAAGACGATGGTGATGTAGAAGTTCCGGTTGTTTTCCATCGAAAGCCCTTGGCCTATCGTGTTCCGCTGAGACGGCGGGAGAGTTCGGCCTTCAACTGGCCGAACGGAATGGTGAGCACGTCTTCACGCCCGACGATGACATAGTCATTGCCGGGCGCCATGTCACTTGCGGCATGGGTGCGCACGGCTTCTTTCAGCCGCCGCCTGACGCGGTTGCGGACAACCGCATTGCCGACCTTCTTGGTGACGGTGAAGCCGACGCGCGGCGGCAGGCCGTCATTGCGATCGAGAACTTCAACGAGAAAAAGCCGCCCGCGCCGCTTTTCACCGCGGCGGACGGCCAGGAATTCCGCACGTTTCAGAAGCCGCTTGGGGTTTGGTCCCACTGGCTTGCCGGTTGCGGGCAACGATCTCGTCTTCCGTTCAGGCGCTGAGCCGCTTGCGGCCGCGGTTGCGGCGAGCTGCGACGACGCCGCGACCACCCTTGGTGGCCATGCGAGCACGGAAACCGTGCCGGCGTTTGCGGACGAGTTTGGACGGTTGGTAGGTACGCTTCATTTGTTTTAATACCGCGGGGTGCGGCCCTTCTTGATTCTGTCACTGTGTAACAGGAGCTTTGCCGGGCCGGCATTGGCGCGATCGAAACCGCGCCGGGACGAATGGCCCGAGCGTGAGCGGCTTATAGAAAGAAGGGTTTTGGGAGTCAATCCAGCGCGAACTATGAGTTCGTCGCAGCGCGAACGCCAGTTCGTCGCAGCGCGAAAACCCAATTCGAGGCGATCTTTATTGCTGGTACCATTGTCCAACGAAGGATGAAATTGGCAAAAAAGCCGCAATCGCCTAATCTCAACCGATCAAGCGTTTGTGAAGACAGGCCTTAATGAGCGAAGTTGCATCAGCGGATGAAGGGAGCGGCCCGTCGACAGCCGATGCCAGCCCGGCGACCGTTCGCCCGGTTGCGAGCCGTTCGGTGCCCAATCGTTCAGTGCCCTTGGCGCGCGGCCTGTCGACCAAGCTGCTCTTGCTCACCATTGTCTTCGTGCTCCTGGCCGAAGTCCTCATTTTCCTGCCCTGGATCGCCAGCTACCGCCTGGCCTGGCTGAAGGAGAGGCTAAGCACCGCTGCCGCGGTGTCGATCGTGCTGGTGCAGGGCGAGCCCAATTCGCTCTCCCGCGCCGCCCAGAACGACGTGCTGATGGCAATCGGCGCCAAGGCGATCGCGGTGCGCGACGGCGGCGTGTCGCGCCTGCTGGTGGTGGCCGAGATGCCGCCGCAGGTCGACGAGCATATCGATATCGCCAATGTCGGCATGATCAAGGGCATGACCGGGGCGCTGGATACGCTGTTCTTCGGCGGCAAGCGCATGCTGCGGGTGTTCGGCCCGGTCGGCGACAGCGACAAGGAATTCGAGCTGATCATGCCCGACTATTCCCTGCGCAACGCCATGCTGCGCTATTCGCGCAACGTCGCCTTCGTCTCGCTGCTGATCTCGCTGTTCACCGCAATGCTGGTCTATGCCGCGATCGACCTGATCATGATCGGCCCGATCCGCACCATGACGCGCTCGATGCTGTCCTTTTCCGAGGCGCCCGACGATCCAGGGCGCATCATCCACCCGGCCGCCCGTGCCGACGAGATCGGCGTTGCCGAGCGCGAACTGTCGCAGATGCAGGAACGGCTGCAAAAGATGCTGTCGGAGCAGAAGCACCTTGCCGACCTTGGCCTCGCCGTCTCCAAGATCAACCACGACATGCGCAACATCCTGGCCTCGGCGCAGCTGATGTCGGACCGCTTGCGCCTGGTCAAGGACCCGACGGTGCAGGCCTTCGCGCCAAAGCTGTTGCGCGCGCTCGACCGAGCCGTTTCCTATTCCGAAGGCGTGCTCCACTATGGTCGCACGCAGGAGCCGGCGCCCTCACGCCGCCGCTTGCGGCTGCGCCAGCTGGTCGACGACGTCCACGGCCTGCTCGACATCGAGGACGGCATCGAGTTCGTCAATGCCGTCGAGCTCGCTTTCGAGGTCGATGCCGATTCCGACCAGCTGTTTCGCGTGCTCACCAATCTCTGTCGCAACGCGGTCCAGGCGATGGCGGCCGACGCCGAGAGCGCGCTGGTGCGCCGGCTCGCCGTATCGGCCGAGCGCATAGGCAGCGTAAGCCGCATCATTGTCACCGACACCGGTCCCGGCCTGCCGGCGAAGGCTCGAGAAAATCTGTTCGCGGCGTTTCGCGGCTCGGCCCGCAGCGGCGGCACCGGCCTTGGCCTGGCCATCGCGCACGAACTGATCCGCGCCCATGGCGGCACGGTGGAGCTGGTCGAATCGATCGGCGGACGCACCACCTTCGCCGTCACCATCCCCGACCAGCCGGTCCGCCTCGACCAGGCCCGCAGCGGCCTGCGCCGCCCGGCCTGAGCTGTATTTGATATTCAGCCGAAGCCGGACTGAGCTGAATCTCAGCACACCTTGATCGGCACCGTCGAAAGCAGCTGCGACAAAACTTTTGCCGGATTGGCTTGCTTTTCGGAAATTCAGTCGCTAGGGAACACGTCTTGTCGCGGCCGGTCGTCAGGATCGGTTAGCGGGGCTATGTAAAGCATGGCCTGTTGCGCGCCCGTAGCTCAGCTGGATAGAGCACCAGACTACGAATCTGGGGGTCAGGAGTTCGAATCTCTTCGGGCGCGCCATTTCCGCCGAAACTGTGATTTCCTGCGATCCGCTAGCCGGTCTTGGCCTCACATATGAAGAGCAGGTCGCGGAACACGTTGCCGAGCACCGCCTCATTCGAGTGCTGGAGAACTGGACGCCGCCTCCGGGCTTCTTCATTTATTACCCCAGTCGTCAGCCTGACTGCGCTATAAACTCGCTGCGATGTCTTGAAATGGCCGGTACGCGGGGACTGTTATCTGGGCGCGGCGACGCAGAACGCTCGCTCGCGCCGCTGCGCAGCAGGCTCACTTTTCTTCCGCTTTCCCGGTCAGGGCCCAATCGGCCTCGCCCCAGCCAGATACCGCTCATTGTCGAACGGCTCGGCGTGGGTGCTGTCCGGGCTCCACATGTGGCGGTGGGTCTCCGTCAGATTGCCGAGATAGACATGCAGTGCGCCTGAGCGGGCGCTGCCGGTGTTGGCCACCGCGTGCACAGTATCAGGGGTCATGTGCACCACCGCGGGCGCCGCGATGTCGTGGCGTTCCGGCGCATCGATCTCGCTGCCGTCGACGGGATAGATGAAGTTGGTCTCGCTACCCTTGTAGATGCCGATCAGCGCATCCATCAGATGGTTGTGCGGCGGGTACCGCAGGCCGGGCGACAGCGTGATGTGGTAGATGGTCAAGTCAGGGCTGGCATGCAGCAGCACCTCATCGTCGTCTTCCTCATGCGCGAGCACGCCTGATGCATGGAAGCGGTCGGTGTGTTCGCGCAGCACCGCCTTGACCCGTTCGATGGCATGAGCACCTTTGGCTGCGTTGACGATACCGGCGGTTACGGCGTAGAGAGGCGAGTTGGCGGCAAGAGACATTTGTCGTCATCTCCATTGGGAAGCTCAACCAATACAGCTGAGATGCTCAGTCTAGCGAATGCCGACAGACCCGTCAACCGGATGGTCGAAACGGGCAAGCAGACTACGCGGGCAGACCACGCGGGCAGACCAAACGGGCAGACCAAACGGGCAGGCAGATATGGCTCTTCCGAAATCAGTGTCACCGTCCGCCGTCAAGGCGCCGTCGACCGCCGACATATTGCGCAGCGAGGAAGCTTATGAGCAGCTGAAGAGCGACATCGTCGCCTGCGTCCTGCAACCCGGCGAAAGCCTGACCGAAAAGCAGATCGGCGACCGCTACCAGATCAGGAAGGCGACGATCCGCTCGGCTTTGGCCCGCCTGACGCAGGAAGGGCTGATCAAGAGCGAGCCGCGCCGCGGTTATGTCATCGCACCGCTTAGCCTGCGCGACGTCAACGAGATCTTCGACCTCCGCAGCCTGATCGAACCGGAAGTGTTCCGGGTGGCCGCGGCAAACCTCACCGAACGCGGGCTCGACGACATCAGGCTGGCGGCGCAGAAGGTGCTGAAGCCGGAGACGCTGCGCAGCCATGTCGCCTTTCTGGCGGCCGACCGCGCCTTTCGCCTGGCCCTGGCTGAACTCTCCGGCAATCTGCGGCTGGTTCGCCTGCTCGACCAAACGCTCGACCAGTCGGAGCGTGTCCTCCATCTCGGCTTCAAATCGCGCGACTTCACGCAAGCGATCATCGGCCAGCAGAAGGAGTTGGTGCTTGCCTGCGAGCTGGCCGAAGTCTCGGCCATCGCAAAGCTTGCCCGCTCGCAGTGCCTGTCGCTCAAGAAGCAGGTGCTCGAGGCCTTGCTCGCCGGCTCCAAGCTGCAGGACGCCAATTTGCAAAGCTTCGCCTGAGGCGCGAAGTCCGCGCTCTCTGGCCGATGCTTACTCGTCGATGAAGCGGATGTCCGCATCGGCAAGGCAATAGGGCGCGTAGCGGAAATCGCGGATATGGCTGACCTTTCCATCCTGCCAGTCGACCAGCATGAAGCCGCGCACGGCGTCATCTCCCGTTTGCGGGTTGCGGATCAGGATGGCCGGCCTGCGGTCGACGAAGCCGAGCGACAGCGCCCAGTCCTGGACACGGTCGTAATTGCCGAAATAGTTGGAAACCTGCGCCTTGCCGCGCATGCGGGTGCGGTTGACGACTTCAAGCTGGATATCCTCGGCGATCAACGCGCGCACGGCGTCGAAGTCGCGCGCGTTGAACAGGTCGACATAGCGGCGCAGGCGCCGCTCGTCACCGGCGTCGAGCTTTGGGGCAGGCGCCTGCTCGTCCTGTGACGCCAGTAGGCGCAGCTGCGACCGCCCGCGATGCAGCGCTGCCTTGGTCGCGGCCAGCGTCGCGCCGGACACTTCGCAGGTTTCGTGCAGGCTGAGGCCAAGCACGTCGATAAGGATCACGGCGCTGCGCTGCACTGTTGCCAGCTGCATGAAGCTTCGCAGGCTGGCGGCGGTGGCGAGCCTCGCATCGGCGCTGGCGGAGGGGTCTTCGATCGTCGTCATGTCGGTCTCGCTCATGCGCGCCTGCTCCCGCTGGCGCCGGCGCAGATGATCCTGCGCGGCATTGTGGGCTATGCGGAACAGCCATTGCTCCGGATGCTCGACGGCGGCGTCGCCGTCGATGGCCTGCAGTGCCTTGATCAGTGTCTCCTGGACGATGTCCTCGCCATCGATCACCGAGCCGGCCATGCGGGCGCAGTAGCGGTGCAGCTTCGGTCGCAAGGAGCCGAGCATCGCCTCCAGGGCAACGCGGTCGAGTTTTGCTGTGTTCATCCTGTCCGTTCCCTAAATGCCGGTCTTCGCATTCAAGCCGGCACGACCTCGCCGGCCAGCATACGATAATTGCCGACGATCTTTGCCGGCGATCTGGCAAGCGGCGTCGAGCGGCGCCCGGCATGATCGGCGCTGAAGGCCTTGAAGGCTGCGAGCCCCGTCAGGCCGTCGCCATCCTGGCTGACAAGATGGATGAACTCGCCATTCTCCAGTTCCAGGACGAGGTAGCGCACGGATTGCGGCTTCGTGTCGTCGAGTGCCTCGAACACCTGTGCAACCAGCATACGGTTCTCGGCGATGCTTTCGTCCTTCACGCCGTAGCGGATGAGATTGTAGCCCATTGTCGTCTCCTGTTTTTCAACTCTGCACGGAGAAGACGTTTCGCGGCCTCGAAAAGATTCGTCGCCCGGCGAATCTTTTCGATCGTCCGGATCGTCTTTCCCGTCGACGGCTGCGCGGCAGCCGTCCAGGAGCAGGAGAGACCCATCATGCACATCCAGTTTGCCGAATTGCCGGTGTTCGACCAGGACCGCGCCAAGGCCTTCTACACCGGCCATCTTGCTTGCCAGGTGTCGGCGGACCAGCTGATGGGCGACACCGGCTGGCGCTGGATCGAGCTGACATTTCCCGGCGCCGTCACCAATTTGCATTTCGTCAAACGCCCCGATGACACGCCGGGCACTGAGCCCGTGCTGGTGCTCGTTGATGGCGATGTCGAGGCAACGGTCGCGGGCCTGAAGGCGCGCGGCGTCGAAATCATCACCGAGCCGCAGGAAGCGCCTTGGCAGCCGGGCCGCACGGTCGCCGAATTCCGCGACAGCGAGGGCAACCTCATGGTTGTGACCGGCAAATGATCGGACCCGGCGCAAACCCGAACTTTGACATGAGAACAACAGGAGAGATGGACATGACCCCCCAAACGTCGACGCTGAAAGTACCGGGCGCCAGCCTCTATTATGAGATGCGCGGTTCCGGCCCCGTACTGTTGATAATCCCCGGCGGACCGCAGGACGCCGGCGTCTTCGCCGATGTCGCGGGCCACCTCGCCGACCGCTACACGGTGGTCGCCTATGATCCGCGCGGCAGTTCGCGCAGCACCTTTGACGGAGAGCCGCAAGAGCAGGACCTCGATGTCCATGGCGACGATGCCGCGCGATTGATCGAGGCGCTTGGCGCCGGCCGGCCTATGTGTTCGGCACCAGCGGCGGCGCCCAGATCGGGCTCAACCTCGCCGCCCGCCATCCCGGCCGGGTTCGTGCGCTGGTCGCGCATGAGCCGCCCAGCATGATGCTGCTCGACGACCCGTCGCCGTCACTGGCCGGCATGCGCGACCTGCACGACACCTATCGCAGCCAGGGTGTCGAGGCGGCGATGCAGAAATTCTTCAGCGAGAACAGCCTGTCGGAAGGGCCGGGTCAGGATGAAGCCGGGCCGCAGGACGGACCGCCTTCGTTCGAACCGTCGCCCGAGGAGGCCGAGACGTTTGCCAGGGTCAGCGGCAATTTCGAATACTGGCTGGCGCATGGCGTCATGCCGCTGTCGCTCTACCGTCCTGATATCGAGGCGCTGCGCGGCCGCCCGGTCGTGGTCGGCATCGGCGAAGAGTCCATCGGCCAGCCGATCGACGGCATGGGCAAGGCGCTGGCCGACAGGCTCGGCAGCAAGCGCGCCGCCTTCCCCGGCGACCATATGGGCTTTGCGCCCTATCCCGACCGCTTCGCCGAGACCTTGCACCTGACGCTCAGAGGCGCGTGAGATCGTCAGTTCAACAGGAAGGGCGTCCGCATGCACAATGCCCTTCTCCCATGAAATTACCGGCTAAGATTGGTGTATCAGACGGCCTCCCAGCCTTCCTTGGCACCGGCGCGGAAGATGGCGTCGATGACCTTCTGGTTGAGTACGGACTCCTCCAGCGTGAAGATACGCTCCTTGCCGCCCTGTGCCGCCCTGGCAAACGTCTCGACCTCGCGCCGGTATTGCTGCGTGCCGGGAAAGCGGAACACCTGCGCCTCCGTATGGTTCTGGTTGTGCAGTTCGATGCGGTGATGGTCGTAGAGCCCGGCATTGAACGGCGAGAACACCTCGATGAAACCCTTCTCGCCGTGAAACACCATCACCTGCCGCGCCGCCATCTGCGTCGAGAGGTAGAAGGACAGTTCGAAGTCGCCGAAATCGGCGCGGATCGAGGAGTAGATGTCGGTGCCGAATTTCTTGTCGCGCTCGATCGTCGCCTGCACGCGGAGCGGCTCCTTGCCGGTTGAAAACCGCGTCGACACCGTCGGATAGACGCCGATATCAGGCAGCGCGCCGCCGCCGAGATCGAGCTGGTTGCGCATGTTGGTGGGATCGACATTGTAATAGGAGAAGGCGCCCTGCACATGGCGCAGCCGGCCGATGGCGCCATAGGCGATGAGATCGCGCACCTTGATCCATTGCGGGTGGTAGATGACCATGAAGGCCTCGCAGACCAGCACCTTCTTGCTGTCGCGCAGCTTGATCAGCGGCGCGATGTCCTTGGCGTCGAGCGCCAGCGGCTTCTCCACCAGCACATGTTTTCCCGCTTCGATGGCCTTGGCCGTCCATTCGACATGCTGCGAGGTCGGCAGCGGGATGTAGACGCCGTCGACGTCTTTCGAAGCGAGCAGCTCCTCATACGAACCAAAGGCATGTCTGGCGCCGAACCGCTCGCCCAGGGCCTCGGCCTTCGACAGGTCGCGGCTGGCGATCGCGGACAAAACGCCATTCTCGGCCTCGACGATTGCCGGCAACAATTGCTCGCGGCCGATCTTGGCCGTCGACAAAACACCCCATCGGAACATCAGGCTTCTCCTATCGATTTACAGGCGAGGAGGTTTGCCCGAAATTGCGGGAAAAGCCAATGCGGATCGCTGGTCCTGCTAGCCTCGCTTGCCCGTCAGCGTCATGTCGAAATTGACGATATTCGAATAGATCGGCGTGCCGACATCCATGCCGTACCGGGAGCGCAGCACCTTGCCGGTGACGTGGAATTTAATGACGCCACCCTTCAGCCCGCCGAGCTCGGCAGTGAACTTTTCCGCAAACGTCTTGCCGCGCGCCGTCAGCCGGCCGCTGACCAGCGCCGTGGTGTCGCTGGTTCGGGTTACGCTGGTCGAGCGGAACTGGATTTCGGGGCTGTTGGCCACGTCGAACACCGCATCGGAGCGCAGGAAGGCGTCGATGCGGCCCTGGCCGGTGCCGACGCTTTCGGGATAGATGGTGAAGTTGACCGCGGAACGGCCGACATCGCTGTTGTCGATGCGGATGGAGCCCTTGAAGCGGCCAAAGGCGCCGTCGAGGCCGCCGCCACCGACCTTGCCGATGGAGAAGCGAATGCTGGAGCTGGCCGGGTTGACCGTGTAGCTGCCGGCAGCGTCGCCGAGGTCCACAGCGGCGGAGACAGGCATGGCAAGGCAAGCGGCAACAGCCGCCAATCCGAAGATGCGCGCATACATGGGTTTTGTCCTTCTGGGGCAGGCGAAGTGTTGCGCCCTCACTCCAATGAACGAATGCGCGGCGCGCGCTATTCCATGTCCTGATCTGACGAAGGCGTGATCATGCGCGTGAGCACGCTGTCGCGCAGCCAGAAATGATGGCGCAGCGCCGCCAGTGCATGCAGCGCAACCAAGGCAATGCCGGCATAGGCGAGATACCAGTGTGCTACCGCCCAGAAGTTTTCCGCCGCATCGGACACGCCGAGCGGCAGGTTCGGCATCACGAAAAGGTTGAACGGCATGCTGGGGATCTCCAGCATCGACACCGAAACCAGTGCCCAGCCGGACAGCGGCAGCGCGAGCTGGAAGCCATAAAGTGCCAGATGTGCCAGCGGCGCCATCCGACGCTCCAGGCCTCCGACCGAGGCCGGCAAGGCCGGGGCCGCATTGCCGAGCCGCCAGGCAAAGCGCAGGATGAGGAGGCCGAGCAGCAGGAAGCCGAAGGATTTGTGCAGCTGGATCAGCTCGAAGGCGGTGCGCTGGCTGGTCAACCGCACCATGATGAAGCCGAGCATGAACTGGCCGATGAACAGGATGCCGATCAGCCAGTGGAGGACGATCGCCGCCCAGCCGTAGCGGGTTGAGTTGTTGGTGATGAATGCCGGCATGGCTGGTGAACGAATGGCAGCTGGGCTTTCTTCCACCCTCCCCCTTGTGGGGAGGGTCGGCGCGAAGCGACGGGGTGGGGGGTAGCGCCCTACGAAGACCCCCACCCCGATCCGCTACGCGGATCGACCCTCCCCACAAGGGGGAGGTGGCTAAGCACCGGCCTTGAAGAAATCCACAAACGCCCGCAGCGCCGGGCGCATCTGGCGGCGGCTGGGGTAGTAGGCGAAGAAACCGTCGAAGGGCGGACACCAGTCTTCCAGCACGCGGATCAAGCGGCCGTCGGCGAGCGGTGCGCGCACATAATCGTCGAAGACGAAGGCGAGCCCTGCGCCGTCGACCGCCGCCTGGGCGATCAGATGGTCTTCGTCGAGGATCAGCGGCCCTTGCGCCGCGATCTCGATCTCTTCGCCATCCTTCTCTAATTCCCAGCGGTAAAGAATGCCGCTGGAAAAACGGAAGCGGATGCAGCGGTGGTCGGCAAGATCGCGCGGATGGCGGGGTCTTGGCATGGTCGCGAAATAGGATGGCGCGCCGACCACGGCGCCGCGAAGGTCCGGTCCGATGCGCACCGCGATCATGTCGCGCTGCAAGCTCTCACCGAGCCGCACGCCGGCATCGAAGCCGCCTTCGACGACGTCGGTGAAGCGATCCTCGATGACGATTTCCAGCACGATGTCGGGATAGGCCGCGGCAAAGCCGCCGAGCCTGGGCGTCAATGCCAGGTGGGCCGCGGTGCGCGGCACGGTCAGCCGCAGGTTGCCGGCCGGCCGGTCGCGCGCCTCGATCGCCGTTTCCAGCGCCAGATCGATCTCGGACAGCGCCGGCCGCAGCCGTTCGAGCAGCTGCGCGCCCTCCTCCGTTGGTGCCACGCTGCGGGTGCTGCGCGCCAAAAGCCGCACGCCGAGCCGCGCCTCCAGGCTGGACACGGCATGGCTCACTGCCGAGGGCGCGATGGCCAGTTCGCGCGCCGCGCCACGAAAACTACCGCATTGGGCGACTGTTGCCAGTACAGCGAGTTGAGAAAGATGCGCTCGGTTCATTGCTCTATTTTATAGAACAGCCCGTGCGAATGACAGCCAATTATCGAACGTAAAGCCAAGCGCTATCTCTCTTTCATCGCAACAAGGAGACGCGCCATGAAAACCCGCAAACTTGGTACTGAACTCGAAGTCTTCCCCGTCGGCCTCGGCTGCATGGGCATGAGCTTCGCCTATGGCGGTCAGGCCGAGGCGGACGCAATCGCCACGCTGCGCCGCGCTGTCGAGATCGGCGTGACGTTTTTCGACACCGCCGAAGTCTATGGTCCCTTTGAGAACGAGATCCTTCTCGGCAAGGCGTTGAAGCCGGTGCGCGACAGGGTGACGATCGCCACCAAATTCGGCTTCAAGATTTCCGAGGAAGGCTCAGGCCTCGAACGTATGGTTGGCGTCGATAGCCGCCCGGAGCACGTCAAGGCAGTGGCGGAAGCCTCGCTGAAACGGCTCGATACCGATGTCATCGACCTCTACTACCAGCACCGCGTCGATCCCGGCGTGCCGATAGAGGACACGGTCGGCGCCATGGCGGAACTGGTGCGCGACGGCAAGGTGCGGGCGCTGGGCCTGTCGGAGGTCAGTGCCACCACCATCCGCCGGGCGCACGCCGTGCATCCGATCGCTGCCGTGCAGAGTGAATATTCGCTCTGGAGCCGCGACCCCGAAGACGAAGTGTTCGATGTCTGCCGCGAACTCGGCATCGGCTTCGTCCCCTACAGCCCGCTCGGTCGCGGCCTGCTCACCGGCACCATCGCCAAGCCCGAGGCCCTCAGCGACGACGACTGGCGCCGGACCTTGCCGCGTTTCCAGGCCGACGCCATGGCCGCTAATGCCAAGGTCGTTGCGACGCTGGAAAAGCTGGCGGTGGAAAAAGGCGTCACCTCGGCCCAGCTGGCGCTGGCCTGGGTGCTGCACCAGGGCGACTTCATCGTGCCGATCCCCGGCGCAAGAAAGATACGCCATCTCGAGCAGAACACGGCGGCGGTCGGGATCGAGCTGAGCGCGGCTGAGGTCGCGGCGATCGGCGATGCGCTGTCGCCGGACAAGGTGGTTGGCAAGCGCTATACGGAGGAGCTGTTGGCGCTGGTGAATGGGTGAGTGCCTTTACCCTCCCCCTTGTGGGGAGGGTCGATCCGCGAAGCGGATCGGGGTGGGGGTCCTCGTGAGGCGCACCCCCACCCCGTCTCTCTGTCTCCGCCTCGCTGCGACAGCGAGCCGACCCTCCCCACAACGGGGAGGGTAAGTCTCACCACGGCACCACCGTAATCTCCGGCCAGCACGCCTTCGCCCTCGCCCCCTTGGCCTCATGCGTGCGCCTGTTATCCATCAGCCGGTTGGGCGTGATGCGAAACGCGAAGAGGTCATCCAGCTCGAACGGCGCCACGACCTCAAGCTGCCCATCTGCATCGTATCGCACCCCGACCGCATGCGTCTTCGAAGCAAAATAGCTCACCGACTCGCTGGAACTCGTATAGCGCGGGCAGGGCTGGCCGAATTTCTGCGGATACCACAGATGCACCCGTGCCTGGTTGCGCACCTCGGCCGGCAGAGCCAGCCCCTCGAAATGCTGCGCGGCTCGACGGATGACCGCGTCCTCGGCCTCGTAGGACAGGTCGCTGTCATCGAAGTAGAAGAGATCGACATCCTTGATGCCGTAGCCCGGCGCCTTGCCGGTCAGGTGGTTCCAGACGCTGTTGTAGAGCGCACCGGACACCACCAGCCAGTCCGGCAACGCCAGCGTGCGGGCCCGCTCCAGCGCGTCGCTGACGAGCGCATCCGCCAACACCATGGCGAGAAACGCTTCGCGCTGGGCTTCGAACGGCAGACCGGAATAGCGCAGATGGTCCATCGCCCTTTGGAGAGCGATTCGCAACTGCCGGCAATCCTCAGAAGCAATTCCAGGAAAGGTGTGTAGCGGTTTTACTGGGAAAGCGCGCCGCGCTTTCCCTAAGACGCGCTTTCCCTAAGAATTGCGTGAAGTCGAAATACGTAGGGCGGCGTTAGCCGCTCTACGTTCTCAGCATGCCGCCCGTTTGCTTGCCAACATTGTCGACGATGCGCTTGGCCAGCGCCTCGAAATCCTCGTCGGTGAGCGTCTTTTCAACCGGCTGGATAGATACTTCGATGGCAATCGACTTCTTGGCGGTCCCGAGAGATGCCCCCTCGAACACATCGAACACCGAAACGCCGGTGACCAGCTTCTTGTCGGCGGCGAGCGCCGCGCGCACCAGCGCGCCGGCCTCCACCGTCTTGTCGACGACGAAAGCAAAGTCGCGCTTCACCGCCTGGAAGGCGGACAGCTCCAGCTTTGGCTTGGTTTTCGTCGGCTTGGCCTTCGGCTCGGGCACGGCGTCGATATAGACCTCGAAACCGCAGATCGGTCCGGAAACGTCCAACCCCTCCAGCGTCTTCGGGTGGAACTCGCCGAACGTGCCGAGCACTGTCTTCGGGCCGAGCTTGATCGTGCCGGAGCGGCCGGGATGATACCAGGCCGGACCGCCTGGCTCGATCTGCAGCCTGTCGACCGGCGCGCCGCAGGCTTCCAGCGCTGCAATCGCGTCGGCTTTGGCGTCGAACACGCCGACCGGACCGGAATTGCCGGCCCAACTGCGGCCGGAACCGTCGAGCTTGGCGGTGCCGCGGCGCACACCGGCGGCAACGCGCCGCTGCTGGTCGGGGCCGTCGCCCTCATAGGTACCGGAGACCTCGAACAGCGCGACATCGCCGATGCCCTTGTCGGCATTGCGCTGCGCGGCGACGATCAGGCCGGGCAACAACGAGGGCCGCATATCGGACATGTCGGCTGCAATCGGATTAGCGAGCTTCAGCGCCGTCTGGCCGCCGCCGAACAGTTCGGCGTGTTTGGCCGGGATGAACGACCAGGTGAGAACCTCCAGCATGCCCCGCACGGCGAGCGAGCGCTTGGCAGTGCGGGTGCGAACCTGCAGCGTCGTCAGTATCTTGGAGTTGACCGCGTCATGCGCGCCGAGCGGCTGCGGCGCGATGTTGTCGACGCCGTGGATGCGCATCACTTCCTCGACCAGGTCGGCCTTGCCGTCGACGTCAGGACGCCAGGACGGCACAGCGACATCGACGACGTCGCCCGAGCCTGACGGCTTGAAGCCGAGGCGGGTCAGGATGTCGAGGCTTTCCGCCTTCGGCACCTCGATGCCGGTCAGCCGCTTCACTTCCGAGATCGGGAAGGAAACGATCTTCGGCTTGTAGCCGGCATAGCCGACCACCTCCGTCTCGGTCGGCTCTCCGCCGCAGAACTCCAGCACCAGCTTTGTCGCCAGCTCGACGCCGGGCACAATGAATTCCGGGTCGACGCCACGCTCGAAACGGTAACGGGCATCGGTGATGATGCCGAGCGTACGGCCGGTGCGGGCCGTGGTGATCGGATCCCAAAGAGCGGATTCGATCAGCACGTCCGTGGTGTTCTCGTCGCAGCCGGAATGCTCGCCGCCCATGACACCGGCGATCGATTCGACGCCATTGTCGTCGGCGATCACGCACATCTGCGGCGTCAGCGTGTATTCGCGCCCGTCAAGCGCCAGCACCTTCTCGCCGTCGCGTGCGCGGCGCACGACGAGATTGCCGGCGACCTTCTTGGCATCGAACACATGCAGCGGCCGGCCACGGTCGAAGGTGACGTAGTTGGTGATGTCGACCAGCGCGCTGATCGGGCGCAAGCCGATGGCGATCAGCCTTTGCTGCAGCCATTTCGGCGACGGCCCGTTCTTCACGCCTTTCACCAGGCGCAGCGCGAAACCGGGGCAGAGCTCCGGCGCCTCGATGGTCACCTTGACCGGCGTTTCACCTTTGCCAAGGACCGCTTCGACCGGCGCGGTCTTGAGCCGGCCAAGCCCGCTGGCCGCCAGGTCCCGGGCGACGCCGTAAATGCTGGTCGCATCCGGCCGGTTCGGCGTCAGATTGATCTCGATCACCGGATCGTCGAGATGCGCGTAAGCCGCGAAGCTGGTGCCGACAGGCGCATCGGCCGGCAGGTCGATAATGCCATTGTGCTCATCCGACAGCTCCAGCTCGCGCTCGGAACACATCATGCCATGGCTCTCGACGCCCCGGATCTTGCCGACGGTCAGCGTCACGTCGATACCGGGCACATAGGCGCCGGGCGCGGCGAAGGCGCCGATCAAGCCGGCGCGGGCATTCGGCGCACCGCACACCACCTGGACAGGGGCTGCGCCATTGCCGGTGTCGACGGTCAGCACCCGCAGCCGGTCGGCGTCGGGATGCTGCACCGCCGTCAGCACCTTGGCGATGACGAACGGCTTCAGGCCGGCCTTGTCGTCGACATGCTCGACTTCGAGGCCGATCGAGGTCAGCCTCTCGACGATCTCGTCGAGCGTGGCGTCGGTGTCGAGATGATCCTTGAGCCAGGAAAGGGTGAGTTTCATCACTATGTTCCGTTTTGTCTGTACCCGCCCGGACCTTGTCCATCGGGTCTGGGCACGCTTGTCTTCAAATGGCGCGGCAAGTCGTCGGGCATATGCACGAAGGGCAGCTGCTCGCGCACATAGGCATGGTGCGTCGGCCGGAAATAAGCCGGCATGTCCATGGCGCCCAGCATGAAATAGATGTGGTCTTCCAGCCGCTCGTCGACATAGGCGATAGGCGAGCCGCAAATGCCGCAGAACGAGCGTGTAACCGGGCCGTTCTCGTACATCTTCAGTGCCTTGCCGGTGAAAGCCACCTGCTCGGTAAGGAAGCCGACAAAGGCCGACACCGGCGCGCCGCTGGCGCGCCGGCAATCGCCGCAATGGCAATAGCTGACATGGTGCGGTTCGACCGAGGCCTCGAACCGTACCGCGCCGCAGCGGCAGCCACCGGCGTGCGGCGCCGTCATGCGGAAAGACCTCCGAACAGCGTCGGCATGTCGAGCGGCCGGAAACCGTAATGCGACAGCCAGCGGACATCGGCGTCGAAGAAGGCGCGCAGGTCCGGCATGCCGTATTTCAGCATGGCGATGCGGTCGATTCCCATGCCCCAGGCAAAGCCCTGATATTCGTCGGGATCGAGCCCGCCGGCGCGCAGCACATTGGGGTGGACCATGCCGCAGCCGAGGATCTCCATCCAGTCGGAGCCTTCGCCGAAGCGCACTTCGCCGGGCCGCGAGCGGTCGCATTGGATGTCGACCTCGAGGCTTGGCTCGGTGAACGGGAAGAACGACGGCCGGAAGCGCATCTTGACCTGCGGCACCTCGAAGAAAGCCTTGCAGAATTCTTCCAGCACCCACTTCATGTTGGCGACATTGGCCGATTTGTCGATCACCAGCCCCTCGACCTGATGGAACATCGGCGAGTGGGTAGCGTCGGAATCCTGCCGGTAGGTCTTGCCGGGAATGACGATGCGGATCGGCGGCTTCTGCTTCTCCATGGTGCGGATCTGTACCGGCGAGGTGTGCGTGCGCAACAGCTTGCGCTCGCCCTTTTCGTCCGGCTGGAAAAAGAAGGTATCGTGCATCTCGCGCGCCGGATGCCCTTCGGGGAAATTCAGCGCGGTGAAATTGTAATAGTCGCTCTCGACATCGGGACCTTCTGCGATGGCAAAGCCGAGATCGCCGAAGATCGCCGCGATCTCGTCGATGACCTGGCTGATCGGATGGATGCGGCCGCGCTCGGCCGGCGATTGCCGCACCGGCAGCGTCACGTCGACCGTCTCGGCGGCAAGGCGCGCCGTGACCGCCACATCCTTCAGCTCGGCCTTGCGTGTCGTCAGCGCTTCGGTGACGCGGTTCTTCAGGCCGTTGATCGCGGGGCCCTTGACCTGGCGCTCCTCGGCGCTCATCGCGCCCAGTGTCTTCAGCAATTCCGAGATCGACCCCTTTTTGCCGAGAGCCGCGACGCGCACGGCTTCGATAGCAGCCTCATCGGCGGCCGACGCGACGTCGGCCATCAGGGAGTTTTCGAGAGTATCCAAGCCGGTAGCTATGTCGTTCACGGTCAAACTCGCTGTGTTGGGAGTCAACTTTGAGGTGAAAGTCACTTTCAAGTTGAAAGTTCAGCCATAAGAAAAACCCGCGCCAGCCGTGCCAGCGCGGGTTCCCCAATCAGAATTGCGAATGCTGGGAAGCGCTGGGCTCGGAGGCCGATCCCGAAAAGTTGCAGACTTTTCGGAAAGATCGCGCTCCTCGCTAAATTTCCCTGAGCATGATGTTGTCCAAAAAGTCAGCAACTTTTTGGCATCATGCTCTAGGCGACAGCGCTTTCAAAAGCATTCGGGGTGGTGTTCTTCAGATATTCGAGCGCGACCTTGGCCTTGGCCACGAGTGCGGCGAACGCCTGCGGTTCATGGATGGCCATGTCGGACAGGATCTTGCGATCGATCTCGATACC